>JADGRB010000080.1 GCA_017881315.1 Pseudomonadota bacterium
CGGCCCGCACGACGACGCCTACTTTGCCCGTCGGGCGCGCATCGGTCGCGTTCACGTGCGGATCAACCTACCGCAGATGTACATGTTCACCGCGATGGATCGGATCCGCCTACGTTCGGTGGACGTCCTCCGCGACACGCCCAACCTCGACCCCGATTCGCTCCGCCGGATGTTGGCTGCTTTGCATCAGATCCTCGACATCGAGCTCGCCATCATGCTCGAGACCTACCGCGACGATCTGCTGGCCAAGAATCGGACCGCCGAGCGGCTGGCGACCATCGGACAATTCGCCGCGGGCATCGGTCACGAGCTCCGAAATCCGCTGGCCGTGGTCGAGACTTCCGCCTTTCTGGTGACGCGGCGCCTCGATGAGATGGAGCTACCCGATGCGGTCTTGAAGCGTCACATGGCGAAGATCAACTCGGAGGTGCAACGCGCGGGCAAGACCATCAACGATCTGCTGGAGCTGGCGCGAAGCCGGCCGCTCGATCGGCTGCCGGTGGATTCGCGCGAGCTCGTCGTGCGGGCGGTCTCCGACGCGAACCTTCCCCCGGGCGTGCAGGTGTCCGTCGACGTGCCGGAAGGGGTGATGGTCGATGCGGATACCGATCAGCTCGGGCGCGTCCTGACGAATCTGCTCATCAACGCGAGCCAGGCCATGAACGCCGCGGGGCACATCTGGATCGAAGGGCGACGTGAAGGCGCGGTGACCATCCTCACCGTCCGAGACGACGGGCCAGGCATTCCGGCCAAGCTGCGTGAGCAGGTCTTCGAGGCTCTGTTCACCACCAAGGCGAAGGGGAATGGGCTGGGGCTGGCGCTCTGCCGGCGGATCGCCGAGGCGCATGGAGGAACGGTGACCCTCGACCCCTCGGATGGCGGGGCCACCTTCCGACTCTCGGTTCCGGACAGGCCTGTGGGAGGCGCCGAATCGTGAGCCACCACCGGTTCAAGGAGGTTGGTCAAACAGGTTTCGCTGGCCGCGGCCCCAAGCGCCTGCTACTCATTAGCATCCTGGGGGTGGGAACGATGGGAAGGGTATTGTGCCGTCGGGTGCTCATCATCGACGATAACGTCGATCTTGCTGAAAACATCGCCGAAATTCTCCAGATCGATGGCCACCTCACCCAGTTGGCCGCGAGCGCCGAAGAGGCGTTCTCGAACGCGATCGACAGCGAGCTGGACGTCGTGGTGACCGATTACCGGTTGCCGGGAATGAGCGGCGCCGATTTCGTCAAGCAGTTCCGAAAGATCAGGACGCAGGTTCGCGCGGTGGTCATCAGCGCGTACACGGACGATGGAACGATCAGTCAGGCGAGAGAAGCGGGCGCGACCTTCATGCCGAAGCCCGTCGATTTCAAGCTCCTCGGCCGCTTCGTCCGCGAAGCCACCGCCTGATAGACGATCTCGGCGGGCTCGGTCCGGCGGGCTGATTCGACGCAAGAGATCGCGCGGTCTCACGCTCCGGCGCAGGAATTTCGCGTGCCGGTTCCGTCGGATCGATCAAGAGGGTTGGAGCCAACCTTGCAATCGGATGTCTCCGATGAAACCGCGTCGAAAGAAGTGGTGTCGTGTGAGCTGGCTGCTTTCCAGCTGTGCGCTGGTCGGTTTGGGGCTCGTCGAACCTTCGATCGCACGCGGCGACGATTCAGCGCAGCCTGCTGAGAAAGTGCCGTCTCAGTCGACGGGGGAACAGCACTATTTCGCGGTCGATCCGGTGGTGGATGGCGTGTTCATCGGCGTCGGCGCGGGCTTCACGGAGATGTTGAGCCTCATCCTCAGCACGGGGGAGATCAGGCCCACCATGCCAGCCGATCCGAGCGTCCTCCTTGGAATCGACCGGGGCGCCGTGACCCAAAAGATCGATCCACACGCGAACCTGTACTCGAACATCGGCCTGTGGACGGCCTACGGGTGGGCGGTGCTCGACCCAGTCTTGTCCGGGCTGCGGCAGGGGCCGCGTTCGATGTTGGTCGACGGCGTCATCTACGCCGAAGCCATTACGCTCACCTGGACCCTCACCGACGTGACCAAAGTGGCCGTCCGCCGCCCACGGCCGATCGACTACGCAACCTGCGCTTCCTCGACGACCGGTGGCTGCGCGAACAACACGGACTTGCAGCTCTCGTTCTTCTCCCAGCACGCCGCCGACCTGGGCGCCATCAGCGCCACCGCCACCTACCTCGCCTTCATGCGCGCGCCGGCGCGATCTCCGCGCCCGTGGATCACGCTCGGCGTGGGTGCGGCCCTCACCGCGTTCGTCAGCTACGAACGCGTGCGCTCGGGAGAGCACTTTCCGACCGACGTGATAATGGGATCGCTGGCCGGCGCCGCGGTTGGCGTGCTGGTTCCGCACTTCCACCGACGACACTACGTGCACGAGCACGAGATCGGGACCGCGCCCAGTTGGATCGGCTTCAATCCCAGTGTGAACGGGTCCGGCTCGTTGACCGCGGGCTGGGTCTTCTGACTGGCCAGGTCCGCCGGGTCGACGAGCCTCCGTGCGATCGTCAGTCCTCGCTCAGTAGAGTCTCTGGCTGTACGCTCGGTCCTAGCTCCGTCTCCAGATACGAGCGGAGTCTCCTTTTCAGCCTCGTTTCAATCTGACGGACGCGCTCGCGCGTCACCCCGAAGCCTTCGGCGAGGTCAACCAGCTTGTCTGGCTCGTCACTGAGCATCCGGGCGCGGAAGATCTTCCGGTCCCGATCGTGCAGCGTGGCGCCGAATCGGCGCAGCTTCCGCTTCAGGAGACCAGCGAACTCGGCTGCTTCGACCTTTCGGTCGGGGCGCGTGGCGGCGCCCGCGGGCAAGAGGTCGCCCAGCGTCCGAGCACTCTGCTCGTCCGAGCCCATGGGCGCGTCGAGAGAGGTCTCGGAAGCGTTGAGTCGCCGCTCCATGTCGATCACCTCTTGCTCGCGGACGCCGAGCGCGGCGGCGAGGTGGCTGGCCTCCACCTGATATCCCTGCTTCTCCTGCTTCTCGCGTTCCTTGCGCAAGTTGAAGAACAGCTTGCGCTGAGGCTGCGTCGTGCCGATCTTGACCAGACGCGAATTGCTCAGGATGAAGTTCAAGATGTAAGCGCGGATCCACCATGAGGCGTATGTAGAGAGCTTGACGCCTCGGTTGGGATCGTACTTCTCGACGGCGTGGATGAGGCCCAGGTTACCTTCCTGAATGAGGTCGAGAAGGTTGTCGTGTTGGCGGCGATATTCTTGCGCGATCTTCACGACCAAGCGCAGGTTGGCGGTGACGAGACGGGCGGCCAGCGCCGAATCCGCGTTCTTCGAAAACCGAACGGCGGTGCCATGCTCCTCCTCTCGGGTCATGAGCGGGTACGCCCGGAGCTCGTGTAAATAGGCTCCGATGGTGGAGTGATCGGCGGCCCAATTATCGCGTTCGCCCGCAGCGCCGACGGCCTTGGCGGCGTCGGCGGAGGCGGTCGGTCCGAGCGCGACGCCTGGTCGCAACGGCCGCCGCCCGCGAACCTGCGGACGGCGCCGTAGGGTGGTAGCGATCATTACGTGATCCGACGGCCCTGAATTACACGGACCACGACCACCACCACCGCGAGTACGAGGAGGATATGAATGAAGCCCCCCAGCGTATACGAGGTCATCAGGCCCAATGCCCACAACACCACCAGAAGCACAGCGAGAGTCCACAGCATGACGTCCCTTCCTTTCTTGATTGGTCAGGAAAGCAGAAGTCATGCCAGAGCCGGCCGGGAACGCGTTCTTCTCAGCGCGCGGCCCGATTGGCCCGCAAATAGTGCGCCGAACCTCCGGAAGTGCGCAGCCATTGCGAGCTCGGAAGTCAACGCTTAGGACTTAGAGCAGCAACTGCTCTCCGGGACCCGGGATCTTTGGTGTGGGGAACCCGCGGGCGGCGAGCTCGCGGGCCAATGCCGCCTGGGCGGGAGGCTCGCCGTGGACGAGAATGATTTGGCGGAGGGGTCCGCCGCTCCGCACGCCCTCGGCGAAGTCGATGAGGCCCTTTTGATCGGCGTGGGCGCTGAAGCCATCGAGGACCACCACTTCCGCGCGGAGCGGCTGCAGGACGCCGAAGATCCGGACTTCCCGTCGCCGCTCGACGATTCGCCGGCCGAGCGTGTATTGCGCCTGGAACCCCACGATCACCACGGTGTTCTTGGAGTCCGTGATGGTCGTCCGCAAATGGTGCAGCACCCGGCCGGCTTCGCACATCCCGCTGGCCGAGATGATGATCGACGGACGTTCCTCCATGTCGATGGCCTTGGAGTCCTCGACCTCGGAAACGTACTTCAATCCTTCGAACTGAAACGGCGAGTCCTGGCCGGCCAGCAGCTCGCGCGCGTCGCGGTCGTAGCACTCGGGGTGCATTCGAAAGACGTCGGTGAGCTTCACCGACAGCGGTGAGTCCACGTAGACGGGGATCTCGGGGATGCGCTTGCGGGCCCGAAGCCCCTTCAGCTCGTAGACGATCTCCTGGGTCCGCTCGAGGGCGAACGACGGGATCACGATCTTCCCACCGCGCGCGTGCGTTCGGCACACGACAGCCGCCAACTCGTCCGCCATCTCGCCGATGGGGGCGTGCAACCGATCGCCATAGGTGCTCTCGCTCATCAAGCAGTCGATGCCCTGGGGCACCTGCGGATCGCGCAGGATGGGGAGGTGGTGCCGGCCGAGATCGCCGGTGAAGGCGAGCCGCAGCTTGCGGCCTTCATCCTCGATGTCGAGGACGACGATGGCGCTGCCCAGGACGTGACCGGCATCGAGGAACGTCACCGATACGCCGTCCGCGATCTGGTGGGTTTGGTGGTACGGCAACCCGACCATCTGGCCCAGCACGGACACGACATCGTCGGCGCTGTAGAGCGGTTCGACCGGCTCGAGATCGGTTGCGCCGCGCGCGATGAGCTTGGCGATATGCCGTGCATCGGCCGCTTGGATGGCGGCCGCGTCCAGCAACATCGGCGCGCAGAGATCGCGCGTCGCCGAGGTCGCATAGATGGGCCCGTTGAAACCGGTGCCTCCCAGCAGGGGCAGGGCGCCCGAGTGGTCGATATGGGCGTGCGAGAGCACCGCCGCGTCCAGCTTGGTTCCGTCGATGGGGATGTTGCGGTTCTTCTGGAACGATTCCCGGCGGCGCCCCTGGAAGAGCCCGCAGTCCAGGAGCACGGAGGCGCGGCTGGTGCGCAGGAGGTGCTTGGAGCCGGTGACGGCCTGCGCCGCCCCCAGGAACGTCAGCTCGATCAAGGCCTGCCGCCGGTCGAGCCGGGGCCGGCTTGTGGGGTACCGGTCCCGCCCGGTTTGCGCGATTTCGCGAAGGCGGGGGTTACCGGTTCGGGGTGGGTGGGCAGCTTCGCTTGAAGCAGCCGGAGCGCCGCTGCCGGATCGTCGACGAACGAGATCAGGTCGAGATCGGATCGGTCGATCATTCCGTGCCGGACCAGGGCCTCGAAGTTCAAGATCTCGTTCCAGTAGCTCGAGCCGTACAGGACGATCGGGATCTGGCGCTCCAGCTTCTGGGTCTGGCTGAGGGTCAAAAGCTCGGACAGCTCGTCGAGCGTGCCGAACCCTCCCGGGAAAACGATCAACGCGCGCGCCAAGTGCGAGAACCAGAGCTTGCGCATGAAGAAGTAGTGAAACTCGAACAGGAGCTCGGGTTTGACGTAGGGATTCGGCCGTTGTTCGTGGGGCAGGCCGATGTTGAGCCCAATGGTTCGACCCCCGGCTTCGGTCGCGCCCCGGTTGGCCGCTTCCATGATCCCGCCCCCGCCGCCCGAGCAGACCACGAACCGCTGGTTGCCCGGCAAGGTCTTCGACCAGACGGTGAGCAGGCGGGCCAGCTCGCGCGCTTCTTGGTAGTACCGCCCAAAGGGCCCGTCCGCCGTGATTCGAGCCGATCCGAAGAAGACCACCGTGTCGTGAATGTGCTCTCGCCGCAGGCGGTACAGCGGATCCAGATATTCGGCCAGAATCCGGAGCGGACGCGCGTCGTCACTGTCGATGAAAGCGTCATCGTGATAGGTGAGACGCGCTGGCTTGGCGCCGGCGGCCTTGGCGGCGCTCACTGCGCGCCTGCGCCGCCGAGGAATCGTCCGCAAGCGCCCGCACGATCGGCCTGGGGCTCTTCGTCGAGTCGAGCAATCACCATGTCTTGCTTTACCATGGCCAGACCGGCGGGACCTGCATGCCTGCGAGTCTTCGCCCGGTCCCCACACGACTCGCAGCCAACGGCACGTTAATTGCTCGTAACTCGCGAGAGAGGGAACCATGGACAGCATCCTGAAGATCATTCGAGAGAGGCGGTCCGCCCGCGTGCCGTTCGATCGCGAGCGTCCCGTGCCGGCCGAGCATCTGCGGGCGATTCTCGACGCTGCGCGATGGACGCCGACCGCGCACAACATGCAGAATTTCGAGATCGTGGTGGTCGACGATCGGAAGCTCCTCGATGCGATTGCGAACATCCGCAGCCAAGCTTCCGAGGTCTTCATCCGGGAGAACTACGAGCAACTCTCCTTCTCCGACGAGGAGTTGCGTCGGCGGAAGGTCGGCCTGCACGGCCAGATGTTCCCCCCCTCGTGGAGGATGCCCAGCCTCACGGCCCCCTTCGATGAAGCGCACCCCCATTCGATTCTCGGCGAAGCGGCTCGCGCGAGCGCCGCGCTGCTGGTGGTTCTCTACGATCCACGCCGCCGCGCACCGGCTTCCGAAGGGGACGTGCTCGGCATGATGAGTCTCGGATGCTTGCTGGAGAACATGTGGCTGGCGGCCAGCTCGCTGGGCATCGGCTTCCAGGTGCAAAGCGCGATGTCGGGTCCCGACGTCGAAGCCGAGGTCAAGAAGCTCCTCGGGATCCCAGATCCGCTTCGGATCGGGTTCGCCTGTCGCATCGGCTATCCGCTGGTGGAACCAGAGTATCTACGGGTCCGGCGCGATCTCGAGGACTTCGTGCATCGTAACCAATACGGGAGCAAGACGGGTTGAGGTCGGGCCGGCAATCGCGCCTCAGCCGCGATCCGGTGCCGGCGTGTACATCTGGGCGACGATATGCCCCAGGAGATCGCTGCTGGTGATCATGCCGACGAGTCGGCCATGGAGGACGACCGGGAGGCCGCCGATCCGCTCCGAGATCATCCGCGCCGCCACCTCGCCCAGATCCTCGTCGGCAACCGCGACAATCGGCGGTTTGACCATGGCGGCCCGAACGAGATCCTCGGGCCCGTCGAGCCGGTGACCTTTGCCATGCCAGGCGAGGAGGTCGCGTTCCGAGAGGATCCCGACCACCTCGCCGTCTCGCACGACCGGCAGGTGCCGACACTTGCCCCAGGTCATCCGGTGCGCGGCAGCGGCCAGCGTATCGTCCTCACCGATCGTCAGTAGATTCTCGCTCGTCATCACTTCGCGCACGTTCATTGCAGCACCTCCGCTCAGAAGTGAGTGCAAGATGAAGACCATGGGTGCCGCGCAATGCGCCGCCGCGGGCTGGCACGCTGGTCGCAACGGTCCTGGCCCATGAACGCCATGACCGAGCGCGTACGGCAGATCCTGGGCTGGTACGAGAGCGACAATCCCGGGACGCTGACCAACCTGGCGCGTTTGTTCACCGCCGGGCGGCTCGCGGGAACCGGGCGGCTCCTGATTCTCCCGGTCGATCAAGGATTCGAGCACGGTCCGGCGCGTAGCTTCGCCATGAATCCGCCCGCTTACGATCCCCTCTACCACTATCGCCTCGCCATCGAGACCGGCTGCTCCGCCTACGCGGCGCCACTCGGGTTCATCGAGGCCGGAGCGCGCGAATTCGCGGGGCAGATCCCGCTCATTCTCAAGGTCAACGGCCACGACACGTTGGGCGAGGAGAAGGAGCCCACCGCCGCGCTGACCGGCTCGGTGGACGACGCGCTTCGGCTCGGGTGCGTCGGTGTTGGGTATACGATCTATCCGGGATCGGCACAGCGCTTCGCCATGTACGAGCGCTTACGGGACATCGCGCGAGAGGCAAAGGTCCGCGGTCTTTGTGTCGTCGTCTGGTCGTACCCACGCGGTGGCGCGCTCTCGAAGGAGGGCGAGACGGCGGTCGACGTGACCGCCTACGCGGCCCACCTTGCGGCCGAGATGGGCGCGCACGTCATCAAGGTCAAGGTCCCGACCTCGTACGTCGAACAGGCCGAGGCGACCAAGGTCTACGAGCGGGAGAAGATCCCCATCGCCACGCTGGCCGAGCGCATCCGGCATGTCGTTCAGGCGACCTTCAACGGAAGGAGGGTCGTCATCTTCTCGGGCGGCGCCCTCAAGGCCCGCGACCAGGAGATCCTCGAGGAGGCGCAGGCCATCCGGGAAGGAGGCGGTTTCGGAAGCATCATTGGGCGCAACTCCTTTCAACGTCCCGAGGCCAGCGCCAAGAAGCTGCTCGGCGAGATCATGCAGGTCCTCGCCCAGTAGGACAGGACCGCGAGACGACCGCGCAATCCTTGCAGGATCAACCTCCAGACGGCGCAGAGTTCGCGCCAACCAGTTTCGATTGACCTGGAGTTTCCAGCGACAGGCTGGCGCACGCTTCTTGCAAAAGGCCCCCTCAGGGCCCCAGGCGACGCGAGGAGACCAATGATGAGCACATCGAGCCGCCCCAGCGAAGACGACTGCTCGGTCCCCAGCCCAGGGGCTCTGCTCGCTCCCCCCCGCGCTGAGGACGAAGCTCGTTCGTTGCTGCTGCGTCAGCTCCCGGTCATTCAGGAGATGATCCGGGACCTGGAGAATCAGACCGGACCAGGCAGGCGCTATACGATGGAAAAGATTGTCGCATTCCTCCGGCAGGAGATCGGACGCGGGGTGCTCGGGGTGCTCGCCGTCGGATCACGAAACGCTCGCGTGTTTTCACGCCTCGTGGACCAGCTGGCGCCCCCGTCGCAGCACCTGATCCCCGACGTCCATCAGTTCCGCGACCGCGCGGAGACCCTGCTCTCGCTGCTTCTGGCGACGGTGTAGTAACGAGAACCTGGCCTAGAGAGGGGACCGAACCGGTGACGACCTCGACCCGCTATACGCTGCTGGGAGCCGCGATTGGATTCCTGGCTCCGATCGGTCTTCTCATCCACTCGGCAGCGACCGGGTACAGGTTCGATCCCTTTCGCCTTTCGCTGGCGCTCGCAGTTGGAGGGATGACGATCTTCGCAATCGTGGGCAGACTGATCGGTCACCGAGACGACCTACTCGTCGAGCGCAACCGCGACCTGGCGACGCTATCCCAGAGGTTGCACGAGCTATCGACGATCGACGCGCTCACCGCGATCCAGAATCGGCGGAGCTTCGATGAGCGGCTGAACATGGAGCTCGACCGGACTCAGCGATATGACGTCCCCTGCGCCCTCGTCATGATCGACCTCGATCGCTTCAAGAGCGTCAACGACCGCCACGGGCACCTCGCAGGAGACGAGGTGCTCCGGCACGTCGCAGCCTTGCTCGAGGCCGGAAAGCGATCCGGCGACGTCATCGCGCGCTACGGCGGCGAAGAGCTGGCCGCAATCCTGCCGCACACCGAAGCACCCGACGCCGCGGCATGGGCGGAACGGGCTCGGGCCCGGCTCGAAGCCGAGCCCACGCGGTTTCACGGCGAGGCCATCGCGGTCACCGCCTCGTTCGGCGTCGCGTCCGCCTCACCCAGCACAGAAAACGCCGCTCGGCTCATCGAGGCCGCGGACAGCGCGCTTTACGCAGCCAAGCGGCGGGGTGGAAATGTGGTCACAGTAGCCGGTGAGACGCTGGCGCCGATCAGGGGGGGCGCATACACACACTCCAGTCTGCCGAGGCCAGCGCGCGACCGATTTGGATCCAAGGTTGGGTCCGGGCGAAGCCATGGCTGACCAGACCTGGGCGTTACCATGAGGCGCGTCCGTCACGCGAGTGTAGAGCCGGCGCGCGTCGGGTGGGTCCTGGCCGGCGGGGGCGCTCGGGGACCCTACGAGATCGGCGTCCTCGACTACCTCTTCGATCGCGTGGCGGCAGAGCTGCGCCGGCCTCTCCCCATCGACGTCGTCTGCGGAACTTCGATCGGCGCCATTCATGCCTGCGGGCTGGCCGCGTCGGCCGATGATCCGGGGACAGCCGTGCGTGCCTTCGCCGATCAATGGACCAGCCTCAAGATCGAGGACGTCATTCACGTCGACAAGCGGCGGGCCTTCAACATGCTGCGCGCCCTCCTCGGCCACCCACCCCGAAAGGCGTCGTCCGACGCGAATCGGGGCGGCATTCTGGACACCAGACCCCTCGAAGCGCTGCTCACGGCGCGGCTCGACTTCCGACGGATCACCGATCAAATCCGCAGCGGGCGTCTCCAGGCAGCCTCTGTCAGCGCGACAAACGTGGCGACCGGGCGCACGACGGTGTTCTTTCAACGTGGCGGCAAGGCGCCGGCGCTTCAGCCGTGGGGACGCACCTCGGCCATCCCGGTGACTCTCGGCGCGGGGCATGTGATGGCGTCGAGCGCGATCCCTTTCTTGTTTCCCTCGGTTGGCATCAAGGGGGAGATGTATTGCGACGGCTCTCTTCGACAGCATGTCCCGCTGTCTCCGGCCCGGCGGCTCGGGGCGGAGGCCATCGTCGTCGTCAACCCGCGCGCGCTTCCCGTGGACGACGGAGTCGCGGCGGGCCCGCCGAGGCAGAAGCTGTTTCCGGGGCCGCTCTTCCTGCTCGGCAAGACCCTGAATGCGTTGACGCTCGACCGGGTCGATGGAGACATCCAGCAACTGGAGCTCATCAACCGCCTGCTATCTGCCGGAGAGCGGCGTTTCGGATCGACCTTCGTCCAGCAACTCAACGAGGAGCTGGCCCAGGCGGGGGGCGCGCCCATCGGCGCCATCCCCTTGCTTCAAATCCAGGCCTCCGAGGACATCGGAAAAATGAGCGCCGAGTACGTCAGGTCGCGCCAGTTTCGGGCCCGACATGGAAGCTTCATCGAGAACAGATTCACCCGCATGGCCCGGGGAGATACCGCCAACGAGGCAGACTTCCTCTCGTATCTTCTCTTCGACGGCGGGTTTGCGCGGCAGCTCATCGACCTTGGCCGGCGCGACGCCCAGCGCAAGCACGACGAGATCATGGCGTTCTTCGGCGCGCAGGGGGAGCGGTCGGTTCCACGGAGAGGCGGTCTTCGATGGTCTGGACGCCGCCGGTGCCCCGGATCGCCCCCAGCACCGCGCACCGGTCCTCCGCCGATTGCACGATCCCTTCCACGATGACCTGCCCGCCGTCGCCGGCGCGGACGTGGATCCGATCCGCTTCGCGCACCGCGCGTCGGTTCAGCGCCTGCCGGATGGACGCCACGACGGCGTCCGGCTCCGAGAGAAGCCTGACCTGGAGCCGATTGTCGACGTGCTTGACCCCTTTGAGCCGAGCGATGGTGCTCTCCGCCTCTTCTCGTTGGATGGGGGTCGCCACTATTCCTTCCAGCGCCACCACGCCAGCGCCGACTGTCGATCGAATTTCCCGGTCCGGGAGCAGGGCGTCCCACTCGAGCGCATGACGCACGGCCTTGGCGATCTCGGTGTCGGTCAGGTGGGCGGCCGTCTCCACCTGGAGCTCGTTCGCGACATCCCTGACGCACGCCACCTGGTGCGCGGCCTCCGCCGCCGCGTTCCGCGTGGCCAAGCTATCGACAGTCCCGCCCAGGGTCACGACGCCGTCCTCGACCTGAACGCCAATCTGCTTTTCCGCGATCCGACTATCCCAGGCCAGCTCGCGCAGGACGTCGTTCCGAATGTCCAGATCGGTCTTTTTGGTCGGCATGAGGTCTCCTCGTCGTCCGCTCAGTTGCGCGGGCGATAGTCCGCATGGCATTGCACACAGCCTTCCGACAGCCGACCGTAGGCATTCGCGACTCGGTAGGGATCCAGATTTCGCGCGGCGTCGCCCAGCACCCGCGCCGCCGCCTTGAGGTCGTCCTGGCGCACGAAGAACTTTTCGGGCAGCGAGGAGTTGAGCTCGGTCGCGTCGTGCGTGACTGGGCGACTCAGGTTGACGTCCGCCGCAATGGCGTCCGCCCGTTGCGCTATCTCCGGGTACTTGAGCAGCATGATGGCGGAGACGAGCTCGCCCATGTCGCGTGCATGAGAGGCCATGCGCCCCTTCAAGATCGCGCGCGCCGCGGGTGAAAGCGGCTCTGGTAAATCTTGCCGTTGGGGGGGGGAGATCGCCTGGGTGAGCTGTGCTTCCTGAGGCGGTTGGTGTGCCGCCTCCTGGCTCGCGCAGGACGCCGTCCACACGACGCCCGCGAAGATCGAGAGGCCCAAGAGTGCTGTTCCGCTGGATTTTTCCATTCCTCGGGCTTGAGCAATAAAGAGGCCACGCGCCGGTATCGCGATGCCTTCGCTAGAAGTGCGAAGATTTTGCGTTCGAACCCGAGCTCCGCGCAGCAAGTGCGCCGGAGCCTGGCTCACCGCTGGAGCGAATCACCCGGACGTCTCATTCGTCGGCTTCGGCACGCCCGCTGAAAGAAGGTTGGCACCCGACCTGCAACGAAAGATGTCATGAGCACGATCCTTTGCGCGACCGATTTCTCCCCCTGCTCGCGGACGGCGACGCGACTGGCCGCGGCGCTGGCACGCCGGCGGGGCGAGCCGCTCCTGCTCCTCCACGCGCTGGCGTCGATGCCGGTCGATTTCTTCGACGCGCCCGTCGGATCGGTCGACTGGGCCAAGGAGATGTTCATCGCCGCGCAGACGGAGGTCGAGCGTCAAGCGGCTGAGATCAGACGGACGGGTATCACCGTCGAGCCGCGCGTCGTGTTGGGTGCGGCGGCGGACATCGTTGTCGAAGTGGCCCGCGCCTCCGGCGCCTCGCTCATCGTCGTGGGCACCCACGGACGGAAGGGGGCCGCGCGATTGTTTCTGGGAAGCTGCGCGGAACAGGTGGTCCGCCATGCGCCCTGTCCGGTGCTGGTCACGCGCGAAGATGGCGTCGATCTCGAATGCTGGGACTCGTCGCGCCCGCTCCGCCTGGCCGTCGCGACCGACGGATCGAGCGCGAGCGAGGCCGTGTTCTTCTGGGTCCGTACCTCCGCGCGGGCCGCCGGCAGTGACGTCTCGTTGGTGCGGGCTTACTGGCCGCCTCAGGAGGCCGCCCGATACGGTCTCGAAGAGCCGTGGCTCGGACGCGAAGGTCATCCCGAGCTGCTCAAGCTGATCGAGCGCGATCTGCGCCGCGAGACGGCGGCGCTCGCCGGAGCGCACGCCCCGCCAATTCGATTCCGCGTGGCCGTTCGCGACGCCGGCGAGGAGTTGGCGGACGATGCGCGCGGGCTCGGTATGGACGCGCTCGTCATCGGGATACCGAAGCACCGCTTCGGTCACTGGACGCCGATCGCGCCCAGCTCAGTGCTGAGATCCGCCTCGATTCCGGTGTTTTGCATCCCCGAGACCATTCAGCGCGAACAGCACCACATCCCCCGTTATCGGTCGGTGCTGCTCGCCTGCGACCTCTCGGATATCGCGAAAGAGGCCATCTTGCCGGCTTACGGACTCCTGGCGGGGGGAGGCCGAGTCGAGCTCTGCTTCATCCACGAGCGCGGGCGCGAGGAAGGAGTCGGCAATCCTGCTTTCAAGGCTTCTGTTGCGCTCTCGGACAACGAGCGCTCCGTGGTCGAGTCGAAGCTGCGCGCGCTGGTTCCCGCCGAAGCCGCGGAGCGCGGAATCGGCACGCGCGTATCGGTGCTGGAGGGCCAGTTCGCCGCGGGGGCCATCCTGGCCGCGGCGGAGCGACTGGAGGTGGACATCATCGCGCTCGCTTCCCACGGACGGACGGGCGTCGGCCGTCTGTTGCTCGGCTCGGTGTCGGAAGAGGTGGCGCGGAAATCGTCGCGGCCCCTGCTGATCGTGCACGCGAAGCCCGGCGACGGGCGGGCCTGACGGGCGGGCGCGCCGAGCCTGCCCTGCGGCTCAGGGCAGTGGACCCGCCTGCCCGGCCGCGGCCAGCCGCGCTCGGCCGGCGTCGACGAGCAGCTTGTGCTCGGCGCGGGCGATGGCGGTGCGGGCGGCGCCCACGGCGTCGGCATTCACGGAGATCGAGGTGATGCCGTAGGAGACCAGACGCTCGGCGAAGCCGGGACGATTCGAGGGCGCTTGGCCGCACAGCGACGATGTGATGCCCGCCGCCCGACAGGCGGCCACGATGCGCGCGATGGCGTCCAGCACCGCCGGATCTTCCTCGTTGAAGAGCTCGGCACAGGTCTGGCTGTCGCGGTCGACGCCCAGTATCAGCTGCGTCAGATCGTTCGACCCGATCGAGACACCGTCGATTCCCATGCGCGCGTATTCCGGAAGCCAGAACACGACGGAGGGCACCTCGGCCATGACCCACCGTTTGAGGCCACGCTGCTTGCCGAGCGGACTGCGCGCGATCATCTCGAGGCACGCCTCCAGCTCCCAGCGGGTACGGACGAAAGGAATCATGATGTGCAGGTTCGGGGTTTCGGCGCGCACGGCGGCCAAGACCTCGAGCTCGAGCGAGAACAGCTCTGGGTCCTGGACGTAGCGAAAGCAGCCGCGGTAGCCGATCATCGGGTTCTCCTCGTGCGGCTCGAACTCCTCGCCGCCCGCCAGGCCGCGGAACTCGTTGGTCCGGAAATCGTACGTGCGGTACACGACCGGGCGTGGCGCGAAAGCGCGCGTGATACGGAGCAATGCCCGCGACATGGCATCGACGAAGACCTTCCGGCCACCTTCGGCGATGAGCTTGCGCGGATGCTTGCCCCCGAGCGCCTCGGTGATCATGAACTCCGCGCGGAGGAGACCGACCCCGTCGACGGGCAAGGCCGCCACGCGTTCGGCTTGGTCCGGGATGGCCAGGTTGACGTAGAGCTGGGTCGCGAGCGGCTCGATCATCAGCGCCGAGGCCGCGTTCTGGCGGTCGATTTCACGGTCCGGGCTGATGACCGAGAGGGCGGTTTCTTTGGCCGGCGCGCCGCTTTCGGCGCGCACGTCACCTCCCAGTACCCGGCCGCGCTTCGCATCCACAGTGACGAGCTCGCCGTCGCGCAGCACCTTCATGGCCGTGCGCGCGCCGACCACGCAGGGGACGCCGAGCTCGCGGCTCACGATCGCGGCGTGGCAGGTCATCCCGCCCGCGTCGGTCACCACGGCGGCGGCGCGCCGCATGGTCGGTACCCAGTCCGGTGAGGTCATGGCGGCCACCAAGATCTCGCCGTCTTGAAGCTTCCCGCCCTCGGCGGGGCTGGCGAGCTTCCGCACGCGGCCGACCGCGATCCCCGGCGATGCGCCGAGGCCGGTGACCAGGACCGCGTGGGCTTCGGCCGGCGGCGTCAAGGTCGTGATCGGCCGCGATTGAACCAGGAAGAACCGTCCGTTCTCTTCGGCCCACTCCAGGTCTTGCGGGCTGCCGTAGTGGCGTTCGACCGCCAAGGCGAGCCGCGCGAGCTCGATCGTTTGATCGTCGGAAAGAACGCGCGCCGAGGCTTCTTCTCCCGAGAGCGCGATCTGGACCTGCTGGCCGCTCGCGTTTCTGGTCAGCTTGAAGGCCTTGTGCCCGACCCGCACTTCGAGGAGGCGCGGGCCGTCTTTGGCGAGCGTGTAGGTGTCGGGCTCGACCGCGCCACTCACCACGGATTCCCCGAGGCCGAACGCCCCTTCAATGACGATACGCGTGACGTCGCTGGTCGCGGGATCCGCGGTGAACATGACGCCGGCGCGGACCGAGTCGACCATCTTCTGGACCACCACCGCGATGGCCGGCATCTCCGTCATGTGCTGCGCCTTGCGATAGGCGATCACGCGCTCGCCGAAGGCGGACGCCCAGCAGGCCAGCACGGCCTCGACCAGAGCGGCCTCACCTGCGACGTTGGTGAAGGTTTCGTGCATGCCCGCGAACGACGCGCCGGCGCTGTCTTCCGAAGTAGCCGAAGAGCGGACCGCCACCCGAACGTCCGTGCCGAGGCGCCCGTAGGCCGCGATCAGGGGCTCGCGGACGCTCGCCGGGAGCCCGCCTTCGCGGACCAACCGCCGCATCTCGGTGCAGGCGGTCGCCAGCCCGGTCTGCCGATCCGGATCCGTCGCTGCGAACAGCGTGCGCAGCTGGGCCCCGGTGGCGCTCGCGTCGATGGCGGCGCGGAAGGCGCTCGCGCCAAGCACGAATCCCGGCGGCACCGGCAGCCCGGCGCGGGTGAGCTCGCCCAGATTCGCCCCCTTGCCGCCCACCTCCGGGGCGTCGGGGAGGCCGATCGCCTCGAACCAGCCCACGAACCCCAGCGCCGGAGCGGGCTCGGGAATCGCGAGGATGGGGCTGACGGTCTGCCGGCCATTCTTCGATGCGGAAGGAGCTTGGTCTTGCATGGTGTTCCCTTGGCTCGTGTTGGACACGCTTCTCTGTTCTGCAGCTTGAGTGCCAGCACAGGTGGACCGTCGGCGCCAATGACCTGGGAGGTCTCGCCCGCTGGTTTTCGCGCGAACTTTGCGCGGCCGTCCTCAGGCGGGCGCAATTTTCTCGGGGATTACCAGAAGGACTCGAAAACGGTCAGCGCCAGCCCGGCCAGCAGACCGGTCACTGCCTCCGCCCGTGCCCGTGCCCGGCCCGGGTCAGAGCGCCAGACCGACGGCAGCAGGTCGACCAGGCCGATGTAGAGAAACGTTCCCGCCGCGACGGCGAGAACCACGCCGGAGACGTGGCGCCAGATCGCGGACGAGAGCAGGGTGATGGCGGCCCCAATCGCGGCCGTCAACTGTACGCCGCTCATCGCCAGGAGGGCTCGGGCCCGGGTGAGGCCGGCGTTGCGGAGCAACACGTAGTCGGCGAGCTCCTCGGGGACCTCGTGAACGATGACCGCGACGGCCGTGACGATGCCGAGGCGCGGTGAAATCAGGAACGACGCCGCGATCGCCGCGCCGTCGGCCGTGTTGTGAAAGGCATCCGCGCCCAGCAGCGTCGCGGCCAAGCGCGCTCCGGAGCTTCCGGGACTGCGGCGGCCGATCGCCCACTCGAGAAATGCCATCGCGCTCACGCTTCCTAGGGTCGACACGAAGACGACCTTTCCGGAGACCTCGACGAGGGCTCCCGGCAGGAGGTCGAGGAGGGTCGTCCCGAGAAGAACGCCCGCCGCGAACCCGACGAGGACGCTCCGGCCACGTTCCAGCCAGCGCTCCGGAAGGAGGCCGCCCGTCAGGGCCGCGCATCCGTCGGCGCCCACC
>JADGRB010000081.1 GCA_017881315.1 Pseudomonadota bacterium
CGACGAGCCCGCGGTCGACGCCACGTTGAGCGCCCAAAACCGCTCCGGATACATGTAATAGCGGCGGGGCATCCCGCCGTTCCCCATCAAGAACTGCGGGATGAAGGTGGCGTTGAAGCCCAGGACGATGAGCGACGCCGCCACCATCCCCCACCCTTCGTGATACTTCCGCCCGAACATCTTGGGGAACCAGTAGTGCAGCGCGATCAGGAACGCCATGATCACGGCGCCCACCATGATGAAATGGAAGTGCGCGATGACGAAGTAGGTGTCGTGCCAGTGGACGTCCAGCGACACGGTGGCGACGGCGATCCCGGTCATCCCCCCGAAGACGATGAAGAACAGGAAGCCGCAGATGTAGATGAGCGGTGTCTTGACCGCGATGGAGCCGCGATAGAGCGTCGCGACCCAGTTGAACACCTTGATGGCGGTGAAGACTCCCACCAGCATCGAGATCACGGCGAAGGCGCCGTCGTTGAACGGCGACTGCCCGGAGACGAACATGTGGTGTCCCCAGGCGAAGAAGCCGACGAACGCGATCCCCAGCGACGAGTAGGCGATCATTTTATAGCCGAAGATGTTCTTTCGCGCCGACGTCGCGATCGCTTCGCTGACCACGCCCATCGACGGGAGCACCATGATGTAGACGGCCGGGTGGGAGTAGAACCAGAACATGTGCTGGAACAGCACCGGATCGCCGCCCCGGGTCGCGTCGAAGAGGCCGAAGCCGCCCACCTTCTCGATCCCGACCAGCAAGACCGTGAGGCCGATGACCGGCGTCGCCAGCACCTGGATGATGCTGGTCGCATAGATCGCCCACACGAACAGCTGCATCCGCATGAAGCCCATGCCGGGCGCACGTAACGTATGGATGGTGACGATGAAGTTCAGACCCGTCACGATCGACGAGAAACCGAGCAGGAAGATCCCCAGCAGGACCGGGAACAAGGTCATTGGCGTCGAGGTGCTGTAGGGCGCGTAGAAGGTCCACCCCGTGTCGGTTCCGCCCATGATCATGCCGCCCAGCGCGATCGCCGCACCCGTCCAGTAGAGGTAGAGCGACAGTAGGTTCAGCTTGGGGAACGCGACGTCCTTGGCGCCCAGCATGAGCGGCAGACAGAAGTTGCCGAACACGCCCGGGATGGCCGGGATCATGAAGAGGAAGATCATGACCACGCCGTGCAGCGTGAACATCCGGTTGTAGGTGTTCGCGCCCATGATGGTGGGGCCGGGCGTGAGCAGCTCGATCCGCAGCGCCATCGCGAAGATTCCGCCCAGCAGGAACGCGAGCAACACCGAGACCAGGTACATGACCCCGATCCGCTTGTGATCGATGGTGGTGAGCCACGACCAGACGCCCCGATCGGCGTTCAGGTAATTCACCGCCGGGTAGACCGGGGGCTTATTTTCGTGGAGCTGGCTTGGCTGACTCATAAATCGCTTCCTTCGAGGGGACGGTCTCGAGATTCTGCGTCCGCAAGGACTTGATGAACTCGACCAGCGCCGCGGCCTCGGGCGCCGCGAGCCGGCCCTTGTAGGTCGGCATCACCGGCTTGTAGCCCTTCACGATCTTCCCGCGCGGGTCGATCATCGAGTCGGTCAGGTAGGCCTCGTCGACGGTTACGGTCTCGCCGCTCTCCAGCACCTCCAGTTTGCCGTAGAGATCGAGCCAGGTGGGCCCGATGTGCGGCTCGCCGTCGAGCGAGTGGCATTTGACGCAGCCCTGCGCCATGGCGATCTTCTTGCCGTATTCGACGATCGAGCCGTGGAAGCTGGGGCCGTCGTCGCCGCCGGTGTCGACCCGCGCGGCCAGCCCCCGCTTCTGATCGATCATCCACTGGTCGTACTCGGGCCCCGGCATGACCACGATCTCGCCCCACATCTGCGAGTGCCAGGTCCCGCAATATTGCGAGCAGAGGATCTGGTAGCGGCCCGGTTTGGTCGCCTCGAACCAGGTCTCGGTGTAGCGCCCCGGGAGCACGTCCTGCTTGATGCGGAAATCCGGGACGAAGAACGAGTGGATGACGTCGCGGCTGGTCATCAGCAACCGCACCGGGCGATTGGCCGGCACGTGCAGCGTGCCGATCGCGTTGGGGCCGTCGCCGCCGTAGGAGAACTTCCACATCCACTTCTTCGCCATGACGTAGACGTCGGTGGCGTTCTTGGGGGGCGTCGTGTACCAGACGTAATCCTTGAACCCCTGCACGAACCAGAGCAGGAAGAAGAACAGCGGCACCCCGATCACGACAAACTCGAACTTCACGCTGGGCACGACCACCGGCGTCGACTGCTTGGGGCGGCGCTCGCGGTACTTGAAGAAGAAGACGAACGCCAGCAGGCCGGTGATCGTCGAGGCGATCATCGTCACCGTGATGACGAAGAAGTGCAGGCGGTCGACCGGGACCGCGAAGGTCGAGCGGGCGTCGGGCAGCCAGAGCAGCCGGCGCATCAGATCGTCGAGGGCCGTCATGCCACACTCCCATCGGCTCGAGGCTGGCGCGGAGGCCGGGGGACCACGCGCTTCTTCATCGCGAGCTCCTTTCGCCAGAGCACGGTCAAAAGACCGGCCAGGGCGAAGAACACCATCAGCGCGCCGATCCGCATGAAGGCCATGACGAACGGCGCGTACCGGCGGGTGGTGGGGTCGTACTTGTAGCAGGCGAGGATGACCTTATCGAGCGAGGTCCCGACCCGTCCGCCGCTGGCCTCCACCACCGCCATCCGGAAGTCGCGCACCGGATAATCGACGCCGTAGAGGTAGCGCGCGATCACGCCCTCGGGCGTCAGCACGAAGGCCACGGCGTCGTGCGCGAACTGCTTCGAGTGCGGGTCGAACTTGTAGCGAAAGCCGACCGCATCCGCCAGCGCACGCGCCGCCGCCGCCCCATCGGTGGTCGAGAGCCAGAAGGGCCACTCGGCGGCGGTCGCCCCGTTGCCGGCCAGCTCCAGCACCCGGTGCTGGCTCTGCGCGAGCAGCTTGGGATCTTCCGCCGGATCGATGCTGATGTCGACGGCCGTGAAGTCTTTGCCGAGCTTGAGCCCCGACCCGTGAGTCGCCTTGGCCAGACCGTCGAGCACCAGCCCGCACAACATCGGGCAGCGGTGGTAGCCGAGCGTCACCACCACCGGCTTGCCACGGCCGAGGAGCACGTCGAGGGCGACCGGGCGACCGGCCACGTCGGTGAAGGTCAACCCGCTGGGGATGTGCTCGCCCAGATGCTCGATGACGTCGATGTCTTGCAGGGCCGCCAGCGGCTGATCGCTCCCCTGCGGGAAGACGACCTGCGGCTCGGCGCGCAACTGGGCGCTGGCGCCGGCCAGCGCGACCGCCGCGAGGGCAAACATCTTCAAGCCCCGGAGACTCATCGCGGCGCCCCCGCGGGCAGCGCCCCAGCGGCGGCCGCCTCCATCGCGCGCTCGATCGGGACGTGGGCGATCCCCTGGCCGCGATCGATCCATCCGTAACCGTTGAGGCGCGCGGACCGCTCCCGCCGCCAATCCGCCAGCCGATGATCGCCACTGAACGGAACCTGATCGACGATGCCGATCTCGGTCTTGCCGAGCACCGGCGCGGGGGCGAGGCCGGTGGACTCCACCGCGCGCTTGGTGTCCCGGTGGAGGATCGCGGTTGACCAGAAGACGCCGGCCACGAAAGTGACCAACGAAAAGACGCCGACCAGGATGACCTTGCCGAAGGCGATATGATCCTCGGACTGGTGTCCGTGCGGATCGTGCTCTGAATCGCCGTGGGTGCTCATGGCCTGTACCGGAACGATTCGGCGAGGTACGGATCCTTGACCGGGATCGCGAAGTGGCCGCGCAGCCGCGAGACCGCGAAGGCGATGGCGACCAGACCGACGCCCAGGAACGCGGTGACGTTGGTCCAGTGCACGGCGAAGCCTTCCGGGTGCAGCGTCGGCATCACCAGCCAGAAGATGTCGACGTAGTGAATGAACAGGATCCAGATGGCGACCACCGTCAGCTTGCGCGGGTCGCGCTTGAGCGAGCGGGAAAGCAGCGCGCCGAACGGCAGGAAGAAATGTCCGACGATCAGCAAGCCGCCCACCCAGGCCCAGCCCGCCCCGAAGCGGGTGATGTAGAACGGCGTCTCCTCGGGCAGGCCCGCGATCCAGATCAGCAGGAGCTGCGAGAACGCGATGTAGGTCCAAAAGCAGGTGAAGGCCAGCATCAGCTTGCCGACGCTGTGGGTGTGCTCGTCGGTCATGTGGCCGCCGAAGACGTTTCGCGCCCGCCCCATCCCGGTCGCGATCGCCAGCAGCGACAGCGACGCCACGAGGCTTCCGGAGAAAAAGTAGACGCCGTAGACCGTGGAGAACCAGGTCGGATTGAGGCTCATGAGCCAATCGAATGCGGCGAAGGAGATCGCGATCCCGATGAACGGGAGGCCGCCGGCGCCGAGGTTGCGTTGCCGCTGGGTCAGCGCAACTTCCCCCGTCTTGTCCTGGCGGAGCGACCAGCCGTACAGACGCCAGGACAGGAACGTCGCCAGGGCCAGATAGCCGAAGGCG
The DNA here is from genome assembly GCA_017881315.1 of Pseudomonadota bacterium. Classification (GTDB taxonomy): domain Bacteria; phylum Myxococcota_A; class Polyangia; order Fen-1088; family Fen-1088; genus JADGRB01. The sequence goes on from JADGRB010000081.1 coordinate 4,530, forward strand.
CGAACCACGAACCCGGTGACGTTCAGGTACGGCCGCTTGTGGGCGAGCAGCTTCAAGGTCTCGCGCCCGAGATCCGCGGGGGGATCGACCCAGACGTAGATGTGCTTCATCCCGATCCAGAGCGGGATGAAGAGCACCAGGAAGATCGCGACCGAGGCGGCCATGACCTCGACGGGGCGGCGCAGAACCGTCATCCAGCGCGCGTGGGTGGCGTGGAAGATCATGAGCAGAATCACCGAGGCCATCGCGATGCCGCACCAGTAGGCGAAGGCGACCAGATACGAATAGAACGCCTCACGCGGACTCACCGCCATGCCGATGAAGGTCAGGATCAGGAACACCAGACCGGCTGCGCCACCGCCAACCAGCCAGCGGCCACCGCCGCGGAACGGCGCGAGCTCCACCACGGGCGCTTGCGGATTCGAGGTGGCGGCGCTCACTGTTTCTCCTCCAAGGTGGACCCAGGCGCAGGCGCGGGAGCCGGATCGTTGGTCCCGGCTGGCAGCCCGTCGAGCTGCTGGCGGATCTGGACCGGCAACGCGCCCACCGGCGTGCTCTGACTGAGCTGCAAGGCGCGCAGATACGCGACCACCGCCCAGCGCTCCTCCACCGTCAGCTCGGCCGAATAGGAGGCCATCAGGCCGAACCCTTTGGAGATGACTTCATAGACGTAGCCGGCCGGCTTGCTCACGTACTTGGCCTGGAGCAGCGACGGCGGCGGCCGCAGCGCCATCTGAGTCGCCACGATGCTGATGCCGTCGCCCAGCGGACCGTGGCAGGTCGCGCAGGTGATGTCGAACCGCTTGCGGCCGAGCTCGAGCAGCTTGCGCGACACCGGCAGCGGCACCGTCGCCACGTAGTTCGGCAGCGGCTCGGCGTTGGGCTGCAGGGGACCATCCACCTCGTGCCCGGTGGTCAGGCGCGGGTTCAAGGTGATCCGCTCGCGGGGCACGGTCCCCTCGGGCGGCGCGCGCATCGACAGGCCGTCCTCGTAGAAATGACTCTCCTTGTAACGATTGGCCTTGGGCTGCGAGTCGGCCATCTGGTCGAGGACGTTCTCGTCGCAGGCGCTCGTCGCCAGCAGGGCGGCCAATCCAAGCATGGTGAAGGTCCGGCTCGTCATCGTTCCGACTCGTAGACCAGCTCGGCGCTCGTCGCACCGGCGGCGCGCACGTCGCCCAGCGCCTTGTCGGCGTTGGCGCCGACCGGCAGCTCCACCGACAGGAAGAACGCGTCGATCGCGGCGCGTCCGAACTGCTCCGATTCGAAGATCGGGTGGTACGGCTTCGGCAGCCCCGCCAGCGTGAAGAAACCGAAGAACGACGATCCGCCGGCCAGCAAGACCGCCAGCTCGAAGGTGATCGGGATGTTCGCCGGCGGCGAATGCATCGGTCGGTTGCCGATGTTGATGGGGAAGTCGATGACGTTGCAGAAGTAGATCATCGAGTACGCGATGCAGATGCCCGCGATGGCGCCGCACAGCACGATGGCCGGGATCTTGGGACGTCCCAGCCCCAGCGCGGCCTCGAGCCCATGGATCGGGATCGGCGTGTGCGTGTCGACGTCCTTGTAGCCGCCCTCGCGCACCTTGCGCGTTCCCGCCAGCAGGGCCTCGGGCGTGGCGAACTCCGCCACCACGAACCGGCGGGCGACGAACCCGGAGTCTTCGTGGCCGGCGCTCATGCGTGCGTCTCCCCGGCGACGGCGTCGTGCTCGGCCAGCTCATGCCGCAGCTCCTTGACCTCGGTGACCGCCACGGCCGGCACGAACTTGAGGAACAGCAGGAACAGGGTCGAGAACAGCCCGATCGTGCCGATGAAGAGGCTGAGGTCGACCCAGGTCGGCGAGTAGTCCTTCCAGCTCGACGGCAGGAAGTCGCGGTGCAGCGAGGTGACGACGATGTTGAATCGCTCGCACCACATGCCGATGTTGATCAGGATCGCTGCCACCCACATGACCGGGATGCTGGTGCGCAGGCGCTTCGACCAGAACATCTGGGGGACGACGACGTTGCAGAACATCATGGTCCGGAAGATCCAGCGCATCGGCCCGTGCCAGCGGGTCAGGAAGAACTGCCCCATCTCGTAGGGGTTCCCGCTGTACCAGGCGATGAAGTGCTCCATGAGGTAGCCGTAGCCGACCAGCATCCCCGTCACGAGCATGATCTTGTTCATGTTCTCGAGGTGCTTCATGGTCACGACGTGCTTGAGGCCCAAGAAGTGCCGGGCCGGGATCATCCAGGTCATGACCATCGCGAAGCCTGAGAAGACGGCGCCCGCCACGAAGTACGGCGGGAAGATCGTGGTGTGCCAGCCCGGGATGACCGAGGTGGCGAAGTCGAATGACACGATCGTGTGGACCGAGAGCACGAGCGGCGTCGACAACCCCGCCAGCAGCAGGTAGGCCCACTTGTACTCTGCCCAGTGGCGGCCCGAGCCACGCCAGCCCATCGCAAACAGCCCGTAGATGAACCGCTTGGTCTTGCTCTTGGTCGACTCGCGCAACGCCGCGAGATCGGGCACCAGGCCCAGGAACCAGAACAGCAGCGAGATCGTGAAGTAGGTCGAGACCGCGAACACGTCCCAGGTGAGCGGGCTCTTGAACTGCGGCCAGATCCGCTGGACGCTGGGATACGGCATGAGCCAGTAGGCCGCGAACCAGGGCCGCCCGGTGTGAAGCAGCGGGAAGAGCAAGGCGCAGATGACCGCGAACAGGGTCATCGCCTCGGCGAATCGGTTGATCGAGGTGCGCCACTTCTGCTGGAAGAGCAGCAGGATCGCCGAGATCAGCGTCCCGGCGTGCCCGATGCCGATCCACCAGACGAAGTTGATGATGCCGAACGCCCACCCGACGGGGATGTTGTTGCCCCAGGCCCCGATCCCCTTGTAGAGCGTCCAGGAGATCGCGATGACGAGCAGGCCCAGCATCGACAGGGCGCAGCCGAACAGCATCCACCAACCCTTGCCAGCCCCGCGCAGGACGTGGGAGAGGAGGCTGTCGTTGATGGTCTGATCGGTGTGCGTCCCCTCGATGAGCGGAAGCGGCTCGAGCGGATCGTGCGATAGATTGGGAGCGGCCATCGCCTAGTCCACCTTCGCGAGCTCGGGGTTGGGGTTGCGCACGCGCGCGAGATACGCGGTGCGCGGGCGGGTGCCGAGCTCGTGCAGCAGATCGTATCGGCGCGTGTCGGCGTGCAGCTGCGAGACCTTGGAATTCGGATCGTTGAGCGAACCGAAGACGATCGCCTGCGTCGGACAGCCCTGCTGGCAAGCGGTCTGGAGCTCCCCATCGGCGATCGTCCGGCCCTCGATGCGGGTCGCGATCCGGGCGCGCTCGATCCGCTGCACGCAATAGGTGCATTTTTCCATGACGCCGCGGGACCGGACCGTCACCTCGGGGTTCATCCCCAGCTCGCGCGCCGCGCTGATGTCGCCGGTGTAGTCGAGGAAGTTGAACCGCCGCACCTTGTAGGGACAGTTGTTGCTGCAGTAACGGGTGCCGATGCAGCGGTTGTAGATCATCTCGTTCAATCCCTCGTCGCTGTGGACGGTGGCGTTGACCGGACAGACGTATTCGCAGGGCGCCGTCTCGCAGTGGACGCAGCCGAGCGGCTGGTTGATCATCTCGGGCTCGTCGACCGGCCCGCTGAAGTAACGATCGATCCGGATCCACTGCATCTCGCGCCCGCGCCCCACCCCGTCCTTGCCCACCGAGGCGATGTTGTTCTCCGACTGACAGGCCACCACGCAGGCGCTGCACCCGGTGCACTTGTTGAGGTCGACCGACATGCCCCACTTGTAGGCCTGTCCGCTGTAGTCGACCGGCTGGTGGATCACGGCCTGCGGACCGCGACGCTCCTCCAGCTCTTCGTGGAACATCGAGCCGGCGTTGAGCACCTCGGCGAGGGGCGCCGAGACGGCGGGCGGCGGGCTCTCGCGACCGTCGGGGGACATGGTCCAGTGGTCCTGCGTGATCGCGAACTTGAAACGCTTCCCGGTCTTGCTGATCGCGGCGCCGCGATCGAACCAGGGGGCCTCGCTGGTGCGCAGCGCGTTCGCGTTGAAGCCGACCCCGCGTCCCACGTGTCCGGTGGCGGTCCGTCCATAGCCGAGCGGCAAGGTGATCGCGTCGTCGACGTGACCGGGCACGATCATCGCGGGCGCCTCGAGCGTCCGGTCTCGGTAGGTGACCTCGACGATGTCGCCGGTCTCGAGGTCGAGCCCCTTGGCCGTCGCGTCGGAGAGCAGGAGCGCGTTGTCCCAGGTGAGCTTGGTGATCGGGTGGGCCAGCTCCTGCAGCCAGGCGTTGTTGGCGAACCGGCCGTCGAACACCTTCGGATCGGTGGCGAACGCGATCTCCATCCCGGAGCCGGAACGCGCCAGCAACGGTGCCGCCGCCTGGGCCAGCGCCTGCCCGTTGATCGTCACGCCGGCCTCGGCGCCGGCGCCGGTGTCGGGGACGATGCCGTCGGCCAGCCAGCGCTCCCACACATTGTCGAAGGAGCCGACCAGGTTGCCGGGCAGCTTGGACATGCCCCGCCAGTAGCGCCGCAGGAGCTCGTGGGTCCCGAGATCTCCGTCGCCGACAAACGCGGCCAGCACCTCGGCCTCCGTGTGGCCGCCCCACAGGGGGGCGATGAGCGGCTGCGCGATCGACACGATGCCGTCGGTGGCCCGCCCGTCGCCCCACGACTCGAGGACGTGCGCGGCGGGTACGAAGTAGTTGCAGATGGCCGCGGTCTCGTCCTCGTAAAGGCCGTGATAGATGACGTTCGGGACGCGCTTCAGCAGCTGCGCGAGCTTGTAGTCGACCGGCGCCGCGTAGACCGGGTTTTCGCCGGTGACGACCAGCGTGTCGACGCTGCCGGCGGCGATGTCCTCGGCCAGCGCGCCCAGCGCCGCCGTTCCCGTGGTCGCGTCGGTGGTGATCGGGAGGCCGTATTCGACCGTGCTGCCGAGGTTGCCGAGCGCGACGTTGAGCGCGGCGGCAAGCGCGTGAACCACCGGCGGCTGCCGGCGCCCCGCGATGACCAGCGAGCGCCCGCGGTTGCGCTCCAGATCCCCGCACAGGGCGACCAGCCACTTCGGATCCCAGGAGCCTTGGCCGTGGCCGAGCGATCCGACCGGACCCAGCGCGGAGAGCCCGCGGCCGGAGAGCATCGCGCAGAGCGAGCCGAGGAGCGCGCCGACCTCAGATCCGCGCAGGCGTAGGCGGTGATCCGCCATCCCGCCGGTGACCGTCAGGGCCGGCTCGACGACGTAGAGACGGTTCATGTCCCGCGAGGGCTCGCGGCGCGCCGAAAATTCGCGGGAGAGTCGGGTCTGCTCTGGCCCATCGGCCAGAAAATCGGCGTCGAGCGACAAGATCACGGCGGCGGGCGCCAGGTGGTGACGCGGAACCAGGGGACGGCCGAACGCCATCTTCGAGCCTTCGACGGCGCCGTCGCCCGCCACAGCCGCGTAGCTGACGAACTTGGCCTGCGGGAAGCGCTCGAGGATCCGGCGGCGCAGATCGGCCAGCAGCGGCGAGGTGGTCGGCCCGGTCAGGAAGCGAAGCCCGGCGCCTCCCCTCTCGGTGAGCTTGGCGCCGCGGGCTTTGACGTCGCCCAAGAACGTCTGCCAGCCGATGGCGTCGCCACCCCGTCGGAGCTGCTTGGCCCGATCGTCGTCGTAAAGACCGAGGATGAGCGCCTGCTCGGTGACGGTGGTGGCGCCGATCGTCTCGGGATGGGCCGGGTTCCCCTCGATCTTGGTGGGTCGCCCCTCGTGGCTCTCGACGAGGAGGCCGCTCGTGTATCCCTCGAGCGCGTAGGCGGTGGCGAAATGGAGGGCGTTGCCCGGGGTGATCTCCTCGGGACGGCGCACGAACGGAATGATCTTCTCGTTCGGTTTGCGGCAGGCGGCCCCGACGGTCGCGATCGCCGTCGAGACGCCGAGGAGCTGCATGAATCCGCGGCGCGAGACGCCGTCCATCTCCGACGCGCCACCCGGAAACTCGTTGGCCGCGCCCGGAACAGCGCCCAGCAGAGAACGCTCTTCGATCGAGCGCCAGAGCGGGCGCGAGGGCAGGCCGGTCTCGGCTCCGGCGGCGCCGCCGTTCTGCGCGCCCACCATCGGCAGCGACCGCCGGGCGCGATCGTTCGCGCGGGCCTCGTGGTTGTCGTCGCAGCTCATGAATGATGCCTCATCGGTGGCACGTGGTGCAGCTGGTGCGCGTGTGGACGTTGTTCTGCACGGCGAGCAGCCGTCCCGCTTCGACCGGATCGCCCTCGGGCTGCCACTCCATGTTGGCGACCTCGGAGACCGGTCGGAGGTTCTCTTCCGGGTGCCGGTGGCAATCGAGGCAGAAGCCCATGGTGAGCGTCGTGGCCTTCTCGACGGCGGCCATCTGATCGACCCGGCCGTGGCAGCTGACGCAGCCGACGCCCTTGTTCACGTGGATCGAGTGGTTGAAGTACACGAACTCGGGAACCTTGTAGACCCGCCGCCATTCGAGGGGCTTGTTCTGGAAGAAGCTCTCGCGCACCGGTTCGAGGAGCGGGCTCTTGTTCCAGATCTGCGAGTGGCAGTTCAGACAGAGCTGCGTCTGCGGGATGCTGGCGGCCGCTGACTTGTCGACGGTGTTGTGACAATAGCGGCAGTCGATCCCCTCGTCACGGGTGTGGTGACGGTGATCGAACTGGAGCGGTTGCTCGACGGGTTCCTGCATGCCGCGAGCGAGCGGTGTGCGGGCGTAGAGCATAAGACCGCCAGGAACGCCCAACGCCCCCGCCGCGATCACGAACAGTGAGATCTGGGCGAGCGTGTTGTGCTTGGGCCGAAAGAGAGGACTCATCCTCGTCGCGGAGCATTTAGGCCGAGCGCGGCGGCGACGTCAAGAGAAGTATTGGGAGAAATTGGCCGGCCGGCGGGCGTCAGCCCGATGACGTCGGCGCCGACCCGCGGCGGGCGTGCACGAAACGCCCGCGATCGCGATCTTCAGAAGCCGATCTTGCGCATCACGAAACGGGGCAGCAGGCGGATCACCAACATGATCAGGCCCCAGATCCCCGGCGCGTAGACCACCGGCTGGCCGCGGTCGATGGCCTTCACCACGCGGGCCGCGACGGCGTCGGGCTCGCCGGCGAAGGGCGGCGTCTTCAGCCCCTCGGTCATGCCGGTGCGCACGAAGCCGGGCTTCACGCAAATCGTGCGCAGCCCCTGCGCGCGAAACTTGTGATCGAGCCCTTCGAGATAACGTGACAGCCCGGCCTTGGCCGCGCCGTAGAGCACCACCGGCTTGCGGCCCCGTTCCCCGGCGACGGAGCTGAACACGCAGAGCGTGCCGGCGCCCCGGGCGAGCAGGCGCCGGCGCGCCTCCTCGCAGAACACGACGGTGTTCGCGAAATCGACGGTCAGCAACCGGCGCGCCAGCTCCGCGTCCGCTTCGAGGCGCTCCTGGGTCTCGAAGAGGCCGGCGGTGACCACCACCGTGTCGAGCCCGCCCAGGCCCGCCTCGGCGGCGGCGAGCGCCGGGGCGAAACCCTCGGGCCGTTCGAGATCGCAGACCGCCGTGCCGACCGAGCCGGCCGGGCGACCGGCGCGTGCCTCCAGATCGCGCGCGCTCCGGGAGAGATCCTCCGGATCGCGGCCCAGCAGGAAGAGCGCGTCGCCGCGTTCGCAGAGCCGGCGCGCCAGCGCCCGTCCCATCCCCTTCGTCGCGCCCAGCACCACGATCTTCACGGCGAGCCTCCCTTGGTCGGACCGAGGTCGAGTAGCCGTTCCGACTGGGCGCTGCGCAACCGCCCCTCGGGATCCCACTGGCGGCGAATGGACTGCCACTCGGCCAGCCTCGGCTCCATCTTGGCGAAGTGATCTCGCCGGGTGAAGGTGTCCTTGGCGAGATAGATACGCCCCCCCTCGCCCACCACCAGATCGTTGAGCGAATCGATCAACCCCTGCGTCCAGGGCCGCACCGGAAAATCGATGGCGAACGAGATTCCCGACTTGGGAAAGGAGAGCAGCCCGTCCCCTTCGGGGCCGCAGTCTTTGATCACGCAGACCGGCGAGGCCACCACGCCCGGCCGGGTCACCATCTCGAGGAAGCGCGTCAGCGCGCGCGGGCCGCTGCTGTGCGGAATCACGCACTGATACTGCGTGAACCCCTTCTTGCCGTAGACGCGGTTCCAGTGGCGAATGGCATCTAGAGGATAGAAGAAGACGTCGGGATGAATGACACTCGCCGGACGGGTCGGATGGGTCTGGTAATAGAGGCCGTTGAACACGCGCGCCGTCAGACGATTGAGGGTCCAGCTGGGCAGGTTCATGGGCAACGTGAAGCCCTTCTTGGGGGTGGGCGGCTTTGCGGGCGCCTCGGCGCCTTGCGCCCAGCGCGCCCGGAACATGACCCCGCGTCCCAGGTTCTTGCCCCGCGACACGCAGTCGATCCACCCCTTGGTGAAGGGCCAGTCGGCGGCGGCGCGGCCGAGCACCTCGACGAACTCACCGACGTTGCGCACGCGCTCGCTCTCGCCCCACAACCAGGGCGATGAAACCCGCACCATCCGGAACGTCACCTCGAGGATGTGCCCCGTCAACCCCATCCCGCCCACGGTGGCGCGGAACAGATCGCGCTCTTCGGTGCGCGAGCAGTCGACGATCCGCCCGTCGGCCACCCGCATGCGCAGCTCGGTGACGTGCGCGCCGAAGCAACCGTCGCGGTGGTGGTTGCCGCCGTGGATGTCCGACGCCACCATCCCGCCCACGGTGACGAACTGCGTCCCCGGGGTCACCGGGACGAACCAGCCGCGCGGCAAGAACAGACGATAGAGGTCGGAGAGCGGCAGGCCCGCCTCGGCGCGCAAGGTGCCGCTATCGGGGTCGAAGGCGAGGATCCGATCCGCGAGGACCGCGGAGGCCACCACCGGATCGCCGGCGGCGGGGAGCGACGAATCGCCGTACGACCGGCCCAGTCCACGCGTGAGCGGCCGCCCCACGGTGATCCGGGGTAGGTCCTCCGAGCGGACCTCGCAACCGGGCACGACGGGTGACCGGCCCCAGCCGGCCAGAGTCTCGGCGCGCTTCACGCCTCGGACTGTAGCGCAGGCGGGCGGCGTTCGCCGCTGAGGTTTACGCCCGTTGGCGGATGCTGGCCATGTTCCGGCGGCGGAGCTTCTCGACCAGGGTGGTGCGGCCCAGGCCCAGCAGCTTCGCGGCCTCTTTCTTGTTGCTGTGGGTCTGTGCGAGGGCGGCCCGGATGTAGGCATCCTCCAGCTCGCGCAGCAGCGTCGGCAGATCGACAGGCAGTGTGACGCCGGGGGCGGGGCTCATCCCACCGTCGTCGACTCCCGGCTCCGCCGCCGCCGAGCCGCCGGGCTCCGTCGCCAGCGGCAGCCAGGCGCTCCCAGCCCCTTCTCGAAAGGTCATGCGCTCCCCATCGACCATTCGGCGCGCCATCTTTAGCTACCGCCCGGAAACGACGAACAAGGGACAAGGGGGCCGTTCGCCATGTCCGACCGTCAAGCGGGCTCGGGCCGCAAATCACGCATGTCTTCGTCGGCGCCGCGCGCGGCCGTGCGGGGCGTACGCGTGATGTCGAGCGGGCGCTGGCACCCTCCCTTGGGACAGCCGCCCCTGGCCGCGCGGCGCGCGCCGCGCCTCATCGCGATCGGTGCGGCCTTGCCGGGGGTCGGAAAGAGCGTGATCGCTTCGAACCTGGCGGTCGCCATCGCGGGGCTCGGCCGGCAAGTGATCGTCGTCGACCTGGACCTGCTCGCGCCGCGCCAGCACGCGCTCTTCGGGGTCGCGCCGGCCGAGGGCGAAGTCGAACGCGGCACCGGCGTCCGCAACGTCCGGCTCTGGTCCGGCGCCGCTCGGGTGGCCCGCGCGCGCGATGCGCAGGCCCGCCGCGAGATCCTGCTCGAGCTGTCGGCGCTGGACGCGGACGTGGTCATCGTCGACCTCGGGGCCGCTAACCGGGACGATTTCTGGGACTTCTTCGCCGCGGGCGCGACCCGTCTACTGGTATCGACGGCCGACCGACCCGCCCTCGAGGCGACCTACGCATTTCTGAAGGGCGCGGCGCTGCGCGCGGAGCGTCGTTACGGCGCCGCCGAGGCCCGCCAGGTGCTGGCGCAATTTTCAGGTGGGTTGGTGGGAAACGCCGCCACCGCGCCGGAGCAGGCCGAGTCCTTCCACGCGTTCGCGCGGATCGTGCGCGAGCGCCTGGGCATCCCGCTGTCCACGCTCGGATGTCTCCAGGAGAATCCACGGATCGTGCAAGCGATCGCCGCCGGCAAACCGCTCCTCGCGCGGCGAGGTCTCGACGATGAGGTGCGGGCCTTTCATCAGATGGCCGAATCGATCCTGACCGAGACCGCCATTTCGACCGGTGACTGCGCCCTCGACGGCCCGGCGCCGCAAGTGGAGACCTTGCCGCTCCCGGTCGACCTCGTGAGCTACGAACGAAAGCATCCTCGCTTTCCTGTCGATTGGGCGGCGATGCTCGAGCTGGCCGACGGCGCGACCGACGTGCGCGTCCTGGATGTCTCGGAGGCGGGCGCCGCGATCGAGACCACGCTGCGCTTGCGCGCCGGCGACACCTGCGTCCTGCGTCTCTATCAGCTCGAAGGTCAGCCCGCGTTTCCGGCGGTGGTGAAGAACGTCGTCCCCCGGCTGGGTCGCGTGGGCCTGGCATTTTTGAGCGGCGGGGCCGCGGCGCTGGAGATCGTCCTGGCCGGACGCGCCCGCCGCGTCGCACCTTGACCGACGACACCGGGCGCGCGAGGCTGGCCGGCAGGTGGGTCGGCGGTTCCAGCTGTCGTTTTGCACCGTCATCGTCGGGATGACGGGCGGGCCACTGCCGGGTTGTCACCAGCGGGTCTTCGTTCCCGTCGGTGCCGACGCCGCGGTGGACGCCAACGGCCACGACGGGCTCGCGCCGCTCACACTCGACATCGCCGTGACCGGCTGCCCCACATTCGATCCCGGCGCCGTCGCCTGCGAGGGACCTGCGCCGCTGGCAGTTTCATTTTCGCCGGTCGGGTCGGCCGAGCTGACCGACTTCCGCTGGACCTTCGGCGACGGGACGCCGGACTCTTTCGATCGCGCCCCTCTGCACACGTACACACTCCCCGGAAGCTACGACGTGAACGTGACCGGCAAAGGCAGCACCGTCGGAACGGTGATGCAGCTGCGGCGCAGTCTGATCGTCGTTCAGCCGGTTGCGACCGGCGCACCGTGCGACGTGGACGCTCAATGTGGCGATGGGCTCCGCTGCGTTTGCCAGCCCGGGACCGGCTGTGGCGCGGCCTTCTTGCGCGGGATCTGCTCGACCGCTTGTGCCACCGGATTTTGCGGAGCGGGCGCGGCCTGTGCCGCATACGCACCCGGCGCCCCACCGGACGCGGGCGCTGCCAACGATGCCGGCTCGACGCTCTGCCTGGCTACGTGTCAAACAGATGCAGACTGCTCGGCGGGATTCGTCTGCGAGAACCTCCGCACGGGCCCCGCCGCCACCCCCGGCTGGGTTCGGGGCTGCTTGCCATTGGGGGCGGCGAGCGATCTGGGCGGATCTTGTCGCAACGCCAGCGGCGTCCTCGACAACGCACGTTGCGCCACCGGTCTCTGCGCCGATCTGGGAACGTTCGGCGTCTGCACGGCGCCTTGCGACGATGCCCACCCCTGCCCAGCCAGCGCGGCCTGCGCTCAGATGAGCAGCGGCCAACCGATCTGTCTGCGCGCCTGCTCTGCGACGAACTCGTGCGCGGGCGATCCGTCGCTGACTTGCAGGCTCGAAAGCCCGGCCGATGCAGGCACCGGATTTCGAATCGTCGGCGGCGACGCCGCCGGGACCTACTGCGCGTCCCGCTGAGCCCGCAGCCTTCTCAGTCTTTGCTCCCGGCGTCGATGCGGCGTGCGGCGTCGTGTCGGGCCTGACCGACCTTTTCGCGCGCGGCGCCCGAAACCCGATCGATGAGCCCGTCGGCCTGCCGCCCCTTGTTACCCGTCAGCGCCCCGACCGCCTCCTTGACGCGCCCCTTGATGTTCTCGGCCTTGCCCTTGATCTGGTCTTTATTCATGGCGGATCTCCTTGCACCAAACCTGTGCATCGAGCGCCGAAGATCAAGGCCGCCGTCGGTGGCGTCGCGCGAAGAGCAGCCCGATGAGCAGCGTGAAGGTCCCGGCAGCGCTCGGATCACCGCCGGTCTGACAGTCGCATCCGCTTCCGCTTCCGAGGGTCGTTCCCGCGCCTCCGCCGTTGCCAACTGTAGACGCACCGCCGTGACCGCCCGCGCCGCCCGTGGCGCCCGAGCTTCCTGCGGTGCCAGTACCCAGCGTTCCCGCGGCACCCGTGCCCGTCGTTCCAGCGGCGCCCGTGCCCGTCGTTCCAGCGGCGCCCGTGCCCGTCGTTCCAGCGGCGCCCGTGCCCGTCGTTCCAGCGACGCCCGTGCCACTCGTTCCAGCGACGCCCGTGCCACTCGTTCCAGCGGTGCCCCTACCGGCGAATCCACCGGAACCGCCGCCAGAGCCGCCGAACGAACCGCCGGTCCCGGAGCTCGCCGCCGGAAGATGGCCGCCGATCTTGCTCGCGATGATTTGAAAGGCCGCCGCATAGCTGTTGTCGCAGATCGAGGTGGTGACGCCGTTGTCG
>JADGRB010000002.1 GCA_017881315.1 Pseudomonadota bacterium
AGGGCTTTTCGATGGCCACCCAAGGGAGCGAACGCCGCTGTCGAGCGAGCTCATCGCTCTGCCGGGTCAGCGCCTTCTCTCGCTCCAAGAGCTCCTTGCGAGCCCTCACCCATTCCTCGCGCGTTCCGGTCGGATGCATCGTCATCGGCGTGTCCTCCGGCCGAAGGTAGATGCGCGAGGGGGAAAAGCCAGTACCGTCGAGCTCTTGCCCCCTACCCCGGCCTTCCGCCCGTGAGCACCTCGTCGATGAGGCCGTAGGCCTTGGCCTCGTCCGCCGACATGAAGTTGTCGCGCTCGGTGTCGCGCATGATCCGATCGACCGACTGGCCGGTGTGCTGCGCGTAGAGCGCGTTGATGGTGTCGCGCGCCTTGAGGATCTCGCGCGCGTGGATCGCGATGTCGCTGACCTGACCCCGCACGCCGGCGAGCGGCTGGTGGATCATCACGCTCGCGTTCGGCAGCGCGTTGCGCTTGCCCTTGGCGCCGCTCGCGAGCAGCAGGCTGGCCATCGACGCGGCCTGGCCCACGCAGAAGGTGGCCACCGGGCAGCGCAGGCAGGTCATGGTGTCGTAGATCGCCAGGCCGGCGGAGACCTCGCCGCCCGGCGAGTTGACGTACATCATGACGTCCTTGTCGGGATCCTCCGATTCGAGGAACAGGAGCTGCGCGATGACGACGTTGGCGACCTCGTCGTCGATGGGGCTGCCCAAGAGCACGATGCGATCCTTGAGCAGCCGCGAGAACAGATCCCATCCCCGCTCGCCCCGGTGCGTCTCTTCGACCACCGTGGGGACCAGCGCCCGGGCGATATCCCGCGAATATCTGGTCATCGCTTCTCCGGTCCGGACAGCCAGGCCACCAGCGCCGCGCGGGAGAAGCGCCAGACCGCGCCCAGCTTTCGCCCCGGCAGCTTGCCCGCCTCGGCCATCTCGATCACGACCGCCTCTTCGATCTGCAAGAATTGCCCGGCCTGTTCGGCGTTGAGGACCTCCGGCGGCAGCTCCGGCGGCCCCTCCGTCCGCGACTCCGGCCGATCGTACGGCTGGAACGAGTACGAACCGACGGTGGGGCCGGGCCCGCCCGGGTCGGGCGGAAGCTTGTGGATCGACAGCTTGTGGGTCGAGAGGGTGCCGAGCGCCGTCAGCCCACGGCGGCTGTCGGGATCGACGTACTTCGAGACCAGGCCGGCCACCAGGTCCTTCTTGCGCATCCCCAGGGCCTCCGCGGCGCGATCGAGCTTGTCGACCGCCGCGGTGGGGAGCCGGACGAAAAGCGCGCTTTCCGGGGGTGCCTTCTTGGACATATCCAGAAGATATCTAAAAATATCCAGACGTCAACCGGAACGGGCGGTCGAAGGTCCCAAATCGCCGAGACGATTTTGGAGGTCCCGGCCCTCCCCTCTCCAAATCTCGTGATTAAGAAGATCAGTATGACGAACTGGAAGAGTGGGCTTCTGGGTTTGGCGCTGCTGGGTCTCTCGGGACCCGTCGCTCAGGCGGCGGTGGTGATCATTCACAACGGTCCGCGCGATCCGCCGCCGGCCGTGGTCGAAGAGCACTACGGTCCGCGCCGCGGCTACGTCTGGGTCGGTGGGCACCACGCCTGGCGCCATCACCACTACGTCTGGACGCGGGGGCACTACGTGCGCGAGCGCCGCGGGTACGAATACGCGCCCGGACGCTGGGACCGCCACGAGGACCACTACGACTGGCACGACGGCGAGTGGCACCCGCACCGCTGACGCGGTCGGGATGGTCGGCCGGGGAGGCCGCGCGGTCTGCGACGACTCGGTGGTCAGGATTTGCAGGGGGCAGGTGACCGGAACTGGCTCCGAGGCGAAGTCGTCTCTGTTTCGCCGTGCGCAAACCGTTATGATCACCATATGACTAAACTTCGCTTAGGTTTGATAGGTTCGTCCCTTAGCTTGTGGTTTGGTTTGTTGAGTTGCGGATCCAGGTCCTTCTCGACCGCATCCGATGGCGGACAGGATCGTTCCAGTGCCGATCGTCCGGCGGACGCCGTTCCCACGGACGCGGCGGCCTGTCAGTGTGAGCTCGACAACGATGGCGGCATTGGCTTTGGCGGCCTGAGGATCTCGTGGGCGTGCTATGGCGCGACCTACGGTGGTGGGACTCGGGGAAATTTTTGCGGCATCGGAACTTGGACGTCCGCCTGCGGTCTCGATGTCCACGCCGCCGGTTCATTCGGCGGCCTGGAGAAGTGGGCTTACGACTCATCCGGCACGTTGGTCGGGGTCCAGCTATCGTCCGAGCCCTCTGATTTCGTCTGCCCCTCGGATCCCACCAATACAAGCCTGCAGAGCAGCTTCCTGGTATCCGGACAGTTCCCGGACGCCAGCTGCCCGACGATCCCTTGCTCGTGCAGCGACGGCGGGCTCACCTGCCCCCCACCGGACGCTGGCTCGGATCACTGACGCCCGCATCGCGGTCGGGATGGCCGGCCGGGGAGGCCGAGCCACTTGAATTGCGGCGCCTAGGCTCGCCAAGGCGCCCAATCGTGATTACAGAGGTGGGATGAAAAGCTTGAAGATTGGGTTGGTCGGGCTGATGCTCTTGGGGTTCACGGGGATGACGGCATCAGCCGCCCACGCGGCGGTGGTGGTCATTCACGGTCCCCGCGAGGCGCCACCCGAGCCGCGCGAGGAACATTACGGGCCCCGCCACGGGTACATCTGGGTGGGCGGCCACCATGAGTACCGGCATCGCCACTACCGGTGGTCGCGCGGCCGCTATGAGCACGAGCGCCCCGGATACGAATACGCGCCCGGCCGCTGGGACCGCCACGAGGATCACTACGACTGGCACGACGGCGAGTGGCACTCCCACCGCTAGCGTTCGGTTGACGTGCGGCGTGCCGACGGCCGTCGGATCCGCAACGCCCGAACGTCGGGGCTGTTAGCCCCGGCTGAGCGCGCGGCTACCGCGCCGTGCCGCGGATCTGCCAGCTGAGCGCGAGCTCGTCCTTCACCTTGACGACGCCCGCCTTCGAGATCGGAGTCATCCCGAAGTCGGTCTGACGAATCGTGGTCGAGCCCGTCGCCTCGAGCGCATCGCCTTTGATTTCGAGGCGCACGCGGATCGTGAGGGGGCGGGTGACGCCGTGGAGCGTGAGCGCGCCGGCGATGCTCAGATCGCGGCCGCCCTGCGCGGCCTCTCCGACCGCCGCCACGGTTTTCGAAACGAAATGAATGGCGGGAAATCGGTGCACGTCCAGGCAGGCCGCGCCGATCATTGCGGCCTGCACCTCGGCCCCGTCGCCCTTGGGCGCGCCCTCGCCCGTCACGCGCAGGGCCCCGGCCTCGAAGGTCAGGTCCACGGCGGATTGCGCGATCCGATCGGGATCGAAGGTCGCGGTGCCGTGAAAGGTCCCGGCCACGACGTCGTGCTCGTGGCCGGCGAAGCCGAAAACGCCGCTCTTGCCGACGTGGATCTTGAGCTGGCTGCCCGCGGGGTCCAGCGTGTACCGCCTGGATTGGGCCTGGGCGCTCGGCGCGACCAGCGCCGCCGCCAGCGGGACCAAGAACGCCAGCGCCGGCAGAAACAGAGGCAGGACGGGTCCGGTCATCGCATCAATCTAGGTACCGCCGGCCTCGAGACAAGTCGGACGTCGCCCGCGGCTACGGCAGGCAGGTGAAGGCGAGGTCCGACGGCAGCTCGGTCGGTGTGGGCAACCGCAGGGTGGTCGCCATCTGGGCGCCGCCCGCCGGGGTGAGGCCCAGGAGCGCGAAGGTGCCGAACAGGCCGGCGTCCGGAGAGGACACCATCCCGAACGCCAGGACGTAGGACGTGCCGTCGACCTGGAAGGTCAGAGAGCCGTTGCCGCTCAAGGTCTGCTGGAAATTGGTGATCGTGCGCTGGGCGACGGCGCCCGGCGGGCCGTAAAATATGGAGATCCCGAGGTCGGTGGAGGTGGAATCACTGTTCAGCGGGACGGTCGCCAAGATGACGTCGCCGTTCGACACGTCGGCGAGGTAGTCGATCAGGTTGGGCGTATTGACCACGGTCATGCCGGCTAGCGTGGCGGCGTCGACCAGGGTCAGCGACGTCACGCCCGCCGGCGACTGGTTCAGGAAGGATTTGGAGTCCGGCGGGCCGAGCGCCATCGCGCTGGCCGTGGACCCTTGCGTCTCGACCAGCAGGTTGCGCGCCGAGGTCGCGTCGGCCGACGGAGCCTCGAACGTGAAGAGGAATTCATTCGATCCCGATTGGCCGGTGCCGATCACGTGCTGGCGAATCAGCGCGCCGCCGTCCGACACGAAGATGCCGTTCGCCGCGTCGACGTAGAGCGTCCCGGAGGCATCCGTCCCGACGCCGACCACCGCGCCCAGCGTGATCGCCTTCGCCGCCAGCGGATCGCAAGCGCTCGCGGTCGCGGCGCCGGCGCCATTCGAGCTCTTGCAGCCCCCGAGCGACGGCGCCACGGCGAGCAGGAACGCAAATGAGACCACCCTTGGATCGAACATCTTCATGCTCCGCCAGGAGCTTACGCCCGAGCGAATCCCGGGTCATGTCCAGTCGGTCAGGCCCTCGCGCGCGTAGGTCTCCCGGAACGACGGGCGGGCCTTCATTCGTTGCGCGTGCGCCTTCAACGCCGGCCAGGTGTCGCTGGGCCGGGGCATGTTGCGGGACCAGCGCATCAGCATGGTCATCAGGAAGTCGGCGACCGAGAGACGCTCGCCCAGCAGATACGGTCCGCCCGTCTCCAGATGTGCGGCAACGCGCGCCCAGGCCCACTCGATGCGCTCGCGTGCCTGGTGCTTGCTGGCCTCGACGTTGGCCTCGCCGGCGGGCTCGGTCGGATAGAACCAGGCGCGGTAGGCCGGCTGCAGGGTGTTCGCCAGGAAGAACATCCATTGGTAATACTGCGCGCGCTCGGGCGTCCCGGGCGCGGGCGCCAACCCACGCCCGGAATAGACATCGCCCAGGTACATCGCGATGGCGGCGGCCTCGCAGATCGGCCGGCCGTCGATCACCAGCGTCGGGACCACGCCGGCCGGATTGATCTTCAGATATTCGGGGGATTTCTGCGCGCGCGTCTCGAAGTCGAGAGAGCGAATCTCGTGCGGCAAGTCGAGCTCGATGAGCAGCCAGTGCACGACCAGCGCCGCCGTGCTGGGCGAGTGGTACAGGATCATCATGGTCGCGCCAGCATAGGCTCAAACGAACGTGGCTTGGCGTCGACGAAGGGAAAGTCCCTAGATCAGAGTGCCCTTCACTGCGTGATCGGAACGTGTGGGCAATCGAGCGCCGACGTGTCGTAGCGCGTCCCGCCCGCTACCATCTCGAAGTCGCTCGGCATGATCGTCTCCAGATCCCGCGCCCCCAGACCGGTGCCGAGCACGGTGTCCCACTTGGCCGTGGTGTTCTCGTCATCCTCCGAGGTGAGCGCGATGTTGCCACCGTCGGAGAGGAACATGCCGTAGTCGTGCATCGCCTGGGCGACCACGCGGGCCGCATCGTTCGGGAGCGCCGCCAGCACGGCGGCGATCCGATCGCCACGAATGCGCAGGTGCGCGCCGTAGGGCACGGCGGTCGCGCCGCCGGACGAGCTCGTCGCGTGCGTCGCCGGATGCACGAAGGTGTTCTTGGTGATGATGTCGTTCGGAAGGATGAAGCGGATCGCATGGGCGATCAGCTTGGCCGCCACCTCGTCGGCGTCGAACAGCAGGGCGGCCATCGGGAAGCCGCCGGCGTCGGCGCTGGTGCAGCCGTCTCCTCGCCCAGAGGGCGGGGGCGTCATCGAGGTGTCCCAGATCGCCAGGCAGCCGCCCAGGTAGCTGCCGCTCGAAAAATCGACCCGCCACTGTTCGTACAGGCGGCTCGACTTCGGCTCGACCACGATCAGGTGGCAGTCGCCGTCGCTCGTGCAGTTGTAGCCGGACTCGCCCTCGAGGTGCCCGCCGGCCGGTATCGGCACCGAGGCGCTGTCACAATCCGGACTGTAGAAGTCGCCGGTCTGCGTGAAAGGCATCTTGGGCGCGCTGCCGTCGGCGTCGCACATCACGTGGATGGACGTGTCGATCTGCATGCGCCCGGCCCCCCAGCCGTGGGTCTGCAGCGAGGCGATGATCGCGGCGGACTGGCTGTCGACCGCCATCGAATCGACGCGCGTGTTCCAGGCGGCCGCGGCCGGAAAGTAAGGCCGACGGCAACTGGCGGCATACGGTCCGCTGCCGCCCGATCCGGAGCCGCCAGCCGCACCCGCTCCCGTCCCGCCTCCGCCGGTGGTTCCCATTCCACCCCCGCATGCCTGGAGCGCCAAGAGACCCGTCGCAAGCGCGATCGTCGATACACGCATACCCGACAATTGTGCGGCAAAATACTAAATTAGAATACCGATTTCGGCGTCAGAAGGCGTTCGATCACGCGGTTCAGAAGACGTTCCGGTTGGTCTTCCGACCGACCACCGTCAAGAGGATGATCTTGAGGTCCCAGAGCAGCGTCCACCGCCGGATGTATTCCAGATCGAACCGGATGCGGTTCTCCATCCAGCTCACCTCGGGGGTCTCGCCCCGCCAGCCGTTGATCTGCGCCCAGCCGGTGATCCCCGGCTTGACCTTGTGGCGCAGCATGTAGCCCCGGATCAGCGAGCGGTAGGTCTCGTTGTGAACGACGGCGTGGGGGCGCGGCCCCACGATCGACATCTTGCCGGTGATGACTTGCAAGAACTGGGGCAGCTCGTCCATCGAGGTCCGACGGAGAAACTTCCCCAGCGGCGTGACGCGCACGTCGTCCTTGGTCGCCTGGGGAACGTCGGGACCGTCCTGCATGACGGTCATGCTCCGGAACTTGAGCACCCGGATCTCCTTGCCGTTCAACCCATAGCGGCGCTGGCGGAAGAAGACCGGACCCTTGGAGGTCAGCTTGATGGCCACCGCGATCACCAGCATCGGGATCGAGATGAGGAGGACGATGAAGGAACCGACCACGATGTCCTCGAGGCGCTTGATCCAGCCGTCGACGCCGACGAAGGGGGTGTCGTGGACGCTGATGAGCGGGATCTCTCCGATGGTGCTCCAGCGCGCGCTCAGCAGGTTGAACATGAAGAAGTCGGCCACCAGGTAAACGGTGGCGGTGGTGTTGGAGAGCTCCTGCAGGAGGTGGGCGATGCGCGGCTCCGCCCGCAGCGGCAGCGCGATGTAGACGGCGTCGATCTGGTTGGCGCGACAGGCCTCCAGCAGATCCGCCGAGCTTCCCGAGAAGGGACACCCGGCATCGGCCAGGTTCTCGCGCCGGTCCGGCCCACGGTCGTCGTAGACCCCGAGCACCCGGATGCCCAGCCAGGGACGCTCCGCGATCTCCGCGCAGAGCTCGCGCGCGTTGGGGGTGGCGCCCAGGACCACCACCTTGCGGGTGTTTCGCCCCCGCGCCCGCTGCGCGCGCAGGATCAGCCGCACCAGGATCCGCCAGCCGCACAGCAGGAGCGGCGCCAGCACGAACCATCCGAACGAGGCGACGCGGGAGTAGTCGGCCGAGGTCTTGGTGGCGACGGCGAAGGTATTGAGGACGAAGACGGTGCTCAGCCAGGCCAGGCAGATCATCCGCAGCTCGACCCGAAACTTCTCGATCCGCCAGGGGCGATAGAGGCTGCAGAACTCGGCCGCGATGCTGAACACCAACACGGCGGCCAGCGTCGCGTTACTCGATTCGCGCCGCCAGGGCTGGTGGTACGCGTAGATCGAGATGACGTGCGCGAGGATGATCCACGCGATGTCCGCCAGACGTTGCAGCCGGTGGATGACGTTTTCGTGTTCGCGAAGCAAGCCCCGACCTTTGTCCCCAGACTGCCCCGGATGTTAAAGAGATAGCTGCCGTTCAGAAAAGGTCAGGCGATTTTTTGCGCAAACGACCTGGCACCCCGCCCGATCCAGGAACGCCAACGGCCGGCCAAATTCCCGTCCCGGTCATATATCATTCATATCACTAGTTTTTCTTGGGAAAGCGGCCCCGCCAGCGGGTGGACAGAATCGGTCGAGGTTTCTATTTCTGACTCTGGGCCAGCCGGGGAATCGGCCGCGTCGTCACGGTGAGCGAAACGTGGACCCAGAGCTGGCGCTGGTGAAAGCTAAAGTCGGGGGTCGACAGCACCGGCCCACGGTCCGCCCAGAGCCCGCCGACCTCGAGGAACATGTTCTCCGAGACCCGCCGCCGGCCGGACAGGGAGACCGAGAACGCGGTCTCGTCGAGAGGAATCGGCGGGGGCTGTCCGACGACGGCCGCCTGGAGCGGGGGATCTTTGAGGGCGGTCGCGAAATCGCCGCGCAGGGTGATCGTCCACAGGGGGATCGCGATCGCCGTCAATCCCGCGCCGGCCTCACCGCGGGGCAGCGCGATGCCGAGGATGGGATCGACGTACAGATCCACCCCGCCCGTGAGGTTGGACAGCACCGTGATCCCCTCGCGCCGGAAGAGCTGAGAGGTGAGATCGAGAGAGCCGATCGGGGCGGCCGTCGAGCCGGACGATCCGAACGGCGTCATCGCCCCCGGGGGCGTCGCCAGGGAACGGGCGTAGGTGACCCCCAGGGACAGTCTGAGGCGGTCGAGCGGCGAGATGTGCCTCCTCCAGGTCACGGCGGGCGTGACGACCAAGAATTCCACGCCGTTGGAGTACGACGCTTCGCCGATGGAGGCGTCGAGGCCGACCCCGTCGCGCGGGGTCAGCGTGAAGAGGGCGCCGGGCTGGACGGTCACGAAGGTCTGCCCCGTCACCAGCGTCTGCCCGGCCGACGACGTCTGCCCCGCCACCGTCGACGTCGAATCGGGGGCGTTCAAGAACTGCCAGTGGAAGACCGTCCCGGCCAGGTCCAGCTCCCAGCGCCGGGTCGTCTGGAACTTGACCCGCGCGGCGGCGGTCCCCGAGGCCAGGTTGGCGATGGGCGGAAGCGCCCCCTGCACGGTGCCCAGCACCAGGGGGAGCGCGGTGTAGTCCGGGCTGCCCACCGATCCGGTCGCGTCCGTCTGGAAGGTGACTCTGGGGGAGAGCTTGGCGTCGAGGGTGAGGCCGGCCGAGTGCAAGATGAGCGGACCCGAGCTAGAGGTCTGGTTTTGGTTTTGCGAGCGGATCCGCGTCACCGGATCGGGGGCCAGCAGCTCCGTCGAAAAGCCGGTGATCGGGGCCGGATCCTCCCAGAAGATGCGCGGGCCGTAGAACATCTGGAAGGTGAGGTCGTGCCGGCGCAGCTCGAGGCCCAGCAGCGGCGTCAGGATCTCGGCCACGAACAGGCGGGGATCCTCCCCGGGTAGCAGGGGCGCTTCGCCGGCGCGCGTTTCGCTGGTCGCGCTCAGCTGGACGCCAAACGGCCCCAGCCTCAGCGGCGTCTCCCCGAGCCGCGATTGGGTGACCGCGCTCGCCTGGACACCCAGCTCGCCCGAGAAAAGAAGTAGGGCAACGAACGCCGCGCCCACGGGGATCGCCTGCGCCTACTCGGCGACCACGACGTCTCCGTCTTTGAGGCGGAAACTGGTGGCGTGCGGCTCGGCGGCGGTCAGGTCGCGGGCCTTGAAGCGAATCCGCTGCGACCCCGAGCTGTCGGAACGAATGACGAAGATCTTGTCTCCGTTGGCGAACTCGTTCAGCCAACCGGCCGCGGCCAGCGCCGCGAGGACCCCACGGCCGCGCTGCAGCTCGTAGGAGCCGGGCGTGCGAACCTCGCCCACCACGTTGACCCGGACCGACGCGATCTTGATGATCGAGACCGTCACCTCGGGCTTGGTCAAGAGATCCTTGAGCCGAGCCTGCAGGTCGGCCGCGACCACCTCGGTGGTCTTGCCCGCCACGCTGATGGTCCCCAGCGTCGGTTGCAGGTATTCGCCGTGATCGCCGACGGGGAATTCCCCCGAGAGCGCGGTCTGGTTCCGAACCGAGACCAAGATGGTGTCCCGGTTCTCGATGGTCCCCCGGCTGCTGTCGTCGCCGGCCGGCAGGTTCTCGACCCAGGTGTAGGGACGCTCGGTGGTGGCGCATCCCAGCGCCGAGACCAGGGCCAGGCCCGCGGCCCAGCGGAGGCTGGCCATATGCTTGGTCGGGGATCGCATCAGAACCGATCGCGCCTGCGATCGCGCGTCGAGGTCGCCCGGGACACCACCGTGGCCCCCAGGGTCTGGGAGATCAGACGCCGCGCTTCGCGCAAGACGATCACGATCGACGCGAGCAGCAGCCCGAACAGCAGTCCCAGGCCGCCGCGCAGCCCGAGGGTGTTCCACTTCTTGGCCCGGTCGAGCCGGGGCGGGGTCAGATCGTAGCGAGACTCCGCCGAGACCTTCTCGAGGTTCAGCTGAATCTCGGCCTGCTTCAACTTCGTGAAGAGATCTCCGTGCAGCTGCTTGGTGGAGTCCTGCTTGTGATCGAGCTCGGACAGATGCTGCTCCACCCGGGGCAGATCCTGCACGACCCGACGGACCTGACCGAGGCTGCCATCGGTCTCGCCCAGGCTGGCGCGGGCCGCCGCCAGCTCCGCTTGCAGCTTCTCGACCCGACTCTGAGCCTGCTGATAGTTGGGGTCCGATTCGCGCATCGCGGTCGGCGTCGCCGTCTGCATCTCTTCCTGGGCGAGCGCCTGAACGCGCTGCTTCTCGTCCTTGAGCTGCTGAACCTCCGGGTGGCCGTCCTTGAGGCCGCGGGCGTACGCTTCGCTCAATTTCTTGTCGATCTCCGTCAAGGACTGTCGGTACGACTCGGACCACTGAAATTTCCTCTGGGCCTCGGGCCGGTTACTCTTGAGCTGGCCGAGCTCGGCGTTCAGCTCCCCCTGCAGCTGGTGAACCTGAGCCGAGAGCGTGGCCCGGCGAGTCTCCAGCTCGAACCGGCTGCTGTGGGTCAGCTCGGAGTCCTCCGGCAGCCGGTCGGCGTTGGCCTCCCGAAAGCCGGCGCGCTGATCGCTGATGTGCTCCAGATCCTTCTCGACCGACTTCAGCTGATCGCGGAGGAAGTCGACCTTGGCGGAGAGCTCGCGCAACGACTTGCCGATCTCCCACTGGATGTAGTTCTGCAGGTGGAGGGTCAGGAATTCCAGCGGCGGTGGCCGAGAGTTGGCCTTGTCCTTGTAGGTGGCGCGGAACACGTGATCGCCCGTCTCCTCTACCTTTAGTTTGCCCATCACCGCACCAATTTGGCCCTCGACGGGATCGTGTCCGTAGAGCGTCCGCAGCGTAGTCCGGATGAGATCGCGCTGGAGGAGCGCGCGCTCCGCCCCTTTGACGAATTGAAACGAATCCTGATCGATGTTTTGCCAGCGATCCTCGGCCTGGGGGGCGGACAAGGTCATGTGGGGCAAGAGCTTGATCTCGCCGACCGCCGCGACGCCGGGAGGCGACACCAGGATCGAGAGGATCCCCAGCGTGAGGCCGACCGCCGCGAAGGCGGCGATGATCAGCCGGCGGTCGCGCACGAACCCGTAGACCGCCGCGATCTTGCGGACGATGTCCGCGAGCGACGGCTCTTCTTCGACCCTCGGTTGCGCCGGGTAGGCGTGCGCCGGCGACGCCGACATCCTGGGGACGATCATGGGCGGTCTGGTCGTGACCAGCGCCGTGCTCCGTCCGGTCGCCACCCGCTTGAAGGAGTCGGGCAACCGGACCGTCGCGTTGGTAGGACGGTCGAGCAGAAACAGGAATTCCACGCTGCCGATCGTCACATGATCGCTGTTGCGCAACCCCGACCGCGTGACCCGCTTTCCGCCCACGAACGTCCCGTTGGTCGAGTCGAGATCGACGATCTCGAAGCCTTCGGCGCGGTGGATGATCCGCGCGTGGTTCTGGGACACCGAGCCATCGGGGACCTTCACGTCCGCGTCGTCGGCGCGACCGATGAGGATGACGTTGCGCTTGAGCGCGTAGATCCGCCCCGGCTGATTGCCGGTGAACAGAACGACGTAAGCCAGCGCCTCGCCCGAGGTCACCGCCCGTTCCAGCTCAGCATCGAGACCCGCGCCCGATGCTGGTGGGTCCCTACCGTCCGCCGCCCGCTCCCAGGCCATGTTGGTGAAATCGCATAGCTTACCGACGGGCAATATAACACCGGGTACCGGGTGCATCAACGGACCCTGGTGCTGTTTTATTTTCTAGTTTTATCCACTACCCACCTCGCCACCTATTCAGCTATTCCACCTATTCACCTATTCACCTTGGCGGCGGGCCGACGCCTCCAACCCAATCTTGGCGCTTTGGCCACTCTTGCCAATCTTACGGTGCTGGGCGATCCCGAGGGTGATCACCAGCGCCAGCATCGCCAGCGACGCCCAGAGCAGGAGCGACCGGCCCCCGCTCCCCTTGAGCCAATGCTTGGCCACCCCCAGGCTCCTCCCGAGCCGGCGCTTGGCCACCCCCAGGCTTCCCTCGAGCCAGCGCTTCGCCACCACGGAAGGGGGAACCCGCTCCGGGACGATCAGAATGGTCTTCGAGAATTTTTTCTCGGTGGGGGCGGGCGCCGCGCTGATCACCACCGTGGGGTGCGCGCCCGACGTCGGCGCCGAGACCGCTTCGGCAACCGCGGCGTCCATCCGGCGGCGGCGCTCGATATCCGCGTCGATGACCTCGCGGCGCATGTATTCGCCGACCGCCGCGGGCGAGACCAGGAGATCGTTCTCGACGCCGATCCGGAGCAGGGTCTGCGCCATCTCGCCGGCGCTGGCCGGCCGCCCTTGCCGATCGCGGCTCAACGCCCGCAGGCAGATCTGGTCCAGACAGGCCGGGGCCCCGAAGGCGCTGGGCGGCTCGATCTCCTTGCGCAGCACGTTCGCGATGATCTGATCATGATCTTCGGCGGCGAACAGCTCGCGGCCGGCCAGCGCGGTCCACATCATGGTGCCCACCGCGAAGAGGTCGGTGCGGGCATCGAGCGGTTCGAGCAGGACCTGCTCGGGCGCCATGTAGGCCGGCTTGCCCAGCGTCATCGGATCGGGCGTCCCGGTCTCGCCGAGGCCGGTGAAGCGCGCGCTGCCGAAGTCGGTCAGGCGCGCGACGCCGTCGGTGCCCACCAGCACGTTGGGCGCCGAGACATCGCCGTGGACCAGCCCCAGCCACCTCCCTTCTTCGTCGGTGATCTCGTGCGCGCGCTGCAGCCCGCGCAGCACGTCGATCAGGATCGAGAGCAGCACGCCGGGCGGGACGCGCCGACCGAAGGAGATCTCCTCCAGGCTGGTCCCCTCGATGTACTGGAGCACCAGGTAGGGTTGGTTCTTGTACATGCCGACGTCGACGAGCGACTGCATGTTGGGGTGGTCGAGCAGCACGCCCACCCGGATCTCACGCAGGAAGGATTTCTCGGCCACCTGCTCCTGCCCGGATCCCTGACGGATGACCTTGAGCGCGAACAGACGTCTGAACCCGGCCGCGCCGGTCCGACGGCAGACGTACACGGAGCCCATCCCCCCCTGGCCGAGCCGCGAGGCGACCTCGTAGGGCCCCACCCGGAAGAACGGCTCGCCGCTGGTGCCCCGGATGGTGACCTCGGCGGTCTCGACGGGAACCAGCATCCGCCGGTTGCACAGCGACCGCAGGTGTTGCGCGGTCGCTTCTTCGGACAGGCCAGCCAGCCGCGCCAGTCGCGACACCGAAAGACGCCCGTCCACCAGACCCAGCAGCAGCCGTTCCTCCGCGCGCATGCCCGGCAACACGACCGTGCCGCCCGCGACTGCCAACCCCGCGGGAAGCTCGCGTCCTCCCTCCGCGACGGCGGGATCGGCCCGCGAGATCACCCGGGGCGCGAGCGTGAAGACCGTGGTCCGTCGGATCACGAGCCCGTGCGGTTCAGTCTCGCCCGGGCGCTGCGGGTCTGGCGGCACTACCATCGTCTCTGCTCCAGCGGAGCCGACATCCTACTCCGTTCGCGACCACCAGGCAGCGATCACCCGGCCCCGCTCGGACCTTTGTACTCGATGAGGCCGCCCTTGCGGCCGGTGGTCCGGTTGATCCAGTAGGTCGCCTGTCCCAGCGCCTGCGGAACCTTTCCGATCGCGCAGAAGAACGCCCCGAGGCGCGCGTCCTCGATCGAGACACCCCGGCGCCGCAGGTCACGATAGACCCGCGCCCCGAGGACGCCGTAGGCGGTCAGCAGGCCGAGCCCCAGGCCGCCGGTCGGCGCCGCGACCCCGAGCGCCACGGCCGGCAACGCCAGGCCCCAGGCCCAGTTGCTGCGGGTCTCTCTCACCCAGTGCCGCTCGGCCCCGCTTCCGTGACGGGCCGCCCCTTCGGCGTACGCATGCCCGGCCCGCACCGACCGCTTCCACCACTGCCCGACGCGGGTCATGTCGGCGTCGTGCATCGTCATCTCCGCGTCGATCCGCGACACCTTCCAGCCCCGTCGTCGCATGCGCAGGCAGAGATCGGGCTCTTCGCCCGCGATGAGCGAGGCGTCGTAGCCGTCGACGGCGCGCACCGCCTCGGCCCGCATGAGCGCGTCGCCGCCGCAGGCCTCCGCGGGACCAACCGGCGTGTCCCACTCCAGATCGCAGAGGCGGTTGTAGATCGATCGGTCGGGATACCGCTCGCGACGGCGGCCGCACACCACGCCGAGCTGCGTGTCGGCGCCGAGCTCGCGTTCGGCCCGCGCCAACCACCCCGCCACCACCTCGCAGTCGCCGTCGACGAACTGCACCAGCTCCAGGTTCGGCGCCGCCTCCGAGAGGCGGGCGAACCCGGCGTTGCGCGCGCGCGCGGCGGTGAACGGAACCGCGCGATCGAGCTCGACCACCAGGACGCCCAGGCCGCGCGCCATCTCGACGCTGCCGTCGGTCGATCCGGAATCCACATAGACCACCGTCCCGGCTTTCCCGATCTGCCCGACCAGCGAGCCGAGACAGCGCCGCAGACGCTCCCCTTCGTTCCGGCCAATGGCCACCGCGCCCAGGCGGTCGCTCACGAGGCGGTTATCCTGGCACCCCCCACGCGCGTGACCCGAGCCGGAATGCCCACGGCCACCGCCTCTGCCGGGATGTCGTCGCACACCACGGCGTTGGCGCCGATCTGCGCGCCGTCCCCGATGCGCACCGCGCCGAGCACCTTGGCCCCCGCGCCCACGACCACCCGGTTGCCGAGCCGGGGCGCATCGAACGGGCGATCCAGGCGCCGGTTCCCGAGCGTCACGTTCTGCCGGATGACGCAGTCGTCGCCGATCTCGGTATGCCCGTGGATGACGATGCCGCTCTGGTGCTCGATGACGACCCGACGGCCGACGCGCGCCGTGTAAGGCAGCTCGATGCCGTAGATGTTGCGGACGCGCCGGAAGAGATAGCGGTAGAGCACGCTGAGCGGCGCCCGCAGGACCCTGGGACCGATCCCCATTCTCCAGGTGCCGAAGCGGTGAACGGCGATCGCCTGGAAACCTGGTCGCGTCACATCGCGCCCATGCGAATTCCAATCCTCCACCAGCATGTCGATCAGGTTGAGCGATTGCGCCCCGGGCGCGCTGCCCGCCCACGGACCATCTAGAAGTCGACCATGCATATCAATCACATACTCATCCCGAGTGCCGCCGGCTAGGTCGGTGTCGATTTTCCCACCAGACCGAAACACGACGAACCTCATAGCACGATCGCGTTCGTCGGCGCCGACTCATCCATTGGTGCGGCGTGCCAGGACCACGCGTCGTGCGATCCGGCGGCTTGACAGGCTTGTCGGCCGACTCCTATATGGTTGCCGGAATGACCGCCTCGGGCTCTGGGCCACCCGGCCGCGAGGTCAGCGTTCCGGCGCGCGGCGATCGGACCGCGATCGTGGCGATGACGCTGGGCGTGATGGCCGTGGCCGCCCTGGCGGCGGGTTTGTTTCTGCCCCATCAAGCGTTGTGGATCGACGAGACGACGCAACTCAGCGGCCTCAGTCTCTCGCCCCCGGCGTTGGTTCAGTGGCTAGCCCATCCGGCCGCACACGATTTCGGTGTCCCCGCCGACCGGATGCCGCCGCTGTCCTACTGGCTCGGATGGCTCTGGTCCCGTCTGTTTGGATTGAACGAGCACTCGTTGCGCGTCTTCGGGCTGATCTGTGTCGCGGGCGCCGCGGCCCTGGTCGCGTCGGCGGCTCGCCGGGCGTTCGGTCTCGCCGCCGGCCTTTGCGCCGGGCTGTTTCTGGCGCTCTCGCCCAACGTCTGCGTCACCGCCGTCGAGATCCGCGCCTATCCGCTGTTTCTGCTCACCACGGCCGGCTGCTTGCGCGCGCTGGTCCTGCTGCTGGAGCCGCCTTCGCCGACCGCCAGCCGCAGGTCCTGGATCGTGCTCGGGGCGTGGTTGATAGCTGGGATGTACACGCACTTCCTGGGGGCGCTCCTGGCGGGGGTGGTGGTGCTCGCGCTGGCGGTCGACCGCCTCATCAAACGGTCTTCGCTGCGCCCGGTGATCGCGCTGGCGACCGTCGTCGCGATCGGCGTCGCGGGGCTGGTGCCGTTCGTGATCGCGTCGATCGGCCTGTCCGCCGCCACCGCGCGGGATCGGGTGCACGAGGTCGTCCAGCTCGTGTATCGGCTGATCGGGCACCCCGCGATGTCGGTGTTCCCGTGGGCGATCGTGCTGGCGTTCGGCGCGGCGGCGGTTCTGGTGTGTGCGGCCTGGTCATTGCCGCGCCAACCGCGGCGTCTGTTTCAGCTGGTCGCCCTGATGCTGGTGAGTGGGATCGCGATCTCTGCCGCCGCCAACTTCGTGGTGGCCGGCTTCACGGCGGCCAAGGTCAGCTATTCGACCTGGGCGTTGCCCCTGATCGCCTTCGTGTTGTCGGCGCCCCTGGCGCTGCCGAAGGGACGGTGGTCGCCGGCGGTCCTGGCGGCGGCGGTCGTGTTCGCGATTTGCGAGGGGACCGGGATCGGCGAGCTCGCCTGGCACGGCGAGTACTTCGCGCACGGACCGCAAAATCACCTGCAGCAGATCCTCGACAAGCTCCAGCGCCAGCATCCGGCGGTGGTGTACGCCGATCCGGTCGACGACTACGCCGCGGCGTACTTTCCGCTGCGATTCGCCAACGGTCCCGCGCTGGCTCAGTTCGTCTTCGCCGACGCCGGCGATCGGCCGCCGCTGGGGATCCCGATCGGTTTGCCGGCGGAAACCTGGCGGGAGCGGCTGCGAGGTTATTCACACCTGGTGGTGGTGCGCTCCAGGGCACAGAACGCCCGCCAGCTGGTCGATCAGATCCGGCACGGCGATCACCCCTTCGACGAGAGCCGCTTGATCACGGCGCTGGAGTCGTCGAGACAATGGCGCCCGCAGGAGCACGAGCTGTTCGTCTCGTTCGTCGCGGCCGACGTGACGGTGCTGGCGCGCACCGGTCCCGACTAGGGCGCCGGGGTGCCGCCGGCGGGCGCCTCGCGGCGAATCCGATCGTGGTAGCGATCCGCCGCGCGGCGCTTGCCCATCAGCAACGATTCGCGCTCGAAGCGCCTCAGATAGTCGAGGTAGGCCTGATCTTCCATGCGCGGCGCCTTCTCGAGGCTGGCCTGGATGTAGCCCCAGAGGATGCCCACCCCGCTCAGCAGGTAGGGCCGCTCCGCCATACGGTAGAGGGCCACCGCCGCGATGTAGCTGGGCGCCGAGCCCATGAAGTATTTCCCGCGGCCCCAGCGCTTGCGCCCGTTCCACAGGCTGATGTGGCTCGATCCCATCTGCCGCAGGTGAATGATGCGCAGCTCGGGATCGTTCACCGATCGGGCCACCCACCCGCGCATGCGGCACATGTGGCCGTCGATGCCGTCCCAGCAGACCTCGCGGACGAACCCGCCGATCGCCTTGAAGCAGGCCACCCGATAGAACTTCACCGGGCCGACCGAGTTCTCGTCCCCGGTGCGCTCGACGACCTCCTTGTTTCCGAAACGCAGGTGGAGCTTGCCCGACAGCGTCCCGAGCCAGGGATCCGCCTCGAAGAGCTCCATGGTCCGCTCGAAGTAGCGGGGCGGCATCTCCAGGTCACAGTCGAACTTGCAGAGGTAGTCGTAATCGTCGAGGTTGACCTTCGAGAGGCCGTGGTAGAGCGCGTCGATGACGCCCGGGCCCACCGACCGGTGGCCGCGGTTCTCGCGCCGCACCACCTCGATGTAGGGATATTTGGCGGCGGCCCGGGCCAGAATCTCGGGCGTGGCGTCGGTCGATCCGTCGTCGACGATCAACCACTTGGTGGGCAGAACCGTCTGCGCGGCCACGGTGTCGATCGTGATCTGCAGGTAGTCCGCTTCGTCGCGACAGGGCGATATGAGGAGATAGCGGCGGGACAAGACCACCTAAGATAGTCCGATTCGGTGCTGGCGGCACCAGTGGAGCAGCACAAAGGGCGCCCAGATGCGGGACCAGTAGATCCCCGGCGCTCCCGCCCGGAAGGCACGCCAGAGCCGGGCCAGCGCCTCGCTGCGCAGTCCGACGCTCTCGACCAGCGCGCGATCGGCGAACAGCGAATCGATCTCGCCCGCCAGCTGGTCCTTGGCCCAGACCTCGATCGGAAGCACGAAGCCGGCCTTGGGGCGATCGAAGATGGTCTGGTCGAGCTCGGGCATCGCCAGCGCCTTGAGCAGTTGCTTCTTGCCGAGGGGGGCGAAGCGGGGCCGGTCCGGGACGGCCAGCGCCGCCTCCACCACTTCGTGATCGAGGAGCGGAACCCGAACCTCCAGAGAATTGGCCATGCTCGCGCCGTCGGTGTCGCGCAGGAGGCGCTCGCCGATGAAGAGCGAGAGCTCGAGCAGGCCGACCGCCGCGAGGGGCGTCGCCTCGCGAATCAGGTCGGCAAGCTCCGCCGCGCGCTCCGGGGGCAGCCCGCTCGGGGCCATCGCGAGCGTGGGGCTACCCGCCAGCTCCGCCAGGAACTCCTGCGTGTAGAGGCCGTAGGAGACTTGATAGAGGCCGAGCTCGTCGCCGCCGGTCGCGAGCACGTCGGCGAGCTTCCCCCAGCGGGTCTGGCGGGGGACGCCATCCGGGTCGCCCCGGTTCCAGCGTCGGACGAGATCCGCCGCCCGCGCCAGGATCGAGCCCGGCAGCAGGCCGGCGGCGCGCCCCACCCGACGTCCGCGCGGAAGATCGACGAAGCTGCTGTAGCCCCCGAAGAGCTCGTCGCCGCCCGTGCCGGCCAGCGCGACGGTGAAGCCCGCCTCGCGGACCAGGCGGCTCACGAAGTAGGTGTTGATGGCGTCGAAGGTCGGTTGGTCCAGGCTGTCGAGGGCCGCGCCGAGGTCGCCCCGAAAGCGATCCTGGGTCAGCTGGAGCTCGAGATGTTCGGTGCCGAGCGCACCCGCGACCCGGCGGGCGTAGGCCGACTCGTCGAAGCCGGCCTCGGCGAATCCGATGTGGAACGTCTTGACGCGCTGGCCGCCCGCTCGCACGGCCAGCGCGGTGACGGCGCTGGAGTCCACCCCCCCGGACAGAAAGACACCCAGCGGGACGTCGCTGACCAGGTGCTGACGGCTCGCCGAGTCGAGGGCCTCCTTGAGCCCCGCGATCGCCTCCTCTTCGGATTTCAGAGCCCGCGTTGGAAGCGACCAATACTTCTCCGGCCGGGCCTCCGACGAGTGCGCGGAATCCAGCGAGACCCGCAGCGACGCCCCGGGCGGCAGCAAGGAGACCCCGCGGATCGCCGTGGCGGGTCCGACCATGAATCCGTTCCACATGTACGTGGCGAGTCCCTGGGGATCGAGCTGCCGCGGCAGGAGGCCGGTGGCCAGGAGCGCCCGCAACTCGGAGGCGAAGAGCAGGACCCGGCCGCCCGGCCGCTGGATCGACGCGGTGTAGAGAGGCTTGATCCCCATCCGGTCGCGCGCCAGGAGCACTTCTCGCCGGCCGGGATCGTAGAGCGCGAAGCCGAACATGCCGCGCAGGCGACCGAGCACGCCCGCTCCCCAGCGCGCGTAGCCCTTGAGCAGGACCTCGGTGTCGCCCTTGGAGCGAAACTCCACGCCCTCGGCCGCCAGCTCGCGACGGAGCTCCGCGTAGTTGTAGATCTCGCCGTTGAACACCACGGCGTTCCCCTGCCGCGAGTCGATCATTGGCTGATGGCCGTCCGTCGACAGGTCGATGATGGCCAATCGCCGGAAGCCCAGCACGGCCCCCGGCGTGCCCCCGCTCTGGAAAACACCGGAGTCGTCGGGCCCGCGGTGGGACTCGGCGTCCGACATGGCGCGCACGGCTTGCTCGATCCCCGGATCGATCGCGCCGACGGCACCCGCTATTCCGCACATGAGGCGGGCAATTTGGTTCAAAGATGGTCTGAAGGCAATGACCGCGAACGCCGAAAGTTCGAATCGTCACGGCCGAAGACGATAGAGTCTGCGCCGAGCTCCGCCCCACCGACGAGACGGACGAGATGGATCAATACAGCCTCATAGCCCGGATCTTTCTGGGCCTGTCGATCCCTCTGTCGATCGGGCTCTTCCTCTTCATGCGTCCGCAGCGCGCGGCGCTCGTCATCGTCCTCGGATGCGACATGTTCCTTCCCGAGCTGGTGGACTTCAAATTTCCATTCATGCCGCCGCTCACGAAGCAGAACCTGCCTTACCTGTGCATCCTCATCGGGTGCCTCCTGCGGCGGCGCGCTCGGCTGCTCAAATTTCCGAGGGAGCGCTGGTTCCAGATCCTGACGGTCATGCTCATCGTGGGGGCGACGCTCACCGGGGTCTTGAACGGGGACCCCATCGTGGTGAAGAAGAATCTCCCCCCGATCGTGGGCCTGGGCATCAAGGACGGGCTGTACCTGGCCGCCTTGAATCTCAGTCAGGTCTCGCTGCCCTTCTTTCTCGGATGTGCGCTGTTCCGGACCGTCGAGAACTTCCGCACCCTCTTGCTGGGGTTCGCGCTCGCCGTCGTCTGCTACATCCCGTTCGCGTTGTTCGAGATCCGATTCAGCCCCGTGCTGCATTTCCAGTTTTACGGCTACGGCCAACACGACTACTTCCAGACCCTCCGGGCGGGCGGATTCCGTCCCATGGCGTTCATGGCCAACGGACTGGCGCTGGCGCGATTCTTGGTCGTGGGCCTTTGCGCGTCGTTCATACTCGGTCGCGCCAAGCGCAAGATTTACGGCCTGCCCGCGTATCTCGTTGGATCGGTCATCTTTGTCACGTTGGTCCTCTGCAAGAGCATGGGGGCGCTCGCGTTCGCGTTCGTCGCCATTCCGCTGCTCATGTGGGGTGGCCCCAGGCTGCATCTGCGAATCGCATTGGCTCTGGCTTCGTTCGTCTTTCTGTATCCGGTGCTGCGCACGACGGGGCTCTTGCCCACCGACACGATCCTGGACGCGTCGACCGCGATCTTCGGGGCGGACCGGGCCGAATCGCTTGGATTCAGATTCAAGAATGAAAACATGTTGCTCGACAAGGCACGGCAACGAATCGTTTTCGGGTGGGGCCAGTACGGCCGCAACTTCGTCGTCGACAAGGCGGACAACATTGCGATCCCCGACGGTTATTGGGTGATCCAGATCGGGCTGGTTGGCGTGTTTGGCTTCATTACCACCTTTGGCCCTTTGCTCATTCCGATCTTCTTGACCCGGAAACGAATCAAGCTCATCCTCGCGCCCGCCGACCGAAGGTTGGTTGGGGGCATGACGTTGATCATCGGACTGATAGCGCTCGATTGGGTGCCGAATGGTCTCTTTAGCCCCTATCCCTACCTCCTCGCCGGCGCCCTCACCGGATTGACGCGCGAGCTGATGTCTGCCAGGCCCGAGGCGGCCTACCAGCAGGAATACCTGCCGCAGCAGCGGGATTTTTTGGTGAGCTCTTGAGCGGCGCCCCCCTCGACCCCGGGCGCGCCGAGCCGAGATTGAACATCGCGTATCTGGTCAATCAGTATCCGCACGTCAGCCATACCTTCATTCGGCGGGAGATCGTGGCCCTCGAAGCGCAGGGCCTCACGGTGCACCGGTATTCCATTCGGCCCTCGCCCGAAGAGCTGGTGGATCCCGGCGATCGGGAGGAGAGCCTCAAGACCCGGGTGGTCCTCAAGGCGGGCGCGATGGGGCTCTTGTTGCCGCTGCTCCACGCCGCCTTGACCAACTTCCGCGCCCTCTTCGCGGCGTTGCGCGCGACCGTCCGGCTGGGTCTTCGCTCCGACCGCGGGCTGCTCCGCCATCTGGCGTATCTCGGCGAGGCCGCCGTCCTGATTCGTTGGCTGCGGGCCGACAAGATTCGCCACCTGCACGCGCATTTCGGCACCAATCCCGCCGCGGTGGCCATGCTCACCCGCATCCTGGGCGGTCCCAGCTACAGCTTCACGGTCCACGGTCCCGAAGAGTTCGATCACCCCGTGGAGCTGTCCCTGCGCGAGAAGATCGCCCGCGCGGCCGGGGTGGTGGTCGTGAGCGATTTTGGTCGCAGCCAGATCTACCGCTGGATCCCCTATCCCGAGTGGCGGAAGGTTCGCGTGGTCCACTGCGGCGTGGACGCAACCTTCTTGGCGGCCGGTCCGCAACCGGTCGCGGACAATCGGCGGTTGGTTTGCGTGGGACGACTGACCGAGCAGAAGGGGCAGATCCTGCTCCTGGAGGCCACCGCCGCCCTGGCGGCCCGGGGCGTATCCTTCGAGCTGGTGCTGGCCGGCGACGGCCCCATGCGCGAAGTCATCGAGGAGCGGATCCGAGCGCTGGGGCTGCAGGCCCAGGTTCGAATCACCGGTTGGATCAGCAACGACATCGTGCGGAGCGAGCTGCTGGCCGCCCGGGCGCTGGTGTTGCCCAGCTTCGCCGAAGGTCTGCCGGTGGTCTTGATGGAGGCGCTGGCCCTCGGGCGGCCGGCCATCAGCACCTACGTCGCCGGGATCCCCGAGCTGATCCAGGATGGGGTCACCGGCTGGCTGATCCCGGCTGGATCGGTCGACGCCCTGGCCCAGAGCATCGAACGGGTGCTCGAAACCCCCGGCGAAACCCTGGCGCGGATCGGCGCCGCGGGCGCCGCGGCGGTGGCGACCCGACACGACGCGAACCGAGAAGCCGCTCGCCTCGGAGAGCTGTTTCGCGAGGCCATCTCGGGCATCTAGGGCGTGTATTCGAACGGGCCGAGGTCCCAGCCCGATCCGACGGGTCGGGCCGCGCCCACCAGATCTTGATAGACCGGCACCATCGCGCCCACGTCGATCGCGGGGCTACCGGGGGAGAGATGGAAAGCGTTGGCGCCGGTGGGATCGGTCGCGATAAATAGCGGGTCGACGATCAAGCCGCCGGCCCCGATCGCGGCCGCGGGCAGGGTTCCCGACACCTTCGGAGCAAACATCAAATTGTGGTCGACCGTGTCCGTGCCCTTGTGATCGGAGACCAAGAAGCTCGACTGGGCGCTCGGCACCCCTTCGACGAAGATGTTGTTTTGCGCGATCAGGCTGCCGGTCGTGTTGACGTGTACGATGGAATTCATATTGTTGTTCTTGTAGATATCGCCTCCCGTCGGCGGGAGAACGTAATGGATGTTGTTGTAGATCGAGACCTGGTCCACCCAATCGGCCGCTATTCCGGTCCCCGCATTGCTGGGATCCTGGCCTTGAACGGCTATCGCGTTGAGCGAGTTGACGAAGATGTTGTTTCGCACGACCACGTGCTGGGCGGTGACGATGAACCCGGTCTCGTACGCGTATGAGGGCGGCCGCGGGTCGTACAGCAGGTTGCCCTCCAACAAGGCATTGCTGACATGTTCGTTGCTGCCGCTTCCGGAGGCATTCTGGGGGGCGAAATCACAGACTCGGTTGACGTGGTTGTTTACACAGACGATGTTCTGATCATCGCCGCGGAACGTAAACCCTTCCACCGCCCCATTGGTATCGTTGGAGAGCACGGTATTCTCGGCGAAATAGCTGTCGATGGCGAGCTGTCCCGCGGAGCTGCCGGTACCACCCTGGATGCGCACGCCGTGCTCCCCGCCCCCGAAATCATCGATCGTGGTGCCAATCATCGCGAAATGGCTCACCTTGTCGCCGTACAGGCCGTACCCGGCAAAGGTGTGCTCGTGGCAGTCCACGAAGAACACGGGATTCGCCGTCGCGTCGATGCCGAGGTTGATGCCGCCGCCGGAGACGCTATTGCCCAGCCCCTCGAGCTCGACCCGCTCGACCAGCGTATGTGACGAGCTGTCGACCCGGATCCCGGTGGTGGCGACCCCGCCGCTCGAGAGCAGGTGCAGATCGGTCACGCGGACGTCCTGACTTCCCGTGACGGTCAGCATGTTGGTGGCGGTGGTGCTCAGCACCGGCGCGGCGCTCGAAGCCGTGGACGGATCGGTGTACGCGCCGAGCAGAAACGGCCCCTTGACGGACACGGACACCGTCTTGCTGAGGCTGAAGGTGTCACCCCGCCGCAGGAGGATGGACACCTGCGCCGCCGAGTGGGTGAGCGCCGCCGTCAACGTCGCCAAGGGCTGCGCCATCGTGGTGCCCGGGTTCTTGTCGTTGCCATTGGCCGCCACGTAGATCGTGGAGCCCCCCATGGCGGCGACGGTGATGGGAACCGTGGTGGACCCCGCATGGCCCGCCAGATCCCGGACCCGCACCGAAACCTGGTAGGTCCCCGGAACCTCGAAGACATGAGCCGTCACGAAACCAATGGTCTGTTCGTGGGCTCCCATGGGGTCGACGTTGGTGGAATCGAAATCCCAACTGAAATTCGCGCCGACATAGTCGCCGCCCATGAGCCCCGTGGTTCCCGTGGCGTCGAAGAAGACCGCGCACGGGGCCGTGCAGGTCGTCCGCGACGGATTGACCGCCAATGTCAACGGACCCGTACAGGCGCTGGTGTCGTACCGACAGCTGGCCGCACAGGCGAGGGTGCCGCCCTGGAAACCGATCGACGTGCAGGTTCCGCCGTTTAGATTACCGCCTTCACAATCCTCGCCGGAATCGAGGTGGCCATTTCCGCAGGTCGTGTTGATTCCGCTGGTGCCAGCCGTGCCAGTCGTGCCCGCCGTGCCCGCCGTGCCCGTGAGCGGCGCAACTCCCACCTTGCCGGAGCAAGCCCCCGCGGCCAGGGCACAACAAACGAGCAATCCGTAGATCCGTCCTGTCATGCGCGACACTTCGACACTCGTCACAAAACTGCCGACTCAACTTATCCTCCGCGAACAGTCGGTGTCAATCGGCGTCACTGCGGTTTGCGCGTCCGTCATCGGACGAAGATGAGCGATTTTCTGCTGCGTGGCGCCCGGCCCGTGTCGGCAAAGCGGACGCTCGGTGGGATGTTGCCGCCGGTTAGACCACCTGGTTGGACGGCAATGGCGTCGGCATCCGGCTCGCCCGGCGGGGCGACAAAAACGCAAACAATCCGCAAGCCAAGAGCTGCGTGACGAGCCGAAGCGGAAGCGGACCATCGGCGCGGGCGATCTGGAAGAGAAGCGCGACGGTCGTCGTCAGAAGAATGACGGTCGGGAGCGGGCGTCCGTGCGACGCCAGCGCTTTCATGCGGCGGTCGATCCACCTGGACGCGCCGAAGACGACCGGTACCAGCACCAGCAGCGCGAGCGGAAACGTCACGCCCGGTCTCATCAGGGATTCCGGGTGAAGACCCGCGATCACGGCGTAATGAACGGGCACCAGCACGAAGCTTGCGAGCCCCGGCAGAGACAGAGCTCCGATCGCCCCGGCAGACGCGCCGCGGACAACCGCCAACACCAGCGAGATTCCAGCCAGCACGGCCGCGAACCCCAGGATGCAATAGGCGAACGACATCGCCCCCCACCGAAAAAAGGTTGCGTGGTGCTGGTACATGACCACGCACAGCCCCAATCCGACGGCGGCCGTGACGGCCAGGACCGACGCACAGCGCCCCCGCGTGGCGCGGATGCGATCGGCGTGGCGAGCCGCGAACCGGCCCACCAGCGAGCCGAAGAGCGGGTACGCCAACCACGGACAGATCGGATACGAAGTGGCGATGAGCGCCGTCTTGCCAACCAGGAGATTCAGGCCTTGCGCGGCCACCCCGGTTCCGAGGCGCAGCCCCACCCGGGGCGCCACCACGTAGCGGAGCAACAGACAGACCAGCGCCGAAACGGCGGCCACCGCCGCCGGCCACCGCGTTCGGTTCACGATCTCCACCACGACGGTCGACAGCGCGATGAATCCCAGAAAGTCCATCCCGAGATGCTGGGTCGGTGAGAGCCAGAGCGTCGCATCGGCCAGGGTGAGGATGAACGCCGTGAGGAGCGGAGCGCGAAAGGGCCGCGACGCCCCCCCGGGGGCGGACTGGATGCCGCGCCCGATCCCGGTGACCGTGAAGAACAGGACCGGGGCCAGGCTTCCCACGAAGGTCAGCGCGCCGTCGAGCCCGCCGCGCTCGCCGTGGTCCGGCAGCCAGGCGACGCCGGCGTGGTTGACCACCATGAGGGCGCCCGCCAGCGCGCGAAGCAGGTCCAGCTCCGCCCAGTGGCGGGCGCTATGCGGCACGTCGGCGGTCGCCACCCGCGCACGATACATCAGTCTGTCGCCCCGCCGATCGCGGGGGCGCTCGAATCACCTACACCGCAGACGATCGCCTCGCGCTTGAATCTACCGGCGCCGCAGAGTAGGAGAGAAAACTCCATGTCGGGGGCGATCCGAGGACTCCTTCGCGCGCTGGCGCTGCGGCGAGGTCGATTCACCTCTCTGTTTCTCCGTTTCGGTGCGCCGACCCCGATCGAGTACGCGGACATCTTGCGCCGGAGCGGCCGGTTTCAGTCCATCGGGCGGGACGTCGGCATCGTCTACGGAACCGAGATCCTGGATCCGGCCTACGTCCGGATCGGAAACAACGTCCTGCTCGCCAACTGCACGCTGGTGGGTCACGACGGATCGGTGGAGGTCCTGAACCGCGCCTACGGCGTCAAGCTGGACGCCGTCGGGAAGATCGACATTCGAGACAACGTGTTCATCGGGCATCGGGCGATCATCCTGCCGGGCGTCACGATCGGTCCGAACGCGCTGGTCGCGGCCGGCGCCGTCGTGACCAAGGACGTGCCGCCCGACTCGGCGGTGGGCGGCGTGCCGGCCCGCCACATCGGCAGCGTCGCGGAGATCGTGCGCCGCAGGGAAAAGGAGACCGCCGAGCTCCCCTGGGCCGATCTCATCGCGCAGCGGGTGGGCGCGTTTGATCCGACGTTGGAACCGGAGCTGGTCCGGCGACGGGTCGAGCACTTCTACGGCCCGGCGAAGACCGACGACAAATGAGTCGCGCGGAACCCGAACCTCGACGCGCCGACGGGTGACAAGAGCGGGCGTCTCGATTCTCCTGCTGGTCGGCCTGGCCGTCGGGACGGAAGGACCGCTGAGCTCGGCGCCCCGGGGATGGATCTGGTGGGAGGCCGAGACCCCCAGGTCCGGAAATTTTCCGGCGGACAATCCATTCCAGCCCGCGGAGGTCGCGGTCGCCAAGGCCCTCTCGGGCGGCAAGTGGATCGGCGCGGTGCATCCCGGCAAGGCGCTGTTTCTCGAATACGCGATCGAGGTTCCGAAGGGCGCCGACTATTCCTTCTACGCCCGCAAGTTCTGGCGCCACGGGCCGTTCAAATGGCGTTTCGACGGACAGCCCTGGCGAGAATGTCCGCGCGACGTCCCGCTCCTCGACGACGCGCCCCTCGCCAAGTTCGTGAACGTCAACTGGGTGCCGCTCGGCGCCGTGAAGCTGGCGGCGGGCAAGCACACGGTCCGGATCGAGCTTCCCGCCGACACCGAGGCGGTCGCCTTCGATTGCTTCCTGCTCATCGACGGGCCGTTCGAGGCGCACGGACGCATGAAGCCCGGCGAAAAATACGGCGTCGCCCCGGCGGGCTGGTTTCCCTTCGAGCCGGATCCGGACCCCTTCGGGGACGCCGCCCTCGACCTTCGCTTCCTCAACGAAAAGGCGGCCGGAGACGGCGGGTTCATCCAGGCGCGGGGCGACAGCTTCGTCCACCAAAAGACCGGCCAGTCGATCCGATTCTGGGCGATCAACGTCGGTCACGAGGTCCTCGCCTACGACGACGTCGCGCTCGATGGCTTCGCGCGGCACCTCGCCAAGTTCGGCGTCAACATGGTCCGCCTGCACGGTCCCCTCTGGCGCGAGGACGATCCGTCCCAGCTCGACGGGCGGAAGCTGGCCGGCCTTCACAGGCTGGTCGCCGCGCTGAAGCGGCAGGGGATCTACCTGGCGCTCTCGTCGTACTTTCCGGTCTGGCTTCAACCGAAGGCCGTTCCGGGGCTCGACGGCTATGGCGGCGACAAGAGCACCTTCGCGATCGCGTTCTTCAACCCCCGATTCCAGGAGATTCAAAAGGGGTGGTGGCGGGACGCGCTGACCGCGAAGAGCCCTCAGAGCGGCCTGACGCTGCTCCAGGATCCCACCCTCGCCTTCATCGAGATCCAGAACGAAGACAGCCTGTTCTTCTGGACCTTTTCCCCCTACGACAACGTCCCCGCCCCTCAGATGGAGCTGCTCGAGCGGCAGTTCGGCGATTGGCTCAAGGCCAGATACGGGGGGATCGGCGCGGCCCTCGCCCATTGGAACGGCAAGGGCCTCTTCGGGTGCTGGGGCGGAACCAAGATGAAGGGCGACCTGCCGGCGGCGGGACGGGTGGGGGTGCTGCCACCGGGCGAAATCCTGAGCCGGCGCGACGGGCGGGCGCAGGACACCGCGGAGTTTCTGGCCGCCCTGCAGCGACGGTTCTACGATCAGACCACCGCCTACCTGAAGAGGGACCTCGGGTT
The DNA here is from genome assembly GCA_017881315.1 of Pseudomonadota bacterium. GTDB lineage: Bacteria > Myxococcota_A > Polyangia > Fen-1088 > Fen-1088 > JADGRB01. Next base: position 28,604 of record JADGRB010000002.1, read on the forward strand.
CAAGGGATCGGTGACTGGATCCAACTGGATCACCGCCGATGCCCGGGTCCTCGGCCCGCTCGACAAGTGGTCGAACGCCGGCTGCGACTTCATGGATCGCCACGGCTACTACGGCGGGCCCCACGAGGGCGAGCGCGCCGGCTATCTGCTGTCGGACGGAGATCGTTACAACGACGCCTCGGCGCTGCGCTTCGAAACCGGAAAAGGGGGCCAGCCGTCCTTCGAGCTCCCTCTGATGGACCTGGCGTACAACGGCAAACCGTCGACGATCAGCGAGATAAACTGGGCGCCGCCCAACCGCTACCGCGCCGAGATGTCGGTGCTGGCCGCGGCCTACGGTTCCCTCCAGGGTTCCGACGCCTTCTTCTTCTTCGCCGGTGGCGAGCTCGGTTGGGCCGACCATCTGACCAAATTTTCGATTTCGGACCCCGCCGGCGTGGGGCAATTTCCGGCCGCGGCGCTGATCTTCCGCCAGGGGCTGGTGCGAACCGGAGAGCTGGCTCTGCGCCTGGAAGCCAAGCTCTCCGACCTCTATGCGCTGCGAGGCATTCCCGTCTCCGCGCCGCAGAACCTGGATGGCTTCCGAAAGAAGGATCTGCCGGCGGGGCAGACGCCCGGCAGCGTCGAATCGGTCGAGTCGATCGATCCGCTCGCCTTTCTCACCGGTCGGGTGGAGGTGAACGTCACGGCGACCGGCGGAATATCGAAGATGGCCAACCTTTCCGGATTGATCGACCGACAGAGCAAGATCGTCCGCAGCGCGACCGGCGAATTGCGGTGGGACTACGGGCGCGGCCTGGTGACGATCGATGCCCCTGCCGCGCAGGGGGCCACCGGGTTCCTCTCCAAGGCGGGGACGATCGCGCTCGGGGACGTCACGATCGCGTCGCGGCTCGAGTACGGATCGATCCTGGTGGTCTCCCTGGACGATCGGCCGCTCAAGACCTCCGGGCGGATGCTTCTCCAGGTCATGAGCGAGGACAACAACTTCGGCTGGTCGGCGCCGGGGACCGGCCTGCGCGCGATCTCCGACGTCGGCGGCCCACCGATCGTGGTCAAGAAGCTGGAAGGCGAGGTGTCACTCAAACGCGCGGACGCTCCCGCGCTCAGGGTCAGCCCGCTCGACGACAACGGCTACCGGACAGCGGTGGAAGGGCCGATCGGGGGCGGCCGGAACATCACGCTGCGCCCGACGACGCTCTACTACCTCATTGAGGCGGGAGCTCGACGGACGCACGGGTAGTGCCGACCCGAGCCTCGTCGTAGTAGATGTCGAAGGAAGAGAACATCCCCACGTCCCGATACGCCGTCAGGTAGAACTCGAGCTCGGTCTGGGTCGAGTGCATGGTCTGGGTGGAAAGCGTCGTGCAGTTGCAGCTGCTGAAGGTCAGCGGCGCGCCGTTGACCCAGGCCTCCACCAGACCTTTGCCGTCGTTGGTGTTCGAGAACACCTTGTGGACCAGGAAGTCGACCCACTGGCCGGTGACCAGGTTCGAGACCCACGGCTGATCGTGGTTGTACTGATCGCCGCGGTCCATGCTGAACTTGTTGGGGGTGGTGTTGAGATCGAGGAACCACCCGATCGACGGCGAGCCGTCAAAAGGAGACCCGTAGTCCTCCTGAAAGCAGAAGAACGAAGCAGCCGGGCAGTTGGTGCAGGTGGGATGCGAAGTCGGAACGTAGACCGACCAGGCCTCCCAGCGATCGTCGCCCGAGTGAAACAGCGGTGGGCTGTCGAGCTCCGCGCGCGGATTGTCGGTCGATGTGCAGGGCGCGACGTCGGTGTCGAGAACGTGAAACAGGGCTGCGTATTTTCCGCCGCGCGGCGCGGGCGCACCCGCCGGCGCGTTGGCCGTCGAATAAACCTGGATCCGATCGGTCTGGCAGCGTTCGACGTACGGCCACTGCGACAGATTGCCGGTCTCGAAATCGCCCACGAAGATCACCTGTCCCGCCGCCGTGCCCGCGGCGCCACCCGCGGAGGATCCGCCCCTGCCACCCCGCGCGCCGGCACCGCCGGCACCGCCCGCGCCACCACCGCGACCGCCTTGGCCACCACCGCGGCCGCCGGCACCCGCGGACGAGCCGCCCCTTCCCGACGACGAGGTGCCGCCGGTTCCCGACGACGAGGTGCCGCCCGTTCCCGACGACGAAGTACCGCCGGTTCCCGACGACGAGGTACCGCCCGTTCCCGACAGCGCACCCCCGGAGCCCGCCTGGCCACCGTCGGTGCTGCCGATGCTGCCAGCACAGCCGGGCAGAAGGCTCAGCACCATGAGGCTGGTGTAGAACGATCGCATTGTTCTTCCTCCTTAGCCTTTGGCCAAACGTATTATACGCCTGTTGTTCCAAGCCGGCGCGATGGTTTTCGCCGCCGGCGTTCGCGCCAGCGTCTCGACAGCATCAATCTTTTCGTGAGTGCCCGGCGATCTCGCGCGTCATCAAATACAGAAACTGGGCATTGGTCACCAGGTAGCGCTTCCAGAGCCGGCCGGGTTCCTGGACCAGCCGAAACAGCCACTCCAGACCGACCCGCTGAATCACGGCCGGCGCGCGCGCCCGCAGCCCGGCCAGCACGTCGAACGATCCCCCGACCCCGATCGCGAAGGGGACGCGCAAGCGGTCCCAGTAATCCTGGATGAAATATTCCTGGCGCGGCACGCCCATCGCCGCGATCAAGATCTTGGCGCCGCTGGCGGCGACGGCGGCCACGCGCGCCTCGGTCTCCTCCGGCGAGAAGTAACCGTCCTGCACACCCGACAGGATCAACCCCGGATAACGTTCCGTGAGGCGCGCCGCCACCTTCTCGACCACCTCCGGTTTTCCGCCGAGCAGATAGACGCCGAAGCCTTCCCGGGCGGCCCGCTCGCACAGACGCTCGACCAGCTCGACGCCGGCCACCCGTTCGGGCAGCGGGCGCGCCAGCATCCGGGAGCTCCAGATGAGCGGCTGCCCATCGGCCACCACGATCGCCGCGTCGTCCACGAATCGCTGCAGGCGGGGATCGTCGCGCATCATCATCAGGATCGCGACGTTGACGGTGCAGAGATACCCCCGCTCCCCCGCCTGGATGCGACGGCTCACCAGCTCGACCGTCTCGTCGAGCGTGATCGGATCGAACCCGGCGTTGAGCAGGCGCACCGAATTCACGTCAGCCACGCCTTGCCGAGCAACATCGCGTCGAGAAAGAACTTGGTGGGCCAGTTGGGAAACGTCAGCCGCGAATAGCGGCCCCAGACCGGCTGGGAGCCCTTGATCGCGCCCCGCACGTCCAGGTTGGAGGTGGCGATGTCCTGCCAGCTCATCACGTAGCGCAGGGCGCTGGCGGCCGAGCGGCGAAACAGCTCGTCGCCACCCCGGTTGAAGAGGCGCGCCCAGATGATGGCCATCTGGCAATTCCCGGTCAGGCAACAGTACGACGCGCGCGGTTCCCCGCTGACCGAGATCGTCCCCGGTAAGAAGCCGTCTCCCCGCAACCGTTGCGTGACGACGCGCGCGCTGTTCTCGGCAGCCTTGGTGTAACGATCGTCGCCGATCAGCAGGCCCGACTCGAGCAGCCCGCGGATGGCGTAGGCGATCGTGTGCGTGAACGGCGCGACATCCGCTTCGAAGGCATTCTGATCGTAGTAGCCGCCCCGCGCCTGCGACAGCGCCCAATCGAGGTTGGCGCGCGCGACGGCCTCGCGGTCGGTCGTGGGCTTCTGCTGGTGCAGCCGCAGCAGCGCCCAGGCGGTCCGGCTGTTGTACACGTGTGGGATGCCGTTGTGGGTGTTGCGGGTCCAGCGCTTCTCGGCGTCGGCCACCGTGGTGAGCCAGTCGCCGGCCTTCTCGGCGGCGCGCAAGAATTCCGCTTCGCGGGTCTCTTCGAAACCCCGCACCAACCCGTGCAGCACCTGCCCGGTGTCGAAGACGATGCCCCGCTTCGCGTCGAAGGCGGGATTCGAGATCGAGCCATCGGCGTTCTGGACGCGGCAGAGCCAGCGGCAGATCCGGATGGCACGCTCGCGGTAATCCGGCTGCCCGAGCTCGACGGCCAGATCGAAGAACGTCTCCGCGATGTAACCCGAGGTTTCACGATACGGAGGGCGCCACCCGCCCCGCACCGAGTAGCCGTAGCTGACGCCGCCGTCCTGGCCCTTGTCGTGGGCGCGCAGCAACCAATCTGCCGCCGCCTCCAGGTGTCGTCGCGGCGCCGCGACCGGAAACGCCTGACCGAGGAGATCTCGTTTGGTGATAGCCGCGAAGGTGAGAATCGGGAGATCCATGGTCGGGAGCCAGGTGGTGTGAGGTTGGAGGGTCGAGGGACGAGGTTCAGTCGGGGAACGGCATTCCGAAGTTGGGTTTGTCGCGCTGGCCGTTCACCCAGCGGTAGATCTCCAGCATCTGACGCGCCTTCGCGTCCCAGGTGAAGAACTTGAAGACCCGTTCGCGCGCGCGCTGCCCCATGGCGCGAATCCCGCTGGGATCCGCCGCCAGAGCGCCGAGCGCTTGCCGAAACCGCGCCACGACCTCGTCGCGGGTGCCCATCGGGATCCGGTAACCGGTGGTGTCGGTGACCAGCTCATTCGGTCCCCCGTAGTCGGCCACCACCGGCACCAGCCCGAGCGCCATCGCCTCGAGGACCACGCCGCCTCCGAACTCGCGGATGCTGGGGAATCCGAGCACGTCGGACTCCACCAGACGCTCCTGCATCTTGACGTGATCGACCCAGCCGTCGAGCTTCACGCCGCCGGAGATCCCTTGCTCGGCGACGATCCGCCGTAGCTCGCCCATCTGATCGCCGTCGCCAATGATATCGACGACGACCTTGCCATCGCGCACCAGCGGGGCGGCCGCCTCCAGCAACATGTCGGCGCCCTTGTAGGGGACCAGCCGCCCGACGAAAGCGATGCGCAGGGGGGAACGAACCGGGCCGCTCACGACCCGGGCGAAGCGGACCGGGTCGACCGCGTTCTCCGGGATGTACACGCAGCGATCGTGGTAGGCGGCCGGCATCTGTTCCCAGGTGGCCCGCGATCCGATCACGATCGCGGCCGCGGAGCGGCGGGTGGCCCGGTAGAACGGCAACAGCTTGTAGGCGTCGCGCACGTACGTCAGATATTCGCCTTCGGCGCGCAGCTGGCGATGGAAACCCGGCGGCCAGGGCACGCCGCCGTTGATGGGTCCCCACACGAAGGGAACCCCGGCGCGCTGGCAGGCGCCCGCGATCACGCTGGGCGTGGTCGGGCTGAGGGAGGTCACCCGGTGGACGACGTCCCACTGCCGCGCCTTGATGGCGGCGCCGAACATCTTCCAGGCCCGATACTCGAAGTAGGCGTAGGGGAGCGCGTCGAGCGCGGTGCTGACGGTCCACCCGAGCCCGGTGACCCGGCGCAGGGTCTCGTCGAACTTGGAGATCGGCCGCGCCACCGCCTCGGAATCCACCGCCGTGAAGTCCGTCCCCTCCCGCCACCCTTGCCGCAAGAACGCGTCGCGGTTGCGAACCTGCGTGACGATGTGCGCGTCGAGCGGCTCGGTGAGGCGGTGCAGCGCCTCGCAATGAAACCAACCCACCAGCGGCACGCTGAACCAGTCCGGGTTGCAGGACTCGGCGAGGACCAGGACGCGAAGCTTTCTCACCGGCGGCGGCCGATCGTGGGGGCCATTCGTGTCATGCGCGCCAAGCCGCCCATGGCCCGCTATGGAGCTCCGGAAGGAATCCGGCGCACCTTCGGATCCAACAAGAGATCGGCGACCCGTTCGCCGGCTCGACCGTCGCCGAACGGATTCTGCCAATCTCGCGGGCGGGCCAGCATGGTGTCCACGGCGGCTTCCAGGTCGCCCGGACTGGTCGAATCGCACAGCAAGTTGGCGCCGACGGTGACGGTCTCCGGGCGTTCGGTGTTGGCGCGCAGCGTGACGCAGGGGACATGCAGCGTGCACGCTTCTTCCTGGACCCCGCCAGAATCGGTGAGGGTGAGCCGTGCGTCGGCGAGCAGACGCAAGAAGTCCAGGTATCCCACCGGCTCCGTCAGGATGAAGGGGGCCTCGGAAAAGCGTTTGGCATCCGCCATGCGGGCGATCGTCGCCTGGGTGCGCGGGTGGGCGGGGAACACCAGCGCAAGGCCATGGCGCTCCCCCACGGCCAGGAGCGCCCGCATCACCGCCCGCAGCCGCTCCTCGGAGTCGACGTTGGATGGACGATGCAGCGTCACCAGCGCGTACGGCTTGCCGGACAGGCCGAGCCGCTCGACCACGGTGGATCGCTCGCGCGCACGCGCCGCGCTCTTGAGCGCGGCGTCGACGACGGTGTTGCCCACCAGGTAGACCCCGCGCACGATGCCCTCCAGCCGCAGGCGTTCCACCTGGACCTCCGTCGGGCACAGATGCATGGCGGCCAGGCGGCCCGCCAGCACCCGATTGGCCTCCTCCGGCATCTCCCAGTCGTCGCTGCGCAGCCCGGCCTCGAGGTGGGCGACCGGCAAGCCGAGCTTGAGGGACGCCAGCGCGCCGCCGAGGACGCTGTTGGTGTCGCCCTGAACCAGCACCCAGCGCGGTTGCAGCTTGGCGAGCGCCTCGGCGGCCCGGATGATGATGGTGCCGAGCTGCTGCGCGGGGGGCGCAGAGCCCACCTCCAGGTTGGCGGCGGGCTTGGGCAGGCCCAGCTCTTCGAAGAAGATGGCGTCCAGCTGGTAGGAATAGTGCTGACCGGTGTGCACGATCGCGAGCGGCGCGCCGCGGGCCGCCAGCGCATCGACGACCGGGGCGATCTTGATGAGCTCGGGGCGGGTCCCGACCAGGAAGGCGATCATGATTCAGATCCCGTCGCGCTTCCCCGGGCCGGGCATTGGGTGGTGAAAAATTCCGGACGCTTCATACCGGTGGACGCCCGGTAGCGTATGCGAAAACCGGCAGGGGCTCAACGCAGGCGCTCTTTTATTCGAAGGAAGCGACGTTCGATCAGGTTGTAGCTGACCAAGGCCAGCGACAGCGTGATCCCGAGATAGAGCCCGCAGCGCAGCGCATATTTGGGGATCCGGGGCCAGCTCTCGATGTTTCGCAGCAGCAGCCCCCAGACCAGGCGCTGCGCCACCATGTGGTAGAGGTAGATCCCGTAGGAAATGCGCCCGACGTAGGCGAGCGGTGGCCAGGACAGGATCCGCGCCAGGGTGTCGAAGGGTCCGGTCCAAAGCATCCCGACGACCCAGGCAAAGAGCAGGCAAAGCCAGGGCAAGGCGACCTGATGCACTCGCATCTCATCCATGCGGCCCCCGGCGCACAGCAATGCCAACACGAGATAGCTCGCAACCGTCAGGGAAACTGCGGTCCAGCGTAATTTCGGCGAGGCAAACCAGCCGAGAACTCTCGCCGGTCGATCGCGCATGTAGAGCGCGAGCGTCGATCCGATGATGATGCCGATCCCCCTCGTCGAGAGATTCGACTTCAGCTCCAGCCCGGCTCCCTGGCGAAACCAGAGGACCAGACCCACCAGCAGGAGCCCCACCAGCCAGGGCCGGCGCAGACGGAGGAGCACCACGCAGAGCGGCGGCCACAGAAAGTAGAACTGCTCCTCGACCGCCAGCGACCACAGATGCAGAGCGAGTGCCTGGTGCGTCCAGATCCCGCCGGACGGCGCCAGATTCACGAAGTAGAACCAGAGGGCCAGGATGTACTCGCGCGGCGTCCAGCCCCCGAGGGTGTGCAGGTGATCGGCGGGACCCAGCAACATCGCGGCGGTCAGAGCGCCCACATACAGCCAATAGATCGGCATCAGCCGCAGGAAACGACGCGCCCAGAACTTCGGGAGCGAGATCCGACCATGACGCGCGTATTCGTTGCAGAGCAGCGTCGTGATCAGGAACCCGCTCACGACGAAGAAGATGTCGACGCCCAGCCAGCCCACCTGCAGGAGCGGGAACCCGACGTGGACACCCATGACCAGGAGCACCGCGATCGCCCGGACGCCGTCGAGGCTGTTGTTGCGCTCGACGACCACCGCCGCCGCCTGGCCGCCGGCGGCTTCAGGCAACGGCCGGCCGCTTACTGCCGATCATTGGATCCATTGATCCATCGCCATCGCCATCGCCCGCGCTAGACCGCGCTGCCGCGCCAGCTCAGCTTGAGGTTGAACCAGTAGTTCCAGACCGTGACGATCGCGATCGCGATCAAGTTCGCCAGGTAACGATTGACGTGCAGCAGGTTGAACTGGAGGTTCAGCAGCACGACGTTCAACGTGAGGCCGATGCCGCAAATGATGTTGAATTTGATGAAGCGGCGAAGCTTGAAGCGGGCACCTTTCTGGTGTCCAACCAGATCGCGGAACGTCCAGACGTCGTTCCAGAGGAAGTTGTTGACGATGGCGAGCTCCGCGGCGGCCACCTTCGATCGCGTGAGGCCGAAACCGAGGCTGTGGGGATCGCTCAGGAAGAAGAGCGCCGCCATGTCGACCACCACCCCCGACAGCCCCACCAGTGCGAAGCGGATGAACCGCGCGGCGGCCGGCGTGGTGAGACGGAGTCGGACCAGATGGCGCAGGTACTGGGGGTAAAGCCGCCAGGTGACCTTGCTCTCCCCCGCGGTCCGTTCTCGAAACACGTAGCCGACCTCGGCGATCGATCGGATCTTTCCCCGACCGATGACCTCGAGAAGAATCTTGTAGCCGAGGGGGCTGAGCGCGGCGCCCGCGATCGCGCTGCGCCTCACCATGAAGTATCCACTCATCGGATCGCTGACCCGCCCGAGCACGCCGGGGAGCAGCAAGAGGCCCACGAACTGCGCGCCCCGGGAGAGGATCCGGCGGGGTAAGCTCCAGTCGCTGACGCCGCCCCCCTCGACGTGACGGCTGCCCACCGCCAGATCGACGTGGTCTTCCAGAGCGGCGAAGAGCTTGACCGTCACCTCCGGCGGGTGCTGCAGGTCTGCGTCGATGACCGCCAGGATCTCCCCCCGCGCGGCCTGCCATCCGCGAATCACCGCGGTCGACAGCCCCTTTTCGCCCTGTCGGCGAATCACGCGGACCCGGGGGTTGCTGACGGCGATCTCGGCGGCCACCTCCCAGGTGCGGTCCGGGCTGTCGTCGTCCACGACGATGAGCTCGTATTTGTCGCCAACGACCGGGTCGAGCAGCGCCGTGAGCTGCTTGACCAGCTCGCCGACGTTCTTGCATTCGTTGTAGGTCGGGATGACCAGCGACAGGCGAATCGACGAAGCGGCGTCCGGGGGGACGGACGGAATCACCAGAGGGCCGCTGGGGCAAGCGATCAACGCCCGATTCGTGGGTGCGGTCGGTGGATTCGACTCGGGCGCGACGCCACTCATGGAGGGGCGTCGACCATACTTGAGACCTCAGCGTGAAGCAATCGCGCGCTCGGGCGGGCGGGGACTGCGCCAGCGGGGACTATCGGGCGACGGAGCGGCGGGCCGCGAGCTTGTACGATCCCAACCAGAGCGCGGACAGAACGGCGAAGATGGCGGCCCCTTCGACGAAGGCATCCAGGTGGACGTTGGCGATCGGCAGGTGCAGCTGCCGGTAGCCGGTTCGCACCAGGAGCCCCAGCCCGACCGTGAGCGCGATACCGACCGAAAATCGAAAATCCTGCTGCACGGGACGGAGCCCGAACCGGATGCAGGCCTGGGCCGACACCGCGTAACGGACCAGCTCAGACAACGAGAGCGCGAGGATGGCGGCAGAAAATCCGAACAGTCGCGCGCCGATGGGGAGGAGAACCAGCATTCCGATCAGCTTGGCGGCGTTGCCGAAGGCCAACCATTTGGGCTTGCCCAGCGCCAGCAGGGCGTAGCTGTTGGTGCTCTCGCAGGCGGCGACCCAGGACCCGATGGCGAGCAGCGGAACGATCAGGCCCGCTTCGGCGGCGCGCCGATCGTAGAGAAAACGGATCAGCGTCGGACCGCCCGCCATCAGGCACGCGAAGAGCCACCCGGCCGCAAAGAGCAGCGGCCGGCGCACCTCGCGGAACGAATCGGGCACCGAGCCACCCTGTTCATTCACCCGGCTGAACAGCGGGAACAGCACGGTGTTCGACAGATGGCTGATGATGAAGCTGGGGAAGGTCGCCCAGACCAGCGCGATGCTGTAGACGCCCAGCCGGTCTATCGATACCAGCTTTCCGAAGATGAGCCGGTCGGAGTACGAGGCCAAGAACGTGAGGATCGTGCTCAAGAAGATCCAGCGGCCGAAGTGGGATACGGCCCGGACGGTGTCTCGATCCCAGGCGAACCAATTCCGAATTCCCGGCAGGATCTTGAAGCTGAGCACCAGTCGAATGAGCGGCGAAACGACGGAGCCGACTGCGAGCCCCCATACCGAATGGGTGTAGTAGCTCCAAACGATCATCACAACGAGACTTCCGCATTGGCTCACGATATCCACCAACGTCAGACGCTTGATGGCGAGCCGCCGGCTGGCGGTGAAGAGATTGGTCGAGTTGAACGCGCTGACGCCGAAGCCGAGCGCCACCAGAGGGACCAGCTTGGCGAGCGAGGGCTGGTGATAGAACCGCGCGACCGGAATGGCGGCGATGCAGGCCAGGAAGCAGATCGCCAGCCCGCGCAGGATCTGGAGCGTCCAGATCGTGTTGAGGAACTTCGGATCTTCCCCCCGCTCGTGCTGCACGACGCTCTGCCCGATCCCGATGTCGGAGAACATGGCCAGCCCCTGGATGAACACGTTCACGATGGCCATCAGCCCGAACGCGTCCGGGTACAGCAGTCGCCAGAGAATGAAGTTGCTGCCGAGCCGGAGCGAGTATCCGACGGCGTAATTGACGAGCGCCCAGGCCGACCCGCGCGCGAACAACTTCTTGAACGCGCGCTCCTCCGCGGCCTTCACGGCCCCGACGGAAGGTGCGGCAGGCAGGGCCGCGGGCTCGGGCGCGGAAGGAACGCTCGGGTCGCTCAACGGCGCAATACCGTCGCAATCAGGTCGTGAAGCCAGAGCAAGGCGGGCGCGACCTCGGGCTCAACCCGGACGGATCCGGGCCTTGGCCCAGGATTTGACCTGGTCGACCCTTTTCGAAACCCTCTGCCAGGTCTTCTCGAGCGGCATGTAGAGAAAGCCCCGCAGCTTCTCGTTCGGGCGGGCGCGGAAGACCGTCGAGTGAAATTCACTCCAGCCCGGCGGCGGCTCGAGCGTGTAGTAGTACGCGGCGAACGACTGACGGACACACTCCGCCGAGGGGCCGACCGGGAAAACGCCGTGATAGCTGATGTCGCTGGTCTCGAAGATCACGCAGCGGTTCAGCAGCGGGATCGAACGGAAGTGGCAAACCTTGACGTCCTTGTCCCACAGCTCGATGTGCCCGCCCCACTCCTCCCGCCAGACGGGATTCAGGTAGAGCAGGATGTTCAGCCGCCGGAAGAGCTTTCGTTCTTCCAGCAGATTGAAATCGACGTGCACGTCGAGCCGACCGCCCGGGCCGGTCAGGTGCATCCCGCCACCCGCGAGCTGGTCATCCGCGAGCAGGCGGGGAATTCCGGTGATGTATTCGAGGTCCGCCAGAAACTGCGGCGACGAAATGGCGTCGCTGAGCCGGCGCACCGGGCCGGGGAACTTGCCCTGGTCGGTGATCTGGAACTTCTTCTGCTCGTTGACGAAGTTGAATCCGAAGCCCTGCGCCTGCGCGGTCTCGAACGACGGATACGCGGCCGCCACCTCCTTGGCAAACTCCGGATCCAGGAAGTTGTCGATGGCGACAAACGGGAACGGCTGCGCGGTCCGAAACTGTTCGCGCAAAGCTTCGCGATCCAGCTTGTTGATCATCCCGTTAGAACTAACACAACTCTCGCCACGGCGCATCTGGCCGACCGGACCGGGCGATCGATTTCACGGTTCGTCGAGCGCGTCCTCGTGACGCGCCGTGGAGCTCAGAGCGGGGGCAGCGGCGGCAAAGGTGGATTGCTCGGCTCGAGCTGCATCAGCTTGCGCTCGACGATCTCCTGGATGACGACCTGAGGATGAATCCGGTCGATCGGCTCCACGGCGAATTCGTCCTGCCACAAGTAGAGGCCGGTCCCGAAGCTCTCGGCCAGCCAGGGGAGCAGGCTGCTGAAGAACGAGTCGCGGAACACCACGACCGCCGGAAGATCCGTTCCGCGCGCCGAGACGGCGACGGGCCTGACGTCGTCCTGCTCCACGGCCGCCAGGCCCAGCGGCCTTGTGGGCGTGAGGTCCAGCCGCCGTTCCCGAAAGACATCCCGGATGCCGATCTGTCTGGTCAGATCCATCCCCTCGGTGTCCCGCTCGGTGCGCTCGAAGCGATCCCAGGGCAAGGCGGTCGCGCCCGACACGGAGGCCGGCACGGCCGCCATGATCGCCCGGTACGCCCGGAACGCGCCGCGATCGTTCCAGTGCGTGTCGGTCTTGTGGTAGAGGCGCTCCTCGCCCTTCGCCGCCGTCAAGACGCCGCGCAGATCGACCAGGCGAACGTCGGAGTGACCCCGCAGGTAGGTCACCAGCTGGTCGAGTCGGGACTCCGGCGCCACCTGCGTCAACAGCTCCGGCATCATCTCGCCGTAGATCGTCTCCTTGTTGGGGGCGACGACGAAGAGATAGGCGGCGCCCCGCGCGGCCAGCCAGTTCCGCCGCGCCTCCAGGACCTGCCGCCACCGTTCGAGCTCGGCCGGGGTGAACAGCTCGGTGTGGCGGTAATAGTCTGTGGAGCGTTCATTCGCCAGGAACAGCCAGCCCTCCTTACCTCGGGTGACGTCGGGATTGGGGAGGACCCCCAGCAGGCGCAGGCAGAGGAGCCCATGCAGGCGGATGAGCGTGTCGCGAAAGCCGAAATGGTCGGCGAAGTAGTAGCGGAAGGTCCCCGGGAACGACGCGAGCTCGCGGGGCCGGAGCACCAGGCGCGGTCGCTCGGCGAGATGGCGATTCTCCGACAGCTTCGGACCGCGATCGAGGTGCAGGATCATGGACCCGAGCGGCGTCGCCAGCGCGAGCAAGAACAGCAGCACCCGGATCGTGTCGCGCCTCCGGTGGCCGGCGGAACTGGCGCCCGGCGGGAGCGAATGCGACAGCGGAGTGTAGGTGGCTGCGACCACGGGCCTAGAACCTGAAATAGATGAACGGGCTGTAAGTTCCGGCCGCCGACAACATGGCCGACAGGAAGAAGACCACCGCCAGGCAGGCCAATCCCCCGGCCTCCGCCGTCGCCACCAGGAGCGCGCGCCCGCCGCCGGACGCGGACAGCGTGGGCGCGAGCCGCCGGCTCACCGCGCTCGCCAACCCGGGGAGGAGCGGCGCGGCCCCGATCACGCCAGCGATGAGCGCGAGGGTGAGCCGCGGATCGGCATAGAGGGCCGGGAAGTACTCTCGCCCGCTCGCGCCCGACAGCCCCGCCATCGCCCGCAGGACGCCCAGCGCCCGCGTCAGGGTGTCGGCCCGGAAGAACACCCAGCCGACCAGGATCACGACCAGCGCGTAGGCGTGCCGCACAAACGACGGGCAGCGCAGCAGGAGACGGCCGAGGCCCACGCGTTCCAGGATCAAGAAAGCGCCGTGGAAGAGGCCCCACACCACGAACGCCCAGCTCGCCCCGTGCCACAGCCCGCACAGGAAGAACACCACCAGCAGGTTGCGGTAGGTGCGGGCGGCGCCGGCCCGATTACCGCCGAGGGGCACGTAGAGGTAGTCGCGGAACCAGCCCGACAGCGTCATGTGCCAGCGCCGCCAGAACTCGGTGATGGAGGCCGCGGCGTACGGATAGTTGAAGTTCTCCGGGAACACGAAGCCGAACATGCGCCCGATGCCGATGGCCATGTCGGAGTAGCCGGAGAAGTCGAAGTAGATCTGGATCGCGTAACAGACGACGGCCAGCCAGGCGACGCTGGAGGTCAGCGAGCCGGTCGGCGCCGCGAAGATCTGGTCTGTTACCCGCGCGACCGTATTGGCGATCAGCATCTTCTTGCCGAACCCCAGCACGAAACGCCGCACCCCCTCCGAGAAAGCGGAAAGCGTTTCCCGGCGACCCTCGAATTGGTCCGCAATCAGCTTGTAACGAATGATCGGTCCCGCAATGAGCTGGGGGAACAGGGTGATGTAGAGCGAAAAGCTGGCCAGGCCGCGCATGGCCCGCACCTCGCGCCGGTAGATGTCGATCAGATAGCTGAGCGCGTGGAACGTGAAGAACGAGATGCCGACCGGGAGATGGAGATCGGGCACCGCCAACGTCGGCCCGGAAACCAGGGCGAGCCCCTTGTTGAGGTTGATGACGATGAAGTCGGCGTACTTGAAGACCGCGAGACCGTCCAGATTGACGGCGATCCCCGCGATCAGCAGCAGCCGGCGCGCCCGCACGCTCCGGGGGCGGTCCAGCGCCAGCCCCATCCCGTAGTTGAACAGGATGGACGCCACCATCACCAGGACGAAGAACTGCTCGCCGACGGCGTAGAAATACAGGCTGCCGACCAGCAGCACCAGGTTCCGCAGCGAGCGCGGCGCCAGATAATAGAGCGCCAGCACCACCGGCAGGAACAGAAATAGAAAACTAGGCTCGGTGAAGAGCATTTCCAGCGACGACCGTCGTCATTTCAGCGGGCGAATCTCCTTCACCAGAAGTGGCGCGTCCCCTCCCCAGAGACACTTCCCCCCTTTGCGCAGATCGAATCGCCAGCCGTGGGCGGTGCAGGTGAGCACGCCGCGTTCGATGACGGCGTACTCGAGATCGCGTCCCCGGTGGGGACAGAACCTCTGGCAGACGTATTCCATCTGCTCGTCCTGGATGGTGATGAGCGCCGGGTCGACCCGACGCACCAGATCGAACAGAGCCTCGTCGTGACGATAGTCGAAATGGCTCATCAACCGGGGAGAGGCCCGGTCGGGATCCCGATGGATCATCACCTTCTGACCCATCAGAAGATCGTGCCAGGACGCCTTCTGTTGCAGGACCAGGCTCATCCAGGCGCTCTCCAGCGTCAGGACGTAGCTGGCCGGCTCTTCACATTCGGTGAGATAGCGGAAGGGCTTCTTTCGAAAGTCGACCCACATCGACGGACCGTCGGACAGGTGGATCTGGACCATGAGGCCCAGGTTCCAGGTCATGTCCTCGAACTGGAACAGATCGCGCAGGTAAGAACGCAGCTCCTTGACCTCGACCGGCCCGGCCTGCGCGCGCAGCTCTGCCAGCTGATTCTCCCGGGCGGGAGCGCGGGCGCGGCGGTACGCCTCCAGATACTGCCGTTTGTCGGTGTAAGGCCGGTGTCCGTCGAATTGCCAGGCCCCGTCCTCCCCGACCGCGGCGTCTCCCGGGTAGAGGATCCGGAGGCGTTCGGCCAGCGCCGGCTCCGCGATCGCCGTCTTGGCCTGGAGCTCGTCGGTGTCGAAGAAGATGCTCCCGCCGAAGTTCAGCTCGAAGCCGCGGTCGTCGAGGAAACAGGGCGGTCCGCCCGGGATCAGGTAGCGCGCCCCGACCTCCACGGCGGCGCCGACGAAGCGCCGGAAGATCTCCGCCACCTCTTCCCCGACGTGCGCCTTCATCTGATCCGGCGAAAAGTCGTAAGCCGACGGGAAATAGGAGGCACCCGAAGATTGAACGAAGTGCACCGACGGCTTAATGGCCGCCAGCCGCGCCAACGTCGCGGCGTCGAGCGGGCAGTCATTCTGGTTTAGGATGACCTCACCGTCGAGCTCGAGGACCAAGGCGGCGGCCAGGATATGTCGCGTCGACGCGCTCACCACGGTGAGCCGCGCGCCGCCACCCAGTTCCAGCGGCTGCCAGTCGGGAAGCTCCACCACCTCGGTGAATCCCAGCTGCGCGATCTGGTCCGCCAGGACGCGCGACGGAAACGCTGGAATGACCACCCGCACCGTCTTGGGAAACCCGCCCAGCGTCTCGAGGTCGCAGTGATCGGGGCGGGGACTGCTGATGAAGAGCGTGGGCGTGTCGTGGAGATCCTTCGCCGCGAGATGGCCGTTGTCGGGAAACGGATACCAGCTCCCCAGGTACGCGCCGCGCGCGGACAGCCAGGGATCACAGACGACGCGCGTCGCCCCCAGGCGGAGATCCAGACCAGCATGGCCGAGGAAGGTGATCGTCGATCTCATGCCGACCTGCTAAAAATGCAGCCGATATGACCCGCCTGATCGTGGCGCCGGTGACCCTGGAAGGCCCGCGCCTCCGCCTCGAGCCGCTCACGACCGCCCATCACGCGGCGCTCTGCGCCGCCGGCCTCGACGATGAGCTGTGGCGCTGGGTTCCAGCCCCGGTGCGCACGCCCGAGGAGATGGCGGCCTACATCGCCTTCGCGCTCCAGGAGCAGGCGGGCGGCCGAGCCTTGCCGTTCGCCGTGGTCGAAAAATCCAGCCAGCGGGTCATCGGCAGCACGCGCTACGGCGCCATCGAGCCCACCCACCGAAGGGTCGAGATCGGCTGGACCTGGCTGGGCCGTCCCTGGCAGCGTACGGCGGCCAACACCGAGGCGAAGTATCTCTTGCTCCAGCACGCCTTCGAGAGGCTGGGCTGCATCCGAGTCGAGCTCAAGACCGATTCTCTCAATGAACGATCCCGCGCGGCCATCCAACGAATCGGGGCGCGCGAGGAGGGAATTCTCCGCAATCATATGATTACCGCCAGCGGGAGGATCCGACATACCGCCTACTACAGCATCGTTGATTCCGAATGGCCGGAGGTAAAGGCGAGCCTCGAACAAAAGCTTGGCATGTGATCCAAGCTGTCCAAGCTGGTCCGGTTGGCACGCCGGCGACCGTCAGCGAGCGGTCTCGGAAAACGCCTGCCCGAGCCGAACCAGATCGCCGAAGGTCGCGATCTCTCCCAGATTGATTCCGAGTCGCGTGGATTCCTCCGCGAGGTCGACGTTGAACTCCTCCCCCAGCCGGAGCATGAGCGAAACCAGGGAAAAGGAGTCCAACCCGATATCGTCGCGCAGCGACAGCCCCGGCCCGAGAGGCCGCTCCGCCGGGGGGTGCAGCGCGTACTCGAGAACCAGGTCGGTGATCTTGGACTCGACGGATTCGGCCGTAGCCGCCGCGCTCAGTTCACCCACAGTTACCTACCTTTCCCGTCATATCTTCCAAGACCACTCTCTTTCGGAGGAGGCACCTTGATTCAGAGTCGAGGCGTCCGTGACATGTACGTCGATTCGGAGATTTATTCCAGGTACTTTTTTGATGTCAGAACTCGAAAATACCCACTAATAACAGCGCGATTTCGCCTTCCGGCTATTGACGGCAAATTCCCGACTGCGGTAGTGTGCGCCCCATGGCAACGACGTTGGGTCAGGAGTTTGGGATCAGGCGGGTGTACGACGCGACGCCGAAAAAGGGCGCTGGCGTTTCGCTGCGGTTGAGCGATCGACAGGTGGAGCTGGGGACCCGCGAATTCGACCTTTACGAGAAGGTCTCGGAGCGCGTTCCGGGCATTCGATCGCAAAAGGAAGTCGCGGCCGAGCTCGGAATGGACCAGGCGGGGCTCGGGCGGCTGCTCGCGGCGCTGCAGAGCGCGGGTCTCGTTTATCGCGCCGACGCCGTTCCGGCGACGTTGAGCGGCATCGAGCTTCACACGCTTTTCAACAAGATCCTGCCGAGCTGGCTCGACGAGGCGTTCTCGCATCCGTTCTGGGAGCGGATGACCAGCGGCAAAGGATCGCGCCGGATGTACTCCGGTTGGCTCATCGAGCTCTACCACTACACGCGCAACGCCAACCGGCACATGCCGCTCTCCTGCGCCTACGCGCACGAGAAGGCCATCAAGAACATGCGCGCCAAGCACTACGCCGAGGAGTGGAACCACTACCATTACTTCCTCAAGGCGCTCAAGGCGCTGGGCTTCTCCGAGGACAGCGTCATCAAGTCGGTGCCGCTGCCGATGTCGCTGGCCCTCTCGAACTTCATGCGCCAGGCGGCGCGCGACGACATCCTCGCGTACTCGATCTGCTCGGCGGTTCTGGAAGGCACGACCGTCGACCGCGGCGCCTACAACCCCTACTACGAGACCTGCGCGAAGCTCTACGACCTTCCGGCGGAGTCCATCGCGCCGATCTATGCGCACCTCGATCTGGATGTGCAGTACCAGCACTCGGATCTCTTCCTGGACATCCTCGGCAAGGTCGATTCGATTCCGGCCGCCCGGGCGGGTCACATTCTCGACTATGGCCACCAGCTGATCGAGCACATCTGGCTCTGGACGGACAGCATCGAGAAGTATTACGGCGTGGAGTCGAATCCGATGCCCCGTCCGGCGTTTAGCAAGTTGCTCGACTAGTCAGCGATGTCAGCGATAACGCGGGGAGAAGCCTGATGGAAATGCAGCATCCAGTCCTCAAGCGCACGGCCAAGGTCGTGCATGGCAAGAACGACAAGCTCGCCATCCAGTACATGGGTCAGGAGGTGACCCTGGAAGGCGCCGCCGCGAAGCTCTTCGACAAGATGCTGCCGTTCCTCGATGGCAACACCGGCATCGGCGGGATCGCCGAGCGCATCTCGGAGTCGCCCAAGCGGCTGCAGTCGCTGACCCAGCAGCTCGGCAAGACCGGCGTGCTGGGCTTCAAGGACGCCGACAACGGCGAGCGCATCACCGGCGAGCAGTTCTACGAGATCCATCGGACCTACGTGAACGACTGGCTGCAGCCGATCTACGATCACCCCTTCTGGGAGAGGGTCGTGACCGGCAAGGCGACGCGCGCCCAGGTGCTGGGGTTCGCCTTCGAGAAGTACCACTACATCGAGGGCGCCTTCGAGCACATGGCCATCGCGGCGGCCAACGCGACGCCCGAGATGATGCCGCACCTGGCCCGCCACTTCATCGAGGAGTACAACCACGGTGACATCTACCGGAAGGGGCTGCAGAGCCTGTTCCCCAACGACCTCATCCTGCGCGCCCAGCCGCTCCCCAGCACGCGCGCGCTGGTCAACTTCCTCAGCGAGTCGGCGGCCCGCAACTCGTTCGGGTACTACGCGGGGAACGAGCTCCTGCAGATGACCGAGAACACCGGCGAAGACACGGACAACGACTCGATCAACGACTTCTACGATGCGATGCGGAAGCACTATCCGTACACCGACAAGGTGATCGACGCTTTCATCGCCCACACCAACGCCGACCAGAAGCTGGGACACGAGAACGTCTTCCTCGAGATGTGCCAGAGCATTCCGCCGCTCACCCGGACCGAGGTGGACGACGCGCTCAACATCGTGCGCTCGATGGCCGAGCACCTCTACCTGTTCATGGACGGCATCGACACCTTCTACGCCCGCTTCCCGACGATCCCGCGCGCCCCCTGCGACCTGCTTTCCGAGTAGGCCTCGGGCTTGCCTCCCGGATCGCTCACCTACGGAGAGGCCGAGTTCCGACGCATTCGAGAGCTCGGCGGGGGTCCGCTCGAGGTGCCCGAGGATCTGCGTCGGGTGCTCGACGGGATCGGCTACCTGGAAGACTGGCGTAAGGCCTACCGCGTCCAGTCGGTCCAGGCCTCGCTCCACAGCGACAAGATCACCTGCATCGACTCGGCGATCCTGGCCTACGGCCTGCTGGAGCTGCTGTTCGGCGACGTCAAGCGGCGCCTGCTCGCCATCCACCGCCGCGATCCGGTCTCGGGGGAGGAGGTCGGTCACTGCGTGGCGCTCCACTGGAACGACGCGGGGAAGGTGGGATCGTTCGCCAAGTCCAACTATCCCGGGCTGGGCCACCGCGACGCGATCTTCGACGACGAGACCGCGATCGCGGCCAGCTACGCGCAGACCTACCTCAAGATGGGGTTCCAGCCGCTCTACTTCGGGGTGACCACGCTGGAAGAGTGCGCGCCCGACATCGACTGGCGGTATTCGCCCGACGAGCTCAACATCATCTCGGCGCGGATCCAGGAGCACTACGAGTACTCGTTCATGCTGGCGACATGACCCCGCCCGCTTCGGCCCCCCGCCCCATCCCCCGCTTTTCCGACGTCTCGGAGCTGCTGGCGGCGCTCCGGCAGCTTCCGCCCGAGCGGACGGCCCTGACCTTTTACCAGGGGCGGAACCTGGCGGGTCGCCTCCGCTACGGCGAGCTGCTCGCCGGCGTGGACCGCTTCACCCGGCGCCTACGCGACGACCTCGGCGTCCGTCCTGGCGATTGTGTGGCCGTGCTGTCGCCGAACCGGCTCGAGGTCCCGGCCTTGCTGCTGGCGGCCATGCGGCTCGGGGCGGCGATCGTTCCGCTCAACCCCACCACCCTGCCGGCGGACTGGGACTACATCCTCGCGCACTCCGAGGCGCGTCTGATCTTCGGCGTTCGGGAGCTGCTGGCGCGGCTCGTCCGGCGACCCGACCAGGTTTGCGCCTTCGAGGACGAGCCCGCCCCCACGCCCGCGCCCGCCGATCTGCCCCGGCAGGATCCCGTGTCCCCGATCGGGTCGCTCGCCGAGACGATGGCGATCGTCCTTTACACCTCGGGCACCACCGGGAATCCGAAAGGCGTCGCGCTGGGCCAGAGCAGCCTGCTCGCCAACGCCTGGAGCCTGGCGGTGAATTTCGGGTTCCGAGAAGAGACCCAGTTCGCGGTGCTGCCCCTCTATCACGCCCACGCGCTGGGGTTCGGCTTGATGACGACCCTGACGACGGGCGGACACCTGGTCTTCACCGATCGATTCGATCCGTTCTCCTGGGCGGAGGTCCTGCGCGCCGAGTCGGTCACCTTGACCAGCGTCGTTCCGACGTTGCTGACGCCACTGCTTCAGATGGGCGTGCGTCGCGACCGGATCCCCACCCTGCGTGCGGTCTTGGTTTCGTCGGCCCCCCTCTCGGTGGCGCTCGCGCGGGCGTTCGAGACCAAGACCTCGATCCCGCTGGTCCAGGGGTGGGGTCTGTCCGAATACACCAACTTCGCCTGCTGCCTCTCGCCCGATCTGCCCGACGACGAGCGTCGGCGCCTGCTCACCGGCGACGAGCTCACATCGATCGGAAGCCCCCTGCCCGGCACGGAGGTGAGGGTGGTTGGTCCGGACGGCGAGACCGCGTCCGCCGAACAGCGCGGCGAGCTCCAGATCCGGGGACACAGCACCATGCTGGCCTACTTCCGGGACGCCGCCGCCACCACGGCGGCGATGACCGAGGACGGGTGGCTGCGCACGGGCGACGAGGGTTTCTTTCGTCTCGCCGGCGACGAGCCGGTCTTCTTCATCACCGGCCGGATCAAGGAGATCATCATCCGCGATGGCGACAAGCTGAGCCCGCTCGCGATCGAACGGCGGATCCTGGCCGATCTACCCGAGCTGGAAGGGCGGCTGGTGGTCCTCGGGTTCCCGCACGAGGTGCACGGCGAAGAGATCGGCGTCTATATCGAAGGCGACGAGATCGGCGAGGAGCTGGCGGCCCGCCTCACCAAGACGGCCAGCGACATGCCGGCCGACGCGCGCCCCAAGGTGATCCTGCACGGCGCCGCGCCGATTCCCCGCACGCACACCGGCAAGATCCAGCGACGAAAGCTGCACCCGACCTTCGCGCCCTTCGGCAACTGCCGCGGCGCGCTCCGGATCGTGCGCGTCTGACGCCTCGGCGCGTCCAGTCGCTCAGCGCCGCAGGCTCAGAATCAGGCCGGTGCAGAGGATCCAGAGTCCGATGGTGGCGATGAGCGGCTTGTCCTTGAGGAAGACCTCCTCGGGGCTGCCGCCGGCGTTCTGCGCGTGGGCGAGATAGAGGTATCGGAAGAGCCCGAAGATCACGAACGGAATGGTCAGCATCATCAAGTTGTTGGCGGGAAGCCTGGGCGAGGTGAAGGTGTAGAGCGAATAGGCCATGATCGTCGACGAGGCCGCGATACTGGTCAGGCTGTCGACCAGGGAGGGCGTATAGGTCTCGAGGTTCTTACGATGCTCGCCGGCGGCGCTGTCGAGCAGCAGAAGCTCGTTCCGCCGCTTGGACAGGCCCAGGAACAGCGCCCCCAGCAGCGTCACGATGTAGAGCCAGGGGGAGATGGCGGCCCCGATCACGACGGCGCCGGAGATCGCGCGGAGCACGAAGCCGATCGCGAGGATGAAAACGTCCAGGAGCACCAGGTTCTTGAGCAGGAAGATGTAGGCGAACTGCAGGAGCAGGTAGCCGACGGCGATCCCCGCAAAGGCAGGGCTGAGCAGGGTGGCCGCGACCAAGCAGCCCGGCATCAGCAGGACGGCGGCCACGACGGCCACGCCGGGACGGAGGTGGCCCGCGGCGACCGGACGGTTTCGTTTGGTCGGGTGCTGCCGATCCTTCTCGGCGTCCAGCACGTCGTTGAGCAGATAGACGGAGCTGGAGAGGAGGCAGAACAGCCCGAACGTCGCAGCCGACCGCCCCAGCAGATCCCACATCGAAGCCGACAGCGGGCGCCAGCGTTCGTTGATCGTGAACACGAACGCCGCGAACACCAGCAGGTTCTTGATCCACTGCTTGGGCCGCATCGTGCGGACGAGCGCGAGCCATACCGGGGGGGCGTCCGATCGGGGTTTCGTCATACCTCCGCCGTCAGCGTTCGAGGACCAGGCGGTAGCGGACCTGATTTTGCCGAAGCCGCGTCAGGGCGGCGTTGGCCTCGACCATCGGCATTCGCTGGATCTGCGGGACCACCCCGTGGCGGGTCACGAATCGCAACATCTCGCGAATGATCGCGCGGCCGCCGATGTCGCTCCCGGTGATCGACCGCTGGCCCGTGATCAGCAGCGACGGCGGGAATTGCATGATCATCCCCGGGGGGATGCCCAGCAGACACAGGGTTCCGTTGGCCCTCAGCGTCTGAAGATAGGTCGTCCAGTCGAGGCGGGCCGCGACCGTCGAGAGGATCAGATCGAACCGGCCGAAGTGCTTGCGGATCTCCCGCGCGTCGGTGGAGGAGGCAAAGTCGTGCGCCCCCATCGCCAGGGCCTCGGGCTTCTTGTCGGGTGAGGTCGAAAAGGCCGTGACCTCGGCGCCGAGCGCCCGCAACATCCGGATCGCCATGTGTCCGAGACCGCCGATCCCGATGACCGCCACGCTGCTGGTGGCGCCGATGCCGTACCGGCGCATCGGCGCGTAGACCGTCACCCCTCCGCAGAGCAGCGGTGCCGCCGCGGCGCTGTCGAGGTCGGGTGGAAGCGCGAAGGCGAAGCGTCCGTCGATCCGGATCCGATCCGCCAACCCGCCGTGGTGGCCCATGCAGGTGGCCTGCTGGCGGGGGCAGAGGTTCTCCTCGCCGCCCAGGCAGAGATCGCATTCGAGACAGGCGCTTCGCTGCCACCCGACGCCGACCCGCTGTCCCAGCTCCAGATGCTTGACCGCGCTGCCCATCGCGCCGACGGTGCCCACGATCTCGTGACCGGGGACCTGCGGATACTTGCTGCGCGACCAGCTGTCGTCGATGAGGTGGATGTCGCTGTGGCAGAGGCCGCAGTGCGAGATCTCGATCTCGATGTCGTTGGGGCCGAGCTCTTCCGGCTGGTAGGAAAAATCCTCGAGGGCGGCGCCCTTCGCCAGCGCGGCCTGCGCCTTGATGACTGTCATCTAGGCGGCCCGCGAGGTCAGGTACCGCTGCTTGAGATGATCGGTGATCGCGGTCGCGACGAAGTCCTGGGCCCACCGGGCCGTGAAGGTATGGTCGGTTCCCTTGACCTCCGTCCGGAGGTAGCCGGACAGCGAGGCCAGCGCACGCATCTCGCGGCCGTAGTTGGCGTCGACGTAGTCGACCCCCGGATCGTGCTCGGTCACCACCAGGAAGGTATCGACCCCCCGCTCCGCCATGATCCGGAGGCACTTCGGAACGTCGTTCTCGCGTGGCTTCTCCGATGAGGAGGGGTCGCCGTCGTTGTGGCGTCCGCCACCCAAAGCTTTGCTGACGGCGCTGCTGACGGCGCGTTTCAGCTGATCCGCGACCTTGGGAGCGACGATCCGGGCCGCCCGCGCGACGTCCGCGTCACCGCGCAGGAGCTTCTTCAATGAGTCCGTCTGCAAGAGCGATCCCTGGTACGCGCGCGCCTGCTGATAGGAGTCGACCATGCTGAGATCGTTCACGCAGAACGTCCTCGGGTTGATCATGATCGCGCCAGCCACCCGTGGGTTCCGAAAGCCGATCTCGAACGTGATGTCGCCACCGGAGCAGAGCCCGGTGAGGATGAACCTGTCGACCTTGATGGTGTCGGACAGGAAATCCATCGCCGCCTCGACGTCTTCGTCTCGATCGCGCGGATAGGTCAGGTTCTCTTGCGCAGCTGCCGCGACGGGGCTGTCTCCGATTCCGGAGAGATCCATGCGAAACACCGGGAACCCCAGGGCGGCCCAGCGCCGCGCCATCGGCACGTAGAGCCGGTGCGCGCCGATTCGGTGAATGGATCCCGCGTTGAGCATGATGATCGCGGGTAGGTCGGGGCGCTTCGCGGCCGGCGCCGGACTGGTCAGAATGCCGAACAGGTGACGTGGGCCGCCGAAGGTGAAGGCGCGCTCCCGCAGGCTGGAAGCCTCGGCAGCCGGCGCCGCCGCGGTGGCAGCTGACGTCGGGGCGATAGTCGGGCGGGCTTCGAGGGGACATTCTTCGCCGAGCCAGCTGGTGACGGCCTCGATGATGGCCTGGGGCACCTCTGAATCCTGCGGTCGCGTGATCAAGAACTTCTGACCGGGCATGTGTCGGGTCGTCACGACCCCGCCCAGGCCCGTCAGGTGCGTCGCGAGCGCGTTCGCCGACGACAGATTGGCCGTGTCGACCACCAAGGTCCGCCGCGCCGGCGATCGCTGGATGCTGAACAGATCGACCGCCGCCAGAGAATCGACGGTCTGCTTGGTGAGCAGAAAGCCCAGGGCCTCCTGACCCTCGGCCGAGGGTGGTCCCCCGGAGAAGCTGGCGGGCTCGAGCATCGTGTGCATCCGATGCGCCTTGGTCGCCTCGGAAACGTACGCGTTGCCGGATTCGTGCGCGCCCCACAGTACGAGCGCCTCCACGCCTCCCAGATCTTCGGCCGCCAATGTCGCCAGCGTCGCGCCGAGCTTCAGGCCCACCAGCGCCAACGCCTCCACACCACCGCGGACGCGGAGCTCGACCGCCGCCCGTTTGATGTCGGCGCGCCAGGTCGCGACCCGATCCGGATCGCGCTCATCGCCCGCCGAGTCCCCGGTGCCGTCGAAGTCGAATCTCAGCACGGGAAACCCCGCGTTCGCGAGAGCTTCCGCCAGATGGCGAAACGCGCGGTGCGCCCGGATCAGGTCATCCCCGACGGGGTTGCACAAGACAACCCCTAGCCGGCGAATCCCTGCTCCGGAAGGCGGATGGTAAAAACCGAAGAGTGGCCTTTCGGCGGCCCCGAAATAGATCGGGTGCTTTCCGACTGACGGCTGGCCCATCCCTCCCCTTTTTCTCTGCTGGCCCTCGCGCTGTCAAGCCCTGCGCGAGGGCTTGGGGCCGCTTACTCCGCCAGAACGCCGCGGGGACGAACCGGCACTTCCAGCTTCCGAACCTCGATCTTGAACTCCGTGTCCGGGCTGGTGGCCGGTGCGGGAAGCCCGTCGGATTGGGTCGTGCTGGTCTCGGTGCCCTCGGTCGTCTTGTCCTTGTTCGCTTCCATGTGAATTCTCTCCAGGTACGTTGTTATTGAAACTTTGTTTGAACCCATCGCCTGACTCGAGCTGTCAATCGCCCGGTCAGGCCGCCCACACCGAATCTAACGCTGATCTGTCGCCTTGTTCCCCTCCCCAGAAGATCGGCAGGAACCGAATAATACGGGAACTTCCTGGATAGTAAAAGGGGTAATCCGTGACGCTTCGGAAACGTCGAGCTACGGACCGGAATCGACCCTTTCAGCCGGTCGCGAGGGCGCCCTCTGGGGATTTCTGGAAGGCGGGGGTGGCGACCCGGGCCAGAGGCAGCTCGAGCGCATCGGCCAGGGCGGCGGCGCTGGCTTCGATGATGTTTTGAGATACCCCGATGGTGCTCCACCGCTCCTCACCGCGGGCCGATTCGATGAGGACCCGGGTCTTGGCGCGGGTGGCGGCTTCCGGATCCAGGATGCGCACCTTGTAGTCGGCCAGACGGATGTCGCGAACCAGCGGGAAGTTTGGATTGAGCGCCTTGTGAAAGGCGCTGTCGAGCGCGTGCACGGGTCCCGTCCCCTCGGCGACCGTGTGAACGACTTCCTCTCCGATCCGGAGCTTGACGGTCGCCTCCGCGAACATCGAGTTGCCGCGCCGGCGCTCGGAGATCACCACCACATCGAGGACCTCGAACGGCGGAACGTAGCCGGGCTGGCTGCGGCGACTGAGCAGCTCGAAGGAGCCCTCGGCCGCCTCGAACTGGTAGCCCTGGCTCTCGAGCTCCTTGATGCGGTCGAGCACCGTTCGTTCACTCCCCTGCACCTCGATGCCGAGCTCGCTGGCGCGCATGCGAACGTTGCCGCGACCCGACAGCTCGGAGACCACGATGTGGCGACGGTTGCCGACCCGCTCCGGGACGATGTGCTCGTAGCTGGCGGGGATCTTCTCGACCGCGGCGACGTGCATCCCCCCTTTGTGGGCGAAGGCCGAGGAACCCACGTACGGCGCGTGCGCGCGCGGACGGATGTTCGCGATCTCGCTCACCGAGCGCGAAAGGTCGGTCAGACGCGCCAGGTTCTCCTCGGGCACGCAGGGCCGGCCCATCTTGAGCTGCAGGCCCGCGATGACCGAGATCAGATTGGCGTTGCCGCAGCGCTCGCCCCAGCCGTTCATCGTTCCCTGGACCTGCTCGCAGCCGGCCTCGATCCCGGCGAACGCGTTGGCGACCGCCACGTCGCAATCGTTGTGGGTGTGGATGCCGAGCTTGGTGGGGATGGTCTGGCGCACCACCCCGACCACCTCGCGGATGTCCCCCGGCAAGCTGCCGCCGTTGGTGTCGCACATCGCGACCCAGTCGGCGCCCGCGGACGCGGCCGCCTTGATGGTGGCGAGCGCGTATTCGCGATCGGCGCGAAAGCCGTCGAAGAAGTGCTCGCAGTCGTAGACGACCTCGCGACCCTGCTTCTTGAGAAAGGCGACGCTGTCCGCGATCATCGCCAGATTCTCGTCCAGCGTCGTGCCGACGATCTTGGTGACGTGCATCGTCCAGGTCTTGCCGACGACGGCCACCACCGGTGTCTCGGCGGCCACCATCGCGGCCAGGATCGGATCAGTCTCGGCGCGCCCGCCTGCCTTGCGGGTCATTCCGAACGCCGTCAGCTTGGCGTGACGAAAGGTGACCGACTTGGCGCGCTCGAAGAACTCCACGTCCTTGGGGTTCGACCCGGGGTAACCGCCTTCGATGAAATGAATGCCGAAGCCGTCCAGCAGACGCGTGATCTTGAGCTTGTCCTCGACCGAGAGAGAGAGACCCTCGCTCTGCATGCCGTCGCGCAGAGTGCTGTCGAAGAGTTGGACATTCATGATGGCGCTCCCGAGATGAAACGCCCAGCCTAGGCGACTGCCGAATCAATCTCCAGCGATAATTGGCTGCGCCGCGTCGAGAGCGGACTCGCCGTGACAGCCTGAAACGAGCTGAATCAGCGCGGCAGCGCGGCCTCGGGGATCGCGGCCAGCAGCGGGTTTTCCTGATCCCGCTCCGAGACGTTGGCGGTCTTGACCTGCCAGTCGAGGCCCAGCGCCGGATCGTCCCAGCGGACGCCGCGCTCGTCGCTGTTGTCGTAGTACTCGTCGACCAGATAGGTCATGAACGAATCGACCAGCGCGCAGAATCCGTGCGCGACGCCCTTTGGAATGTAGAGGCCGAAGGGATGATCCTGGCCGAGATCCAGCATCTCCTTCTGTCCGCGCGTAGGCGACGAAAGGCGGAGGTCGTAGAGCGCCGCGCGCACGTGACCCGACGGGACCAACCAAAAGTCGGCCTGTTTGAGGTGGTAGTGCATGCCGCGCAGCACACCCGCCTTGGAGAACGACACGTTCCCTTGCACCATGTCGCGCACGCCGGGGATCCACGACCTGCGGAAGCTCTCGAAGAAGTAACCGCGCTCGTCGGAAAAGGCACGCAGCGGGACGATGTAGACGCCGCCGATTCGCTCGGACGCTCGAGCTGGGTTGGAAGGCATGCCCAGCACCCTATCAGATTCTCCCCGCCCCGCGCACGATGGCGGCTGGCCAAAAACGGGCTAGAGTGCCGAACCAAATGAGCGAACCGTCGGCCAAAAAGGTGCGCAAAGCGGTGGTGCCGGTCGCCGGCCTGGGGACGCGGTTCCTGCCGGCCACCAAGGCCGTCCCCAAGGAGATGTTGCCGCTGGTCGACGTGCCCAGCATCCAGATCATCGTCGAGGAGTGCGTGGCGGCCGGCATCGAGGAGGTCATCTTCGTCACGGCGCGCGGCAAGTCCGCCATCGAGGATCATTTCGATCGCGCACCCGAGCTTGAAGCCCTGCTGGCGCGGCGCGGGAAGAAGGAGGACCTGGCGGCGGTGCGGCGATTGACGGAGCTGGCCCGCTTCGTCTCGGTGCGACAGGGCGAGCCCCGCGGCCTCGGGCACGCGGTCCTCTGCGCCCGGGCCGCCGT
This sequence comes from Pseudomonadota bacterium, assembly GCA_017881315.1. Classification (GTDB taxonomy): domain Bacteria; phylum Myxococcota_A; class Polyangia; order Fen-1088; family Fen-1088; genus JADGRB01. The sequence continues at coordinate 57,033 of JADGRB010000002.1, forward strand.
GGGCGACGAGCCGTTCGCCGTGCTGCTGGGCGACGATCTGCTCGACGCCGAGGTCCCCGGAATCCGCCAGCTCATCGACCTGCATGCGCGCACCGGCACGGGCGTGGTCGGCCTCAAGGAGGTGCCGGTCGGACAGGAGCATCTGTACGGCATCATCGACGGCGAGCGGACCGCGCCCCGCGAGCTGCGGGTCCGTAAGCTCATCGAGAAGCCCGCGCCCGGGACCGCGCCGTCGCGGCTGGCGATCATCGGGCGCTACGTCCTGCCGCCCGAGATCTTCGAGATATTGGAGACGACGCCCGCCGGGCGCGGCGACGAGATCCAGCTCACCGACGGCCTCGAGACCCTCTGTGCCCGCAAGGGTCTCTATGGGCTCGAGGTGGAAGGACAACGCTTCGACGTCGGCGATCGCGCGGGGTACGTGCTGGCGCTGGTTCATTACGCGCTCCGCCGGGACGACATTCGGGTCGAAGTACGCGCGGGGCTCGAGAAGCTCCTGCGGTCATGACGGCCGCGGCGCGCCGGTCGTCGACGTTGACTTTGAAATTCCGTCCGCGGAAACTCGCGCGCCGATGAATCTGCTGGTGACGGGTGGCGCGGGCTTCATTGGCTCGTCTTACGTGCGGCTCGCGCGGCGAAAGCGGCCAGACGGCCTGGTGGTCAACGTCGACGCCCTGACCTACGCGGGCAACCTGGAAAACCTCCGCGACCTCGAGGGCGACGCCCAGCACCTCTTCGTGCGCGCCGACATTCGCGACGGCGCGAAGATGCTGGACCTGCTGCGAACGCACGCGATCGAAGCGATCGTGAACTTCGCCGCCGAGAGTCACGTCGACCGCAGCATCATCTCCGCCGAGCCGTTCCTCGACACCAACGTGGCGGGGACGCTGCGCCTGCTGGAGGCGGCGCGCGCCGCGGGTGTGCGGCGGTTTCTCCAGGTGTCGACCGATGAGGTCTACGGCTCTCTCGGACCGAGCGGCGCCTTCGAGGAGACCACCCCGCTCTCGCCGCGCAGCCCCTACTCGGCCAGCAAGGCGGCCGCGGACCACTTCGTGATGGCCTTCCATCATACCCACGGCATGGACACAGTCCTCACCCGCTGCTCCAACAACTACGGCCCCTTCCAGTTCCCCGAGAAGCTGATCCCGCTCATGATCCTGAACGCGTTCGAGGGCAAGCCGCTACCGGTCTATGGGGACGGCCTCTACGTGCGCGACTGGATCCACGTCGAGGATCACTGCGAGGCGGTCGACCTCGTGCTCGAAGGCGGCGGCGCGGGGGAGGTCTACAACGTGGGCGCCGAGAACGAGCGGCCGAACATGGACGTCGTGCGGACGATCCTGCGCCTGACCGGTCGCGACGAGTCGTTGATCCGCCACGTTCCCGACCGACCCGGTCACGACCGGCGCTACGCCATGAATGCCCGCAAGATCCGCGAGCAGCTCGGCTGGCGGCCGCGCCACGCCTTCGACGAGGGGCTCGCCGAGACGGTGGCCTGGTACCGCGCGAACTCCGTCTGGTCCGATCGGATCCGCAGCGGCGCCTACCGCGACTACTACGAAAAACAGTACGCCGCGCGGCTGGCCGCCTCGAGCTCGGGCGCTTAGTTCGCCGGAATGGCGCCGCCGACTTCGATCAGGCGGCGCTGGAGGAAGCGGCGATCGGACTGGTTGCTCGCCAGCGCCAGCGCCTGCCGATAGGCGGCGGCCGCCTCGGTAAACCGACCGAGGCGGCGAAGCAGGTCGGCGCGCGCGGCGGAAAGCAGGTGATAGTCGGCGAGGACGCCGCTGGCCGCCAGCGCGTCGATCCGGCGCAAGCCCTCGGCCGGTCCGGTCGCCATGGCGATCGCGACGGCGTGGTTCAGCGACACCACCGGCGACGGATACAGCTCGGCGAGCAGCGTGTAGAGGCCGACGATCTGCACCCAGTCGGTTTGGTCGGCCCGTTCGCTTTGCGCGTGCACGCCCGCGATCGCCGCCTGCAGGGCGTAGGGCCCGGGAAACGCGGCGCGCAGCGTGCCGTCGATCAACGCCAGCCCTTCGCGGATCGCCGCGCGATCCCAGCGGGAGCGATCCTGATCTTCCAGTAAGATCACCTCGCCGTCGGCGCCGGCGCCCACCCTGGCGTCGCGGCGCGCGTCGGAGAGCAGCATCAGCGCGAGCAGCGCGCGCGCCTCGGCGGCGGGCATCAGCTCGACCAGCAGCCGCCCGAGGCGGATCGCCTCCTCGCAGATCTCGCGGCGAACGGGGGACGATCCGGAGCTGGCCGCGTACCCTTCGTTGAACACCAGGTAGATCACCGCCAGCACGGCATCCAGGCGCGCCGGCAGCTCGTCGGAATCCGGGACGCGGTAGGGGATGCCGGCCTGCCGGATCTTGGCCTTGGCCCGCACCAGCCGCTGGGCCATGGTGGCGGCAGGCACCAGAAACGCGCGCGCGATCTCCTCGGTCTCGAGACCGCCGAGCGTGCGCAGCGTGAGCGCGACCTGCGCCTCGATCGCGAGCGACGGATGGCAGCAGGTGAAGATCAATCGGAGACGGTCGTCCACGGGTTCCTCATGGGCAGGCGTCGCGTCCGGCGCGGACGCCATCGCCAGCGCCGCCTCCATTTCGAGCGCGGTCCGCTTCTCCTCGAAGAGGGCGCCGCGCCGCAGCCGATCGACCGCCTTGTTGCGCGCGGCTCGAATCAACCAGGCGCGCGGGTTGTCGGGCGTCCCCTCGGCGGGCCACTGTACGAGCGCCGCCTCGAGCGCGGACGCCAGAGATTCTTCGGCGACATCGATGTCGCCCACCAGACGGATCAAGGTCGCGAGGATCCGCCCCCGTTCCTCTCGAAAGACCCGCTCGACCGTCTCGATTCCTGAATCCATCGCCCGCCCGGAACCCAGCATAGCCCCGGGCGGACGCCGCGCGCTCAGGCCTTGGGCCGCGGGTAGTCGGCCGGCATCGGCATGACCGGTCGCACCTCGATGCTGCCCACGCGCGCTCCGGGGATCCGGGCCGCGAGCTTGGTGGCTTCGTCGAGATCCTTGGCCTCGACCAGGTAGTAGCCGCCGAGCTGCTCCTTGGTCTCGGCGAACGGACCGTCGGTGGTGAGCGTCTTGCCGTCGCGGACACGCACCGTGGTCGCGCTGGCCGTCGGCTGGAGCGCGTCGCCGGCCTTCATGTTCCCCGACTTGACGATGCTCGCGGTGAAGTCGCCGTAGGCCTTGAACATGGCCTCCCGGTCGCCCGGCGTGGCGGTCTTCATCCCTTCCTCGTTCCCGTAGATGAGCAGCATGTACTGCATGGAGTCTCTCCTTGGTGGGTGTCGTTGCGGGACCAAAGCGTCCCTGAATCAGTCGATCGGCGCCCGCCCCGATCGACAGGCCACCGTTTCTTTTTTTAAGCCCGTACGGATTATTTCCGGCACGTAAACACTAGGTTTCGGTGACGTTTCGGATCGATTTAGATTTCGTCAATGAACGCTTGATCCCGATCCGCCAAGTCGCCAAGATTCGGTCCGCGCGCGCGACCTCGCCGCGCTGCGAGTCACGGCCTTCAGAAAAAAGGATCGCGCCATGGGCATGCACCGAAATCGAGCGTCGTTGGTCGCCGCGTTGATCGTGGCTGGGTTCACGGTCCTGAGCACCGTCTCGGCCGCTGCCGCGTTTGCGCAGTCTCCCTCGGTGGCCGCCGCTGCGCCCGCGCCCGATCTGGCGGCACGGGTCGCCGATCTGGAGGCCTACGTGACCAACGGGACGCCCAAGTATCTCTCGTCCCCCGGTCCCGGCCACAACGCCTGGATGATGACCGCCACCGCGCTGGTGCTGTTCATGACGCTGCCAGGCCTGGCGCTCTTCTACGGCGGGCTGGTGCGGCGCAAGAACGTCCTCTCGGTCATGGCGCAGTGTCTGGGGTGCGCCGGCCTGATCACCATCCTATGGTGGGCGGCCGGTTACAGCCTCGCGTTCGATCACGGCGGCCCGTTCCTGGGCGGACTGAAATTCGCCTGGCTCAAAGGGGTTACCTCGACACCCAACGCCGACTACGGCGCCTGGGTCTCGCAGAACGTCTTCGCGATGTACCAGCTCATGTTCGCGATCATTACGCCCGCGCTGATCGTCGGCGCGATCGCGGAACGCATGAAGTATTCGGCGATCATGGCCTTCATCGTGATCTGGATGTTCGTGGTCTACTTTCCGCTGGCGCACATGGTGTGGGGCGCCGACGGCCTCATGAACGGCGTCTGGAATGCCAAGGCGGCGATCCGGTCCATCGACTTCGCGGGCGGCACGGTGGTTCACATGTCGTCCGGATGGTCGGCCCTGGTGCTCTGCCTGATCCTCGGCAAGCGCACCGGCTTCGGCCGGCGGGCCTTCGTCCCGCACAGCATGGTCCTCACCGTGATCGGCACCGGCATGCTCTGGGTCGGTTGGTACGGCTTCAACGCCGGCAGCGCGGTCGCCGCCGACGGCATCGCCGCCACCGCCTTCACCGCCACCACGCTGGCGACCGCGGTCGCCGCCGCCGTCTGGCCGGGGCTGGAATGGCTCACGCGCGGCAAGCCCACGGTGCTCGGCTTCTGCTCGGGCGCGGTGGCCGGGCTGGTCGTGATCACGCCGGCTTCGGGGTTCGTCACGCCGGGGAGCGCCGTGATCATCGGCCTCCTCGCGGGCATCGTCCCATTTCTCGCCTGCACCAAGCTCAAGGCGTTCTTCAAGTACGACGACGCGCTGGACACCTTCGGCGTGCACGGAGTGGGCGGGACCCTGGGGGCGCTCTGCACCGGCTTCTTCGCCAGCCCCGAGGCCAACCCGAACCTGAGCACCAACCTGGCCGGCATCGTGGGCAAGAGCCTCTGGATCGAGCAGCTCAAGGCGATGGGGCTGACGCTGGTGCTCTCGGTGGGCGCGACGGCGGTGATCGCGTTCGCGTTGAAGGCAGCCATCGGGCTTCGCCCAAGCGTCGAGAGCGAGGAACAGGGGCTCGACGACGCCGATCATGGCGAGGCCGGATATCATCCCGACGAGGGTGGCGGACACGGCGAAGCGCTGAGCGAGCCAGCGCTCTCCGCGGCCGCTGGGCTGGTCAACCCGGCGCACTAGTCG
>JADGRB010000319.1 GCA_017881315.1 Pseudomonadota bacterium
GCGGCACGCGCCTTCGAGCGCGCGCGCGATCTGGCGCCCGGTGGACCGCTGGCAAAGGACGCGGCCACGCGCGCGGCCGAGGCGCATCGGGCACGCCCACCTGCGGGAGGCGCGACGCCGTGATCGGTCCCCTGTTGATCATCCTGGCCGCTGTCGCACCGGTCGAAGCCAATGGGCCGCCCGTCCGGCTGGCCCCGATCCTGTGCCCCGCGCTTTCCGACGCCGACGTACGGGCGGCGTTGGGGGTCGAGATCCGCGGCCGGTTGTTGGGCGTGGGCGTCGTGCCCGCGACGGATTTCCTGGTGGTCTCCGTCTCCTGCACCGCCGAAAACGTAGATCTTTTGGCCGTCCGCCAGGGCGCGGGATCGCCCGTCCGGCGCGAGGTTCCGATGGTGGGCCTCGCCGCCGACGCCCGGCCCCGGGCGGTCGCGGTCGCGATCGCGGAGCTCCTGCGCGTCGACCTCCTGCGCAATTCGTCACCACCCGTCGAGGCGTCGCCGCGCCCGATGCCCGAGCGCACGGTCGCTGTCGGGGGAGGGTTCTTGGTGGCTGGATACTTCTCGGGCACGAACCCGCACTGGTTCAGCGGCGAGCATTTGCGCGTAGCGCTGGAGAGCGCCGTCGAGGAAGGCTCGGGATCGTGGGGCTGGGGCGTCGCTTTCGAGATCGACAACGCCGCTCTCGTGACCTATCGCGCCGATCTGGTGGGCGCCGTGTCGGTCCTGGCCCGCCGCCCCGGTGCGCGGTTCACGCCCGAGTTGGGGCTGGGGGCCCGCATCGGACCCTCCTGGGACTACACTGTCAACGCCCCGCAACCCACGACGATCCTCGGCGGCCCGTTCGCCTCGGCGGCTATCGAGATCCGATCATATTGGCGCTACTTCGTCCGCCTGGGGGCCGAGGGGGGGATCGACTTCGGCGCCCGCGGGGGTGGTTGGGCGAGCGTGATCATCGGCGGCGGCTTCCGCCGCTGAGCGCCGAATCGACGGGTGAAATCGCGCAGTCGGCACGGAGATGACGTCGCCGCGGGCGGCGGAGACGACGTGCTACGATCAAGGATGGAGGCCCGCAGATGAATCGATTCCTTCTGGCCCTCGCGCTGGTGACCTTTGGAACGACCGCCGCGCGTGCGGCCGACGCGCTCTACGAGATCACGCAGGCCACGCCCAAGGTCGCCGTCGGCGCGACCACGACCGCCAGCCTCACCATCAAGGCCAAGAGCGGCTGGCACGTCAACGGCGAGGCGCCGATCAACCTGGCGCTGACACCGCCCGCGGGCCTGAGCGTCAAGAAGGCGAAGCTCACCCGCGCCGACCTGGCCGCGACCACCGTCGACAGCGCGCGCTTCGACATCCCCGTCTCGGCCACCGAGGTCGGCAAGCAGAGCATCGCCGCCGAGGCGCGCTTCGTGATCTGTCAGGAGCAGGCGTGCAAACCGGTGAAGGAGACGCTCACCCTCGCCGTCGATGTCACGCCCGCCGCCTCGGCGAAGAAGAAGAAGTAGACGATCGCGTGGAAGCTCGGCGGGCTTCGCCCGACGAGATCCATCGCGGGGGGGTTTGGGGACCCTCCCAGGGTCCCCATCTCAGCGAAACTCGCGGACGATCTTTTGGACCTTGCGGGACTGCGTCGGGCTGAGGGCGCCGACCACGGTCACGGCTAGGTTCTCGCGGCGGAAGACCCGGCGGGCGACGGCGCGGATGTCCTCCGGCCGCACGCGGCCAAGCGCGCGCGCCCGGTTCTCCTGCGTGTCGGCCCGCCCGAACAGCTCGGTCCCGCCGAACCAGCTCGAGAGCCCATCGAGATCGTCGTAGCAGGCCTCGATGTCGGCGACGAAGCGCCGCTTGGCCTTGTCGAGCTCGTCTTCGCTCACCAGCTCGTCGCGGAATTGCCCCAGCATCCCCAGCGCCTCGTTCACCGGCGCCGCCAGCTTCGAGTGCGCGCAGGCCGCGTCGATCTCCAGGAGCGCGGCGTCGTGATACGAGTGCAGCGTCCCCGCGACCGAATAGGCGAGGCCCTTCTGATCGCAGATCTGGTAGTGAAGGCGCGTCGACATCCCGTCGTCGAGCACCCGCACCAGCGCCCGCAGCGCGTGGTAGGCCGGGTCCGTCTCGGGAAGCGCGTGAAACAGGATGTGCACCTGCGTCTGCGCCGACTCGTTGTGCACGGTGCGAAAACGTGGCCCCGGCCCGGCCGCGCGCGGCGCCGGCGGCTTGCGACGGGCGCCGCGCGGCACCCGCGCGAAAGCGTCACGGCTCTGCTTGTAGACCGTGCGCGCCGCGACCGGCCCCGCCACCGCGAGGACCATGTTCGCGGCGCCGTAGAAACGCCGGAAGTGCGACCGCACGTTGGTGACCGAAAACCGCCGCACGTTCCGCAGCGGCCCGGTGATCGGGTAGCCGAGCGGATGGTCGCCCCAGGCCAGCAGGCGCGACTGATCGTCGACGTTGACGTTGCGCCCACGGTCGTCGAGGTCTTCCAGGATCTCCTCGACCACGATCTTGCGTTCTAGCTCGATGTCGCGAAACTCCGGGGCGCCGAAGAGATCGCCCAGGATCTGCATGCCGCTCTCGACGTACCGCGGGTGCAGCGCGATCTGGTAGAGCGAGTAGTCGCGCCCGGTCTCGGCGTAGAGGGTGCCGCCCAGCTCCTCGATCGCCCGGTTCAGCGCCAGCGACGACGGGTAGTGCGCGGAGCCTCGAAACAGCATGTGCTCGAGGAAGTGCGAGAGCCCGTTGGTCTTGGGCGCCTCGTAGCGCGAGCCGGCGCGCACATAGAGGCAGACGGTCGCGCTGTGCAGGTGGGGGGTCTCGACGGCGACCACCCGCATCCCGTTGGGCAGCAGCGTGCGCCCGACCTTGTACGGCGGTTTCCCGAACGAGAGGGCGCCGTTGGTGCCGTTCGTGGCGTGGTTCAAGATGGTCCGAATTTACAAAACATTCGCGGGTGTGAAGCGAGATCGAAACATGCGGTTGCTACTATGGACCTGTTCGGTGGGGATGGGCGGGATGGGGCTCGCGACGGTGTGAGAGTTCGGGGGGGCCGACCTCTCACACCGGCCGCGCCCCGGGTGGAGGCCGCGGTCGGTCCGGAACCATCGCGCACACAGCCAGCGCTGGTCGCTGAAAGCGGATTGTGTGCGGCTGGAATTCTTCCCCAAGTTCTTGCCTGCGCTATCCTGTGCCGCTCTAGGCGGGTAGCTCAGTGGTAGAGCAGGGTCTTTACACGGCTCGGGTCGCAGGTTCAATCCCTGTCCCGCCTACTGGTTAAGATAGCGATACGATTAGATACTGCTGAGCGAGCGCGGTTCTGTTGCCACGGAGCCGACTCGACCGCGCACCGAGCATCGCGATCACGCCCATGGTGAGGCCGGAGGTGCCGTGACCACGCCGCCTGCAGCGCCACCACCTCCATCGGCGGCCCCGCTGCATCATCGCTACAGCTTTGCGGCCGCTGCGCGCGCACCACAGTCAGAGGAGGAGCGTGCCGCTTGAACGCCAGATGGTGTATTTGCTCCCCACAAGCCCGTGAAGATGACGACAAAGCTGCCGAGCTCCGCGACCACGAGCGACACCATGAACACGAGCATCGCTGACCGCGGGATCGTGCGAGCGCCGAGGCGGTGCGGATGCGCGAGCTGGTTGTCGGTGTCGCGAAGCACGCCGTGGACCACGTATCCAAGGACGGACGCGGCGAAGAACACCACGAGCACGACCGACGCGGCCAGGTTGACGGCGTCACGCCAGGCGCTGTGCGCCGCGAGCTGGCCCAGCAGCCCGCACGCGAACGCGTACATCAGCGAGGCCCGATGTGCGGTGTCGACGTAGGATGGAGCCCGGGCGTCGCGGCTGGTCGCGATGCACGCGTACTTCCACGTGCCGGTGGCGAGGCCGACCAGGAAGAACGCCCCGGCGCTCGCGAGGCAGAAGCTCGGCGCCGTCATCGCGGTCCCCCTGGCGATCCGTGGTGCGCGACGCGGTGGTTATGTAGCATGGAGTCCACGATGGCAGGTTCGCCGCGCGCAGACTTTCAAGAACCGACTGCCCGCGTCCGGCTGCTTGCCGGCACCGACCGCGTCGCGCTGTGCGGCGGGCTCGACGTGATCGTCACGCACCGTCACGCGTCGTCGGTCGTGGTCGTTGGGGTCGACCGGCCCCTGCGCATCATCGCCGAGCGCTCGCACGTGAGCCGTGCCGCGTTGATAGCGCCTGGGTTCTCGCACGCGGTGGAGGTCGATGGCGGGCGAATCGCCGTGTTCGTGCTTCCGCCGCACGCGCTGTCGCGGGCCGGCATGGCGTCCGTTCGCGACCTCCGGCGGCCCAATGATTGGGTCGAGCTCAGCTTGGCGCTCCACCGCGGAGAGCTCGCCACCTTCGAGTTGGTCGATCGAGCTATCGCGCGCTCGTGCGCGGACGCCCGGCCGATCCACGATCGGCTCCGGCGCGCCATCGACGCGCTGCACGTGAGCCTCGACGACAACCTCCCCATCGACGCGATCGCCGCCCAGGTCGGGCTGTCGCCGTCGCGGCTGATGAGCCTGGCGCGCGAACAGATGGGAACCTCTCTCCGTTCGTTTCGACGGTGGCTGCGGACGTTCTCGGTGGCGCGCGAATACGCCGCGGGCGCTTCGCTCACGACCGCCGCGCTCGACGCAGGATTCTCGTCCTCGGCGCACCTATCCGCGGCGGCCCGCGAGCACTTCGGCATCCGCCCGTCGCAGATCCTCACTCCGGGCGCACGGGCGTCAATCATCGCCTGCTAGCGGAGTTTGTGCCCGGACGAACGACCGCCGGTTCGGAACACCTGCTCTGGGAGGCGGGGTTGTACGCGCGACGGTGCTGCGTTTCGGCCCGAGGTCAACCAGCTCGCCGTCGGCTATCTCGAGTGAATACGCTTCAGCCGCGCAACCTCCGCGCGCAGCGCGGCGATCTCGCGGCTCTGGATCTGGATGGCGGCCACCGCCATGCTGACGTAGCCGTAGAGGTTGACCGACGCACCGTCGGCGTTGATGGGATAGGACGTCTTGGTGTCGTCGATGATGAAGCCGAGCCGCCGGGGCGTGGCCGCGGGGTCGTTCTTGTACTGATACGTGGTGAGTTGGATCTGCTTCAGCTCGGCGTAGATGCGCCCGAGCGCCTCGTCGTCGAGCGTCTCGATATCGCGCTTGTACATTCGGCGCGAGATCGGGCAGGTCCCGGCGTCGCCGCCGCAACATCGCTGGCCGCAGACGCCGACGCCGCCAAGCGGGGACGAGCAGGTTTCGCCCGCGCCGCAAGCTGCGCTCGCGTTGCAGCGGCACGTGGGCACCGATCCACTGGTGTCACACCACTCGCCGGCTGCGCAGCATCCGGCCCCGCAGCACGCCCCCGTCGTGCAGAGGACCGGGCCTGTGCATGTTGCCTCGGGCGTGCACTGGTGTCCGCCGCCCCCGGCTCCTGATCCGCCGGCGGCCCCTGCGCTCCCGCCTCCTCCACCGGCTCCGCCCTTTCCACCTCCACCGGCATGTCCACCCGCGCTACTCCCGCCACCACCGGTCACGCCGCCGCTGCCACCATGCCTGCCCGCGCCACTCCCTCCGCCGCCAGTCGCGCCACCGCCGCC
>JADGRB010000320.1 GCA_017881315.1 Pseudomonadota bacterium
GCGGACGTGCACGACGTCCCGCGTGGGACGCGGGTCGCGCCGACCGCGCCGGTGGACGTGCACGACGTCCCGCGTGGGACGCAGCGGGGTGCCGACCGCGCCGCCAAAGCGGCAGACGTGCGCGACGTCCCGCGTGGGACGCAGCGGGGGTGCCGACCGCGCCGGGCGTGTTCCGATCGCGCGCCCCGGACCGCGGAAACCAAAGACCTCGGGAGAACGCCGGACGGCCGCCGGGTAGCCCCGAGCCGTTACCAGCTCGGGGCCCCCACAGATCCGGACTTGCAGATTTCCACGCATCCGGCTCCTCGAGAAGCAGGTTCGCTACGTGACGCGTGGAGCTGCGACGCTCGGGATGGGAAGCGGGTAGCGCTTCAAGATCCGTTTCATCGCTTTCCAGGTGAGAGGCAGGTTCGAACGGCGCGAGAGCCACTTGAACCAGATCCTCGTCGCCCAGTGGCACAGCGTTCCGAGCTTTCGCATGTTCGACAGGACGCCGAAGTACGCGAAATGTCCCTTCAGCTTGAGCTCCAAGGCGGAGTGCTGCTCGTCCAGCGAAAGGTGCCGATGGTCGCGGCACCATTCGTTGAGTTGGCGTAGCGTGCGGCGGAACCGATCCTTGGCCGTGTGCATGCGCACGAACCACTTCTTCGCACGGGATAGCTCCCAGTGGTGCGTGAACCCCAGCAGGTCAAAGGTCTCGGGGCCCGGCTCTCCGCGCATCGCGGCGAGATCAGGCCGCCGGAACGGGACCACTCGAGTCTTCTGGGGATGCAGCGTCAGGCCGTACTTGCCGAACCTCGCCGGCAAGACGTCGAGCACCCGCATGGCATCGTCCTTCCTCGAGAAGATCATGGCGATGTCGTCCGCGTAGCGAACCACCGCGCTCCGGCCGCGAAGCCGAGGCACGACGGTGTGCACGAACCAGTCGTCAAACACTTCGTGGAGGAACACGTTTGCCAGGAGAGGCGAGATCACGCCTCCTTGCGGGGTCCCTTCGTCGGAATAGGAGAGCTCGATCCCCTCGAGCACCCCCGCGTTCAGCCACTTGCCAATCAAACGTAACAACACCCCATCACGTACCCGTTGGCGAAGGATCGCCTGCAGGTGGCCATGATCGATCGTGTCGAAGGAACACACGACATACTGCCCATCACCACCATCTTGACGGTCTCCCCGAGCGCGTGACGGTGACGCGCAGGCAGCACCCGTTCGAAGGGCGCGCTCTCGCCGTACTCGGCTGGACGCATCGGCGCGGCACGCAGCACCTCGTGCTCGTGCATCCCGACGGCACGCGCTCGCTAATTCCCGCCTCGTGGACGGACCTCGTCCCCGATGACGTAGCGACAGCGCGAGCAGCTCATGAAGGAGAAGCAACGCTCGCCTCCGTCGCGCAGTTGCAGCGCGTGAGCGTGATCATCGACGCGCTCTTGCGTCGACTGCCGACTGTCACCTCCGATCGCTCGCAACCGGAGGTGAGTACCCGTGCAAATCCTGATGAGCTTCCTCGAAACGAAGCCGGCAAAGGCCGTCGAGCCCGTGTGGCCCACGCTCGATCCGGCGAACAGAAGCGAGGTCGTGGCGACGCTCGCTCGGCTGATCGCAAAGGCAGCGGCGCCCGAACAGGTCGGCGTCGACCAGGAGGTGCGCGATGAATGAGAGCGCGAAGATCGGCGCGGCTCATCTGCATCGCCGCGCGTACGTCTACATCCGGCAGTCCACGACCGCGCAGGTCGAGCACAACCGCGAGTCCACCGAGCGTCAGTATCGCCTCGTCGAGCGCGCCGTCTCCTTGGGCTGGCGGAACGATCAGGTGACCGTCATCGACGAGGACCTCGGCGTCTCCGGCGGTGGCCTTGTCGAGCGCACTGGCTTCACACGCCTGACGTCCGACGTCGCGCTCGGACACGTCGGGATCGTGCTCGGCCTGGAAGTCTCGCGGCTCGCACGCAACAACGCCGACTGGTACCGGCTCCTCGATCTGTGCGGCGTCACCGACACGCTCATCGGCGATGGCGACGGCATCTATCATCCAGGGCTGTTCAACGATCGCCTGGTGCTCGGCCTCAAGGGCACGATGTCCGAGGCCGAGCTCCACGTCCTTCGCGCCCGTCTTGCGGGCGGCATTCGGAACAAGGCCGAGCGCGGGGAGCTCCGCCGCGGGTTGCCGATCGGCTTCGTGTGGGGTGATGCGGACGGTGAAGTGCGCATGCACGACGATGAGGCGATCACCGGCGTGCTGCGTGCCGTGTTCGACCGCTTCGCCGAGATGGGCTCCGCGCGCCAGGTGTGGCTGTGGCTGCGCGCGCAGAATCTGAAATGGCCGCTCCAGTCCAGCACGCTCCGCGAGATCACGTGGGTCGTGCCGACGTACGGGAAGATCCACCAGGTGCTCACCAACCCCGTTTATGCTGGCGCCTACGTCTATGGGAAGTCTCGACACGAACGCTACGTCGACGAGTTTGGACGAGTGCGCAAGCGCATGCGCCGTCTGCCGCGCGCCGAGTGGAGCATCGTCCTCCGCGATCACCATCCGGGCTTCATCGATTGGGAGACCTTCGAAGCCAACCAGGTGCGGATCGCGGCGAACACGCATCCTCGTCGTCACGAGACCGAGGGCGCCGTGAGAGAGGGCGCGGCGCTCTTGCAAGGAATCGCGACGTGCGGCCGCTGCGGTCGTGGCTTGCGCGTCTATTACAGCGGCCGCAACGCGACGCCTGGCTACTACTGCGCCGGCGCCACCATCATCAACGGCAGAGCCGAGTACTGCATGCGCGTCGGCGGCGTGCGGATCGACGAGGCTGTTTCCGACACGCTCATCACCGCGATCACGCCGGCCGGAGTCGAAGCGTCGTTGCGCGCGGTGGAGCTCAGCCAAGCGGAGAACGACACCGCACTCGCGCAGTGGCGCCGTCAGGTGGAGCATGCACGCTATGAAGCGCAGCGCGCGGAGCGTCGCTACCGCGCTGTCGATCCCGACAATCGGCTCGTCGCACGCGGTCTCGAGGCCGACTGGGAAGCCCGCCTCCGCGAGCTCGGCGAAGCCGAGCTCGCGATCGCTGAACGAGAAAAACAGCAGCCGCGTGTCCTCAGCGATCAGGATCGCGCAGCGATCCGCGCGCTCGGCGGCGATCTTCGCAAAGTGTGGAGGACCCCGACGACCACGGATCGCGATCGCAAGGAGCTGCTCCGCGCGATGCTCGAAGAAGTGATCGTCACCGTCGACCGCGTGAAGCACCAAGCGCATCTCGCGCTGCGCTGGCGCGGCGGCGTGATCCATGAGCACGTCGTCGATCTCTGGCGCGCCACGCAGGCGCCCAACCGCACTGCGGAGGAGACCGTCGATCTCGTGCGGCGTCTCGCCGTGCATTACCCCGACGCCGTCATCGCCGGTATCCTCAATCGCCAGGAGCGTGCAACTGCAACCGGCTTGCGTTTCACTGCGAACCGCGTCTGCAGCCTGCGCACGCACTGGGAGATTCCACGATGTGAGCGGGCGGAATCCGACGAAGCCGATCTCGTCACCGTGCAGAAGGCCGCCGAGCTCCTCGGCGTCACAGCATCGACGGTCCACCGCTGGATCAACGACGGCTTCATCGCCGCCGAACAGATCACGCCCGGAGCCCCGTGGCAAATCCGTGTCTCCGACGATCTGCGCGCACGCTTCGTCGAAGAGGCGCCCGCTGGCTACGTGCCGATGCTCGACGCCATGAAGCTCCTCGGCGTTTCGCGCCAGACCGTGTTGCAACGTGTAAAGCGCGGCGTGCTCGACGCCGTGCATGTCCGCTCTGGTCGACGAAAGGGCCTGCGAATCCGCGTCCCTGAAGCTCATCCGAGCCTCTTCGACGCCAACATCAACACACGGGGTGCAATGTGACGACGTCTCCAAGAACTTCCGAATATCGACCTCTACGATCCAGCCACCCCCCATCCTGATCGCCCTGGACTTGAGATCCTCGAGAGCTTTGCGTGCAGAGCGTCTCGGCCTGAAGCCGTACGAGAAATCGTGGAACGACTGCTCGTACACCGCCTCAAGCACCATCGCTACCGCCCGCTGCAGCACCTTATCCTCGAAGGTTGGGATGCCGATGGGACGCGTCTGCGCTCCATCACCCTTCGGGATATGCACCCGCCGAACCGGTGGGGCTCGGTATCGACCGGACTTCGCGCGGTCGAGGAGCGACCGGAGGTTGCCCTCCAGATGCTCCGCGTACTCCTCCGCGCTGATTCCGTCGACGCCTGGCGCACCGTCCTTGCGTGTCCGGTTGAATGCTTCGCAGATCCACTCCATGTCGATGTTGTGAGCCAGCGTCGTCAACGCGACGCCCGACTTGTCCTTCGCTAGTTTCGCTATCCGTTCGAGTTTCGTTGAGATGTCTGCCGAGCCCTGTGTCTCGTTCATCGTTCCCTCCGACGGTTCTGCTCCTCGACGCTGCTCTTTGCTCGGCGGGGTCCCGCGGTCCGGTTCCCCCACGTCTTCGCTCCTATGCAGCGCTCCGACTGCTCGATGCCCGACCAGGCTCGTTTGCTCTCGCTGAGGTCGTTCCGGCACGGCGCCGGAGCATCGAGCTCTCCCAAGGTTCCTGGGTACCCCTTTCGTACGTGCCGCGTTCTTGGATCCCGGGAGGGGCGATGCGCTGAGGCCCGGGCTCTTCGCATGGCGCATCGCGGTAGCCTTCGACAGTCACAAATGTCTCGGCCCCTCCTCTCGCGCATTTCGGGACTTACCGCGCGGCCCATCCGATCGCTATCTACGCTTCGTGATCACGGTTACCCGTGGACGACCACGCAAGACTCGCTTCCCGTGTGGCGGCCTCCGCCCTTCACGGTCGGGACTTTCACCCGAGGGCTACGGTTCAAAGTTTCAGGTGCTACCTCCTTTCTCTTTGACCAGGCTTTCCTGGCGCGATGTGACCGGCGCGTGGAAGCTGACCAGGCAGGTCCGGACGCCCCGCTCACAGCCCGGTGCCCTGTACCCACGCCCCGGGTCTTGGTTTTCTTCGTTCTGGATCCGGAACAGAATCGTGGTGGCCGAGTGAACTCGACGTCCTCGGCGAAAGGCCGCGTAGACTGTCGCGGTCGTTCCGCGCTGTCGGGACGTCTCGCCGCGACGGCTTCCTGCCCTCTGTCCGAAATCCCGAAACCAAATCAGACCGGGGGCAGTGGCACAGGCCGCCCTGCGATCTCCCGAGGTCAGGGTCCGGTGCGAGGAGCGACACGAGTGCGCGGGCCGGGCCGCGCCTCGAGCGGCGCGGGCCCCCGGTCGTCGCGTGGCTTGCCGCACGCGTCGCCGCCGCCCGGTCGGACCGAACTCTACTGGGGCGTCCCTCGGGTCGAGCTGCCGGCGGGCCTCCAGGCGGCGCTGACCCGGGCGCGGCACGGGAATCACGAGCGGGCAGCTCTGCTCGGCATCGACCAGCAACGCCACGCGCCGACCGGGCCTCGGGCTCGGGCTTGCTATTGGGGCTCCGCCAGGTCCCGGCAGGCTCCCGGTGCCATCCCGAGGCTTCCAGGGCCATCGCCGGCGCCGTCTTCAGCTCACGATCCTGGTGCGCCGAATCGTGCCCAGGCTCTCAGTCGCGATGAGGCCATCGCCG
>JADGRB010000082.1 GCA_017881315.1 Pseudomonadota bacterium
GCCTGCGTTCGCAAACTCGCCGGCGCTAATCGAGAACGGCTTGTAAACAAGCGTCGGAAGGCGTCCCCGTGCCCAAGAAGTTCACCAGTTTCTCGGAGTTCTATCCGGTGTATCTGGCGATGCACGACAACCCGGTCAACAGACGCCTGCACCTGCTTGGCAACGGGCTTGCCTTAGCCTCGGTGGCGCTGGCGGTCGCGACGCGGTGTGGGTGGCTGCTGGGGGCCGCACCCGTGCTCGGAAACGCCCTGGCCTGGATCGGACACTATCGCTTCCAGCGGAACCGACCCGGCGTTTTCACGTACCCGGTCTACGGATTCATCGGAAGCTGGGTGATGACCTGGGATGTTCTGACCAGAAAGCTTCGCGTCTGAAATCCTCGCCCGCGGGACGCTCACCTTCGTTTCTTTCCCTGAAAGACGAAGGCGACGCCCCGTCCTGGCTTCGAACGGCGAGGGCTGAGCTTGCTTCCGTGGGACGTCGCGTCGAAGCGGGGAGCGTCAGTTCGGGTCCGGCTCGGCGGCGCGGGCTTCGACGGCGCCCAGATGGCCGTCGAAGCGGCCTTCAACCTGCGGGCTTCGCGGGCCGGTCGCCAGGATGTCTCGGAAGCGTCGGACTTTTGATCGCATCTCGTGGAGCTCGGGTTTCGAAATCGCGATGAGACCGCGTCGAATCTCCAGGTCCGATGGAAAGCGGCTCTCCAGTTTCTCCCACTCCTCGCGCGCGCCGGGACTTGCGGCATCGAGCAGCGTCCGGGCTTCGGTCCGGAGATGGTCCAGCTCATCCAGGATGCGGCGGCTTTCGGGGCAGATCGAATACCTCATATCGCGAGCGATCACCCTAAGCACGCGATCGCGCCGCGCCAACGGCTCCCGCCCAAAAAAAGATACCCGCACCTCGCATGGCGCCGCGAGGCGGGTCCGATGTCTGCATGTATCCTCAGATAGATGGGCAGGATCACGAAATTTGCTCACAAAGCTGCCGGCGCGACGCACCACCGCCGTGGCCGGAATCCTGCTGCTATGGTGCGCCGGTGATCCATCGCCCCGTTCCGCGCCTCGCACCCATACGGTCAGTCCGGCTCCGTCCCGCGGTCCTGTCTTTCATCGGGATCGCCGCCCTCGGTCTGTCCGCGGACTGCGCGCACCCGTCGCCGCGCGCGACTCTGCCGTCCGGGGTGTCGCAGGCGCGATCCGGGACCCCGGCGCCCGACGTCGACGCGTTGCTGGCCCGCATGACGCTCGACGAGAAGATCGGGCAGATGACGCAGATCGATCGCAACGCGCTCGCCTCGCCGCGCGACATCACCGACTTCTTTCTGGGATCGATCCTGAACGGCGGGGAGTCGCTGCCCACGCCGAACGAGCCGGTGGTCTGGGCCGACTCGATCGACGCCTTTCAGGCCGCGGCGCTCGCGACCCGGCTCGCGATCCCGATCCTCTACGGCACGGACGCGGTTCACGGCATGGGCGGCGTCCGGGGTGCGGTGATCTTCCCTCACAACATCGGTCTCGGCTGCACGCGCGACCCCGTCCTGGTGGAGAAGGTGGCGCGCACGACCGCGCTCGAGGTCGCGGGCGCCGGCGCCCGCTGGGCGTTCGCCCCCTGCATCGCGGTGCCGCGCGACGAGCGCTGGGGCCGCACCTACGAGGGCTTCGGCGAGACGCCCGCCCTGGCGGCGACGATGGGGCCCGCGGTGGTGCGCGGCCTGCAGCAGGCGCCACCGCCGACCGCCTCGGGCGACCACGGCGACGGTGACAGCGGCGTGCTCGCCTGCGCCAAACACTTCCTGGGCGACGGCGGCACGATGTTCGGCAAGGACCAGGGGGACACGGTCGTTCCCGAGGCCGAGCTGCGCGCGATTCACCTGCCCGGGTACGCGGCCGCCGTTCGCGCCGGGGTCGGATCGGTGATGGTCTCCTACAGCAGCTGGAATGGCACGCCCATGCACGCGAACCGCGGGCTCATCACCGGCGTCCTCAAAGGGGAGCTCGGCTTCACTGGGTTCGTGGTCACCGACTGGGAGGCGATCAACAAGCTCCCGGGCGACTATGCCCAGCAGGTCGAGACCAGCATCAATGCCGGCATCGACATGGTCATGGTCCCGAACAACTACCGCGACTTCATCACCACCATGAAGGAGCTGGTGGCGGCCGGTCGCATCCCGATCGCGCGCGTCGACGACGCCGTTCGTCGCATTCTCCGTCAGAAGGCGCGGTTCGGCCTGTGGGAGCATCCCTTCACCGACCGGCACCTCACGGCGGCGATCGGGTCGGCGCCGCACCGGGAGATCGCGCGTCAGGCGGTGCGCGAGAGCCTGGTGCTGCTCAAGAACGACAGGCGCGTGCTGCCCCTATCGAAGGCGGCTCGCATCAACGTCGTCGGCGCCAAGGCCGACGACATCGGCGCCCAGTGCGGCGGTTGGACGGTGTCGTGGCAGGGCAGACGCGGTCGCACGACCGCCGGCACGACCGTGCTCGAGGCAATCCGCGGCGCGGCCGCCGTGCCCGCGGCGGTCACATTCTCCGGCGACCAGGTGGGAGCGGAGGCGGCGCGCGCCGACGTGAACGTCGTGGTGCTGGGCGAGGAGCCATACGCCGAGGGGCGCGGCGATCGCACGATCCCCGAGCTGACGAAGGCCGACGAAGGCCTCTTGGCGGATGTCCAAGCGGCGGGCAAGCCGGTGGTCGTCGTGCTGCTCACCGGGCGGCCGCTGCTCATCGGCGCGGCCTTCGCGCGCGCCGACGCGGTCCTGGTTGCCTGGCTGCCCGGCAGCGAGGGGCAGGGGATCTCCGACGTCCTCTACGGCGATTTCAAGCCGACCGGGCGACTGTCCCACAGCTGGCCGCGGGAGCTGACGCAGATTCCGATCAACGAAGGCGACGCGAGCTACGATCCTCTCTTTCCCTACGGCTTCGGCC
This sequence comes from Pseudomonadota bacterium, assembly GCA_017881315.1. Classification (GTDB taxonomy): domain Bacteria; phylum Myxococcota_A; class Polyangia; order Fen-1088; family Fen-1088; genus JADGRB01. The sequence continues at coordinate 2,922 of JADGRB010000082.1, forward strand.
TGTCGTACTGAGGGGAACCTTCGAGCCCGACCGGGGCGACGGGCACGGGCGGGATGGCACTCGACGCCGCGTAGGCCTCCGTCATCGCGCCCAAATGGCCCCCGACCGCCGCCAGGGCACGATAGAGCGACACCTCTTGATAGGAGATCCCGTGGTTCTCGCAGAAGGTCCGGACGATCGGTCGCATCTGCCGATAGCGGTTGTGGGCGACGCGGGGGAAGAGGTGGTGCTCGATCTGGGAGTTGAGCCCACCGTAGTAGAAGTCGAGCAGCCGTGGATTCGAGATGTTTCGGCTGGTCGTGATCTGCTGTTCGAGGTAGCTGAGTCGCTGGCCCTGGTCGAGACGACGCATACCCATGTGATTCGGAATGAAGACCGACACCGTCATCAAAGAAGAGAGACAAGAGACGGCGATGTAGGCGGGAAGCGCCGAGCGCCAGCCCCAGAGCAGCCCGGGGAGGACCAACAACACGATCCAGTGGAGCGGCATGAGGAAGCGGTCAATCCGCGTCTCCTTCGGACGCTGGAACAGGTCACGGAGGGCGTCGTAGCGGAGCGCGACCCAGTAGAACGACGAAAGAGGCCAGAACGACCACTTCTGGATCCTCAGGAAGAAGCGCCCGGCGGGCGTGTGCCAGTTGGCCGAGCCCGGGTAGACCGAGAAGAGCACACCGAAGTGCATGTCCGGGTCGCCCCCTATCTCCTGGCAATGCACGTGGTGTCGATTGTGACGGGAGCGCCAGAAACCGAAGCTCATTCCGCAGAGAAACGTCATTCCGAACTGACCCCAGAAATCGTTGATCCAGGGAGTTTTCGAGAGCGAGTAGTGACCGGCATCGTGGCCGACGTATCCCATCGTCAAGAGACCGACGGACGCCAGCGGAACCAGCAGCAGCCAGGACAGGCCAAACGGCAGAACGAGGAGGGCCAGGTACGACAGGAAGAATGCCGGGATCCAGAAGAGCAACTTCCAGCGCCAGAAGTGGGAGGTCGTAAAGAATCCGCGCTCTTCGAGCTGCTCGTGGAGCTCCCTCAGCGCCTGGCCGGGATCGGGATCGGGATCGGCCGTGGAGGACGCTGCGGCCGGTGAGATCATCACTGAGTTTGCGGCGCGATATCGACGGGCGCCTTTCATGAACTCGTCACGATTTCGCCACGCCGACTGTACGGCGCTGTGTGTCCCGCGCAGTTACCGACAGCTAGGCCAGCTCGCGCCGGTCCGGCGCGAGGCGGCGCCGCGCTTGGTCTTGTGGTATCCGTCCAGCGGAACCCAATCAGATGGAGGGGCCATGTGTCGCAGCATCAAGATCCTGTTCAACTTCGAGCCGCCGGCCACGAATGACGAGATCCGCTCGGCGTCGTTGCAGTTCATCCGCAAGCTGAGCGGTTTCAACGAGCCGTCGAAGGCCAACGAGCCAGCCTTCAACCAATCGGTCGAAGACGTGTTCCAGGTGGCCCATCGGCTGGTCCATTCCCTGGTCACGACGGCGCCCGCCCGAAACCGGGCGGTGGAGGCGGCGAAGGCCAAGGCCCGCGCGCTCGAGCGATTCGGCCGTTGAGGAGATCGGGCGACGGCACGGGGGGCGCTTGACCGATCCCGACGTCGTCGTGATCGGCTCGGGCCCGAACGGTCTGTTTGCGGCGACCGCGCTGGCGCGTCGGGGTTTTCGGGTGCTGGTGCTCGAGGCGAACCCGCGCCGGGCCGGCGGGGCGGTCGGCACCGAGGCGCTCACCCTCCCGGGGTTTCGGCACGACGTGGGCGCCGGGTTCTTCCCTTTCGGCCAGACCAGCCCCGCGTTTCGATCGCTGGCATCGGACGGCCCCGGCATCGAGTGGCTGCACGCCAAATACGAGAGCTGCCACCCGGCGCTCGACGGCAGCGTCGCCTGCATCGCGCGCGGCGAGGGGCTCGCCGCGGCGCCGTTCGGCAGCGCCCGCGACGCGGACGCCTTTCGAAAGCTCGCGCGGTTTCACGCCGGCATCGAGAGCGACCTGCTGGCCGCTCTCCTCGGTCCGTTCCCCAGCATCCGCCCGCTCGCGCGGCTCGGTTTCGCCAACCTCTGGCGGGTCGCGCGGCTGCTGGCGGCCAGCGGACGCGGCCTCGCATCGCGGCTCTTCGAGAGCGAAGCCGCGCGACGCGTGCTGCCCAGCCTAGGGCTCCATGTGGACGTGGGACCGGACGACCGGCTCGGCGCCGCCCTGGGCTACGTGCTCGGGTTGACCGCCACCACCGGCGGCTACGGCGTTCCGAAGGGCGGGGCCCAGACCATCACCGACGCGCTGGTCGGGTCGCTCGAGCGAAACGCGGGCAGCGTCCGGCTCGGCGCGCGCTGCAAGCGGATCGTCGTTCGAGAACGACGGGCCGCGGCCGTCGTCCTCGAAGACGGCACCGAGATCGCGGCCCGCGCGATCCTCGCCGACACCTCGGCGGCCGGGTTGCTGCTGTCGCTGCTCGACCCGGTCGATGTCCCATCGTGGGTGCGCGCATCGATGCGGCGCTTTCGCCAAGGATGGGGAACCTTCAAGATGGACTGGGCGCTCTCGGCGCCGGTGCCGTGGCGGGCAGAGGCCGCCCGCGAGAGCGCGGTCGTTCACGCCGCCGAGAGCCTGGACGATCTCTCCCGGTTCACGCGGCAGGTGCGCGCCGGCCAGCTGCCGGAGAGACCCTACCTGGTGGTCGGCCAGCAGAGCCTGGCCGATCCCACCCGAGCGCCGGCCGGGAGGCAGACCCTCTATTGCTACACCCACGTCCCGTCGCGCATCGAAGGTGGCTGGGCCGCCGCGCGCGAGGGCTTCGCCGATCGCGTCGAAGCCCGCATCGAAGAGCTCGCGCCCGGATTTCGGGCGACCATTGTCGCACGGCACATCATGTCTCCGTCGGACCTGGAAGCCGGGAACGCGAACCTGGTTGGCGGCGATCTGGGCGGCGGCTCCAACGCCTGGAATCGCCAGCTGCTGTTCCGGCCGATGTTTCCCTATTTCAGATATCGCATGCCGGTCGCGGGCCTCTATCTCTGTTCGAGCTACGCGCATCCGGGCGCCGGCGTTCACGGGATGTGCGGGTACAACGCGGCGCAGATGGCGGCGCGGGATCTCTGATGGAGCGCCTCGATTTTCGATCCGACACCGTGACGCGTCCGTCGCCCGAGATGCGTCGGGCGATGGCCGAGGCCGAGGTGGGTGACGACGTGCTCGATCACGATCCGACGCTGGCCCGGCTGGAGGCGCGGGTGGCAGAGCTGCTCGGCGTGGAGGCGTCGCTCTGGGTTCCCTCGGGTTCGATGGGGAATCTGATCGCGCTCATGCTCCACCTCGAACGCGGCGATAGATTTCTGGCGCCCGCCGGCGCGCACGTTCTTTCCAGCGAGCTCGGCACGGCGGCCTGGCTGGCCGGCGGCATGCCCGAGGCATTGCCCTGGGAGGGCGGCCCCGGTCGCCCGTCCCCCGAGCAGGTCACCAAGATCGCCGGCGTCGTTGGCCCTTACTACGCGCTGCGCACCAAGCTGCTCTGCCTCGAGAACACCCACAACGTCGCCGGCGGCACCGTGACACCGCCGGACGCGCACCTGGCCCTCACGCGCGCGGCCCGCGCCGCCGGCCTCCTCGTGCACCTCGACGGGGCGCGGATCTGGCACGCGGCTGCGGCGCTCGACTGCAGCCTGGACGCGCTCACCCGAGGCGTGGACACCGTGCAGGTTTGTCTCAGCAAGGGGCTGGGGGCGCCGGTGGGCTCGCTCGTCTGCGGCCGCAAGGAGGCCATGCGCGCCGCGCGTCGCCTGCGCAAGATGCTGGGCGGTGGCGTGCGGCAGGGCGGCGTGCTGGGCGCGGCGGGCCTGGTGGCGCTCGACTACCTTCCCAGGATTCCCGAGGACCACGCCAAGGCGCAGAGCCTGGCGGTCGGCCTCCGCGCGTTGGGCTTCGATCTCGAGATGCCCGAGACCAACATCGTGCGCGTTCGCGTTTCGGACGCCGGGCGGGCGATCGAGCAGTTGCAGGCGATCGGCGTCCTGGTCACGCCGTCTGGCGACGCGATTAGGTTCGTGACCCACCGCGATCTGAGCGAGGTCGACGTGCGCGACGCGCTGGAACGCATCGCCCCGATCGCGGCCCAGGTGATCGCCGGCTGAACGATCCAGCGGCGTCGATCTCGAGGCGCCGCTATGGAATCGGCGGCGGGGGCGGCGGGGGCGGCGGGGGCGGTGGCGCCGGCGGTGGCGGCACCGAGGCCGGCGGAGAGCTCGGCGCACCCGGCGGAGGCACGATTGGCGGCTGCGGCATCGAGGAGTCGGGCTGCACGCAGGCCGATAGATCGAAGAACAGGAACTCGAGCGCCTTCGCCTGCCCGGAGAGGCTGGTCACCTTGCAGGCGCTCGGGAAGGCCTTGCTCGGATCCGAGTCGTCCCCGCCGGTCAACGGCGGCAGCAAGGCCTTGACGTGGATGTCCGTGAAGACCACGCGCCCGCACTGATTGGCGGCGGTGGCCTCGACCGGCGTGTTGAAGGTCATGTACTGCGTCGCCTGTGCATTATTCGGGTCCTGCGAATCGTGCGGTACGTAGATCCACTGCTGTGTCGGCGCGATCGGCGTGGTCACCGTGTGCTGGCTGCCGGCGAGTTGCATCATTCCCGGCGTGGGGGTGGCGCCGACATTCGTGAGCCAGCTGTTGAAGGCCACCCCCTTGGGGAAGGTGGTGTCGATGGTCGCGGTGACGGGGTCGGTCAACTTGTCACCCCCGCCGTTGTAATTGGCGGTGCTGGGCCAGGGGGCCGGGCCTTTCGTCAGCCAAGCGTAATGGTCGTGATCGTTGAAGAGACGCCCGCCGGCGTCGGCGTAACGCTTGATGTTGGCGTAGTAGGGCTGCTTGGTGGATTGGTACGTACCGCCCTCGCAGGAATGCATCAGGATGTCGTAGGTGAGCAGCTTGTCGGGACTCGACCACAGCGTGGTGGCGGCCGGGAACGCCGCGCCGCCCAGCGCCGCAGTGAACTTGTTGGCGCCCGCGCCGCCGCCGCTGGAATCGCCGCCGACGAAAAGATTCACCCGGCCGCTGCCGGTGCTGGTGGTGAACTCGGAGTCGGCGATGCCGATCTCGCGCAGGAAGCACTCCAGCGCGTCGGAGCCACCGGTGGTGAGGGCGATCTTGGGGATGTTCCCCTCGGCCTTGGTCCGCGGCAATCGGGTGAGGTTGACGTCGGTGATGGTGTTCTTCACGCAGGCGGTGATGCTGGGGATGGTCACCTGACGCCGCCATTTGCCGACCTGGATCACCAGCGGCACGTTGGTGGTGGCGGGGACGCCGGTCAGCGTGAAGGTGCCGTCGGCGCCACTGAGCGCGGTCGCGATCGGGCTGCCGGAGACCTGCGCGCTGCACTTGTCGCAGGAGACGCCTTCGGGGATGGCGGCGAGCGCCGCGTTCGGGATGTAGACCGTGACGTTGTAGAGCGGAACGGCGCCGGCGGGATCGTAGACCTTTCCCGTGAGCGTGGTCGTGGCCGGCGCCGTGCAGGTCGGCACCATGCAAGCGAGACCGACGCAGCCGCCGGTGCCGGTCGACCCCGGGCACACGTTGGGCGTTCCGTCGCCGCCGCAGGTCGCGCCGCCGGGGCAGGTGCCGCAATTGAGGCTGCCGCCGCACCCGTTGCCGATCGTGCCGCAGTACTGGCCGCCGGTCGGGTTGCACACGATGGGGTGGCAGTTGGGATCGCCGCCGCAGACGCTGGCGGTTCCGCCCCCGCCGCAGGTGGCGGCTCCGGCGCAAGCGCCGCAGTCGAGCGCGCCGCCGCAGCCGTCGCCGATCTTTCCACAGTATTGTCCGCCGGCGCTGTTGCAGGTGAGCGGCACGCATCCGCTCGCGATGCAGATGCCGGAGCTACAGGACTGGGTGCCGCCGCAGCCGCCGCAATCCATGGCCGACCCACAGCCGTTGCCGACGCTGCCGCAGTACTGCCCGCCCGGTTGCGTGCAGGCGAGGGTGACGCAGGTGGAGTCCCCGACGCACAGACCGGAATTGCAGGTCCAGCCGCCCGGGCAGGCGCCACAGTCCTCGGTATGGAGCCCGCATCCGTTGCCGATGGTCCCGCAGTACTGTCCGCCCGGTTGCATGCAGGCGATCGGTGTGCAGACGGCCGCGTCGATGCCGCCGGACGTGCCTGCGGTGCCGGTGCCGCCGGAGCCCGAGCCGGCCGTGCCGGCCGAGCCGGCCGAGCCGGACTGCCCGGCCGCGGCATCGGTCGCCGTCCCGCCGCTGCCACCGGAGCCCGCGGCAGCCTTCCCTTTGACGCCGGCACAGGCCGCCGACAGCAGAGAGCAAGCAGCCCACAGAACCAACTGTCGCCCACGCCCGGCGTTTGACATCCGGTTCATGGGTGTCCGGCGTGCCCCCGCGCGGCTCGCGGCCGGAACGGTCAGTCGGAATCAGGGCTTGGAGGCTGGGTGGGGCGTGCGGCGCGCCACCCGATCGAAGACCTCGGCCTGGGCGCCGCGCCCCGGCTCGGTCTCGGGCGGCGTGCGGCGGACGTAGCCGCCTTCGGCGTTCATGTCGTAGGCGTGGGCGTTGTCGGCGAAGGCCGGCTCCAGGACCTCTTGGCGGATCTGCTCGCGCAGCGCCTCGGACTGCACGGGGAACATCACCTCGACGCGGCGGTGCAGGTTGCGCGGCATCCAGTCGGCCGAAGAGAGCAGGATCTCCTGCTCGGCGGGCGGGCCGAACACGAAGACCCGCTCGTGCTCGAGAAACCGGCCCACGATCGACAGCACCCGGATGTTTTCCGAGACGCCGGGGATGCCCGGTCGGAGACAGCAGATGCCGCGGACACACAGCGTGATGCCCACTCCGGCCCGCGAGGCTCGGTAGAGCGCCTGGATGATCTGGACGTCCACCAGTGCGTTGAGCTTGGCGAAGATTGCGGCGGACTTGCCGGCGCGCGCTCGGTCGGCCTGGGCGTCGATCTTGGCGATCACGGAGTCGGCCAGCGCGATGGGCGCGACGGCCAGCTTGCGGTGGCGCGCCTTCTTCGAGAATCCGGAGAGGCCATTGAAGAACTCCGAGAGATCTTCGCCGAACTCGGGATCGACGGTGAGAAGGCCGATATCGCTGTAGAGGCGCGACGTCGCCTCATTGTAGTTGCCGGTCGAAAGATGCACGTAGCGCCGTAGCCCTTCGCCTTCGCGCCGCACGACCAGCGTGGCCTTGGCGTGGGTCTTGAGCTCGGCCCGCCCGAAGAAGACGTGGGCGCCGGCGTGCTCCAGCGCGCGCGCCCAGGCCATGTTGTTCTCCTCGTCGAAGCGGGCCTGGATCTCGACGGAGACGGCGACCTGCTTGTGATTCTCGGCGGCACGGATGAGCAGGCGCACCACCTCGGCGTTGGCCCCGGTTCGATAGAGGGTCATCTTGATCGCGAGGACGTCGGGGTCTTCGGCGGCTTGACGCAGGAGACTCAAGACCGGGCTGAAGGAATCGTACGGATGGTGAAGCAGGATGTCCCCGCCGCGCACGAGCTCGAAGACGTCCGCCTTCTCGCCGAGCTCGCCGATCCGGGGCGGCAGCCGCGGGAGGAACGGCGCGTCGCGGAGGGCGGGGCGACCGAGCAGCGCGATCGACATCAGCGCGCGGAGGCCGAGCGGACCGGAGGATTCGTAGACGTCCTCCTCGTCGAGGGCCAGCTCTTCTAGCAGCAGCCGTCGCACACGCTCCGGGATCCCGGCGGCGACCTCCAGGCGCACGCAGGCCCCGAAACGCCGTCGCCGCACCTCGCGGTCGACGACCGACAACAGATCGTGGGCCTCTTCTTCCAGGATGTCGTAGTCCATGTCGCGGGTGACGCGAAAGGGATAGGTCCCCAGGATCTCCATGCCGGGGAACAGGTCATCGAGGTTGGCCGCCAGCAGCTGCTCGAGCGGCAAGAAGTCCGCCGGGCCGTCGGGGCTGGGGCCCGCATGGCCCGGGTCGAGGCTTTCGAGCGGCACGAAGCGGGGGAGAATCTCGGGGACCTTGATGCGCGCAAATTTCCGTTCCTTGGTCTCGGGATCGCGCGCCTCCACGGCCAGCGACAGCGAAAGGTTCGACAGGAAGGGAAACGGATGCCCGGGGTCGACCGCGAGCGGGGTCACGACCGGAAACACGGAGCGGCGGAAATACTTGCGCGCGAGCCGCCGGGTCTCTCCGTCGAGGGAGTCCCAATCGTGAATGCGGATCCCGTGGCCGGCCAGCGCGGGCATCAGATCGTCGGCCAGCAACGCGGCGGCCGCGGCGAGCTGTCGGCGGATGATCTGTCCGATGCGGGTCAGCTGGTCGCGCGCGCTCGTGCCGTCGGCGTTGGTCTCGACCGGGGCGGCGGCCTCGAGCTGGCCGTGCAGCCCCGACACCCGGATCATGAAGAACTCGTCCAGGTTCGAGGCGTAGATGGCCAGAAACTTCAGGCGCTCGAGGAGCGGCCAGCGCGGATCGAGCGCTTCGCCGAGCACCCGCTCGTTGAACGCCAACCAGGAGGTCTCGCGGTTGATGTAGAGCGACGGATCCGCGAGGTCGACGGATGGCGCCTGGGCGGGGGCGGCGGCGGCCGGTGCGGTCGTTTGGACCTCGCCAGAGTGCATCGCGGTTTCGGGTTGAGCTCGGTGCATCGACGTCTCGCCGCAGAGAAGAACGTACCCCGAACCGACGGGGGCACTGTCTCGTTTGCGTGACATCTGGTGGCTTGCCGGGGAGGGTGCGATGACCTACGTTTCAGGCCAACCGGCGTCCACGCCACCGCGCGGACGTCAACCGTGGGCCTCCCACCGAGGTTGAAAAGATGTCCTTCTACGACCTGACCGCCGAGACAATCGATCACAAAGCCCAGCCGCTGTCCGCCTACAAGGGGCAGGTGCTGCTGGTGGTGAACACCGCCTCGGAATGCGGGTCGACGCCCCAATACGCGGGGCTGGAGGCGCTGTGGCGGGCCTACAAAGGTCGCGGCTTCGCGGTCCTCGGTTTCCCGTCCAACGACTTCGGCGCGCAGGAGCCGGGGACCGAGGCCCAGATCAAGACCTTCTGCGACGTCAACTACAAGGTCTCTTTCCCGCTCTTTGCCAAGGTGAGCACGACCGGCGCGGCGCAGTCGCCGGTGTACGAGTTCCTGACCGCGGCGCATGGCGCGCCGAGGTGGAATTTTCACAAATATCTGGTCGGCAAGGACGGCGAGGTGATCCGCGCGTTCGCGACCGGCGTCGAGCCGGACGACGCGGGCCTGCGGGCTGCGATCGAAGCGGCGCTCGCTTAACCTGGAAGGCCCAGCGTCAGCGCGTTGCGACGCTCTTTTGACCCCAGTCGGCGAGGGCTTTCTTGATCTCGGCCTCCGGGAAGAAGGTGTCGTTCGCCTTGAGGCCCAGCTCGAAGGCCCGCTCGGCGGCCCCCTCGGCGCTCTTGTAGTCGGCCTTGGCTGCCATCAGCAGCGCCTTGATCCAGAGGTTGTACCAGTCTTCCTTCAACGCCACCGATTGATCGATGTAGCGAATGCCGACGTCGTAGTCCTTCTTGGTCTCCAGCATGTACCGCGCGGCGTTGGCATAGGCGCGCCAGGTGTTGTCGAGCGCGTTGATGTTGGTCAGCACGTCCTGCGTCGTGTTGACGTGAATGGGAATCGACAGGCTCACCTTCTCCCAGGCGATCTCCAGCGAGGCCTCGTCGTCGGTGAAGCCGGCGAAAGCGAAGGCCAGCCGCTCTCGCAGCGGCGCGGTCTTCGCCCGCACCTGGACGCGCGCCACGTCGAGCTCGCTCTTGTAGTCGTGTCCGCTGCCGAGCTGCTCCGCGTTCTTGTTCAGCACCAGCGTCCAGGCGCTCTTCCCCGGAATCGCGAAGAGCGCGTACGTTCCGGCCGGCACCGGCTTGTCGCCGACGGTCACGTCCCGGCTGAAGCGGATCTTGGTCGCCTGATACGCCCCCAGCGACCAGAGCTTGTCGTAGGGGACGACGGCTCCCCAGATCTTGCGCCCCTTGACCGCCGGGCTGCCGTACTCGACGGCGATCTCCGTCAAGCCGACCTGCTGCGAGACCTTGCCGACCGGGCTCTCGCGCGGCAGGTCCAGGTCGGCGACCCCGGCTACGGCCTGGGCGGTCGAGAGCAGGGCGAAGCCCAGGGTCGAAGAGAGAGTGGACGCGATGACGACTGTGCGGAGGCGCGGCAGGGGCATGACGGCCGGAGCCTACCGGCGCGCCCGCAAACGATACGTTCCGATTGCGTTACGAACTGATGACGGCCAGCGGCCTGCGGGTGGTCGACTGCGACGTCCCCCGCGGGCAACGCGGCGTCCGGGGGCCGCCGCCTTCACACTTCTTAACTTGCCTGCCGCAACGGCCTTAACGGTCGGTGCCCATAGTCGTCTTCGCGGGATACGGAAGCCCGCAGAAAAAGGAGATGACACGATGATTGGATGCTTGATCTTTGGAAGCCTGGCGGCGATGGGTGTGGCGAGGGCTCTTCACCGCCGGCGATTCTGCGGTGGCGGATGGGGCGGGGGCGGCTGGCACGGCCACGGTCATGGACACTGGGGCGGCTGGCACGGCGGTGGCGGCCCCTTCGCCCGGAGCGAATACGGAGCCTTCGATCACGAGGAGGGCTCCGATTTCCGGTCTCCCTTCGGTGAAGGGGGCTTTCCCGGATTCGGTCCTGGTCTCGGTCGACATGGTGGCAAGCGGTTCTTCATCCGGAAGGTGCTGGAGCAGATCCGCGCGACGCCGGCGCAGGAGCGGGTGGTGGCCGCGGCGATCGAGGAGTTCCGCGACGACATGAAGAAGGCGACCGGCGGCGAGGCGCGCCGCAGCCGGCAAGAGATCGTGGATGCCATGCGCCGGCCGACGTTCGACGGCGTCGCGCTGGGCGAGCAGTTCGCGCGGCACGACACCGTCATCGAGGGGGCGCGCAAGGCGTTCGTCGGTCTGGTGGCGCGGATCCACGACGCCCTCGAGCCCGAACAGCGAGAGCGGTTGGCGGAGCTCATCGACCGGGGGCCGCGCTTCGGCTGGTGGTCGCGCGGGTGGTGACCGCGGCGCCCGCAGCGTCGGTGTCGGAGCCGGTCTTGCCGGCCCGACCCGGCGCGGGCGTAAACTAGGTGCCCCGTGGCGCTGCGCGTGCTCTGCATAGACGACGACCTTCGGCTCTACGAGCTGCTGGCCGCCTATTTCGAGCCCAACGGCGTGACCCTGGTGCACGCGGCCGACGGCTCCAAGGGTTTGGCGGCGCTGGCGGCCGACGTGTTCGACGCCGTTCTCCTCGACGTGATGATGCCGGGGATGGACGGCCTCGAGGTCTGCCGGCGGATCCGGCTTTCGAGCCAGGTTCCGGTCATCATGCTCACGGCGCGCGGTGACGAGGCGGATCGGGTGGTTGGGCTGGAGCTGGGCGCCGACGACTACGTGCCGAAGCCTTTCTCGCCGCGCGAGCTGCTGGCCCGGCTGCGCGCGGTGCTGCGGCGGGCGCAGCCGGCGGCCGGCAGCAACGAGATCGTGGTCGGGCGCGTCGCGATCGACGTGGGCGCGCGCCGCGTGCGGGTCGGCGCCGACCCGGCCGACCTGACCGCGCTGGAGTTCGACATCCTGGTCGCCCTGGCGCGCCGCCCCGGGCGGGTGGTGCCCCGAGAGACGCTGCTGGTCGAAGCGGGGCGTTCGGATGTGACCGTCAGCGATCGGACCGTCGACGTCCATGTGTCGCACCTGCGGCGCAAGCTGGGCGACGATCCGAAGACGCCGCGGCTCATCAAGACGGTGCGCGGCGTCGGCTACGTGATGGCGCCGGAGGCTGCGTGAGGCGCGGTCCCCCGTTTCGTCGCGGGCCGGGCCCCTGGGCAGGCCCCTGGAATTTCTGGGGGCGGGTCGATCCCGCGGTGCGCGAGCGGATCGTGAGCGAGGTGCGGCGCGCCTACGCGCACCACGGGTTCGGCCGCCGTCATCCCTGGGATCGGGTGTTCAGTGAGGCGATCGGCCGCCGCCCGGGGTGGCACCAGCGCATTCGCTGGGAGCTGCGACTGCACTACGGGGCGCATCTGCATCGGCGCCTGTTCCTCTGGTTCGGCGCCGCGATCTTTCTGGCGGTCATGACCACGCTGCTCGCCGCGCACTTTGGACGCGGCGGCCTGGCGGCCCGCCCGCTGCGCGCGGTCTTCCTGTTTGGCGCGCCGGCGGCGGTGCTCTGGATCGGCGCCGGGCGGGTGGCGCGACGGATCGCGCGCCCGCTCTACCAGCTGACCCGGGCCGCGCAGGATCTGGGCGCCGGCAACCTGAAGGCGCGCGTCTCGGCGGAGAATCTGGGCTTCGACGAGCTGGCGGTGCTGGCGTACGCGTTCAACGAGATGGCCGCCCGGCTGGAAAGGCAGCTCGCCGACGAACGGGAGCTCCTGGCGTCGGTCTCCCACGAGCTGCGCACGCCGCTGTCACGCATTCGCCTGCTGGTCGAGATCGCGCGGCAGGCGCGCGCGAGCGGCGCCCCCGATCCCCGCACGCTCGACGAGATCGAGCGCGAGGCGATCGAGATCGACACGCTGGTCGGCGAGCTCTTGGCGAGCGCCCGGATCGAGTTCCAGGCGGTCTCGCCCAAGCCGCTCGAGGCCGGCGAGATCGCCCGCCGCGCGCTCGAGCGCGCCGCCGAGGATCCGGCCAAGCTGACCCTGGCCGCGCCGGTCATCGCGTTCGCCGCGGATCCCACGCTGGTGGCGCGGGCGCTGGCCAACCTGGTCGACAACGCGCGCAAGCACGGCGGCGGCCTCGATCGGATGGAGGTACACGCGAGCGACCGATCGGTCTTCTTCGAGATCACCGATCGCGGCCGCGGGTTCGCGCCCGGAGAAGAGACCCGGGTGTTCGAGCGGTTCTTCCGGGGGGCTGGCACCGGGTCGCAGGGATCGCTGGGCCTCGGGCTGGCGCTGGTCAAACGGATCGCGGAGGCGCACGGCGGCCGCGTCCAGGCGACCAACCGCCCCGAAGGGGGCGCGCGCCTGGTGCTGGAGCTTCCGATCGAGTCGCGCGTGGGCGGCGACGCGCCGGACTCAAGAGACGTCTGATTGCTGACGAAAGGTTCGCTGTATGCAGCGAAGTGCTGGTTGGCTCTGGAGCTCGTCCGTCGAGGTTGGGGGCTGGGGGGAGCCCCTCGACGACCATTCCGTCGTTGTTATATCCTGTAGATGATGCCGGACATTCTTCATCGGGTTGGGGTACAGGGGACGGCGGCGAAGGTGTTCGAGGCGCTGGCGACCGTGGATGGGCTGTCGCACTGGTGGATGGTCGGCACCACCGGCGATCCGAAGGTCGGCGGGACGCTGCACTTCAGCCCCGACGGTGGCGGTTTCGAGATGAAGGTGCTGGAGTCGGAGCCGGGCGAGGTCGTGAAGTGGCAATGCGTCGGCGGTCCGGACGAGTGGATCGGCACCGACCTGACGTTTCGGCTGCTGCAGAAGGAGAACCAGACCTTCGTCCTCTTCACCCACGCCGGGTGGCGCGACCCGGTCGAGTTCATGCACCACAGCAGCACCAAGTGGGCGGTGTTCCTGCTCAGCTTGCGCAACTGGGTCGAGCGCGGCGAGGGGCGGCCCCATCCGTACGACGTGAAGATTCATCCGGGGGACTAGGGCGGGGCAGGGTGGACTAGGTGGCGGGCGGCAACGGATATTCGGTCGGGTCGAAGATTCGCCCGATTCGAGTTCGGGTGATCGCCGAGGACGGCACCCGGCTCGGCGTGATGACGACCGCGGCCGCCTTGCGCCGCGCCGCCGACGCGGGGCTCGACCTGGTGGAGATCGATCCCCGCGCGACCCCGCCCGTTTGCATGATCGTGAACTTCGAGCAGTTCCGGCGCGGGTTGATCCGGAGTCCGTTGGCGAATTGAACGGGCGGATGTGGCCATGAGCGCGACCAAGACGCGAATCATGTATGTCGAGTACAAGGGCAGCGGCCTGGCGGGCTCCGCGAGCATCAGTCGGGTCACGTTCTCCAAGATCGGTCGAACGGTCTACTACCGCGGGCGTACGCCGCAATCGCTCAACGGCTCGGGGTACAAGACGAGTCACTACGACGTCGAGACCGGCGAGCGCTACTGGATCTCGGGTCCGCGAAAGGAT
>JADGRB010000083.1 GCA_017881315.1 Pseudomonadota bacterium
CCGGCCGCAGCGCGGGCGGGCGCCGCCGTGCCTCGCGCGCCGGCCGCGCCGACCGCAGCGCGGGCGGGCGCCGCAGCGCCTCGAGCGCTGGCCGCGCCGCTCGGTCCAGCATCGACAACGTTGGTCTCGGCGGCGACGCTGGATGCCGACACCACGTCGGGCCCGCTCCCACCTGCTTTCGCGTCAGCCGGAGACGCCGGGTCCGCCGTGAGCGAAGACCCCTGGCCCGCAGACGACAGCGCCGAACGTTCGTCGGCGCGGGGCTTCACGCCGGTATCGGGGCCGGCCGAAGACGCGCCGCCCACCCCCCCCGCGCGGCCCAAGGGCACCGGCAGGGCGGCAACGCGCAGCGACGTCGGACGCTTCGTCTCGGGGGCGCCCAAGCGCCCGCCGGACAGCGCCGGCGACGTCAACGTCATCACGCCGATGCGTTTCTTCTGCGATCTCGCGCTGGCCGGAGAGACCGGCCTACTCCATTTCGAGCTGGGCGAGATCCAGAAGGAGATCTTCCTGGTGGGCGGCGCCCCGGAATCGGTGAGCTCCAGCCATCTCGGCGAACGCTTTGGCGAATATCTGGTCGGCAAGGGCGTTCTCGGGCCGCCCGAGCTCGAGCTGGCGCTCAGCATGCTGCCCCATTACAACGGCAAGCTGGGCGACACGCTGGTGGCGCTGGGGATGCTGCGTCCGCTGGACGTCTTCCGTCTGCTCTCCGAGCAGGTGCGCGACCGCGTCATCGACGTGTTCGCCTGGACCGAAGGAACGTTTGCGTTCTATCGGGGCGTCACCAACCAGCAGGACAACTTTCCCCTCGGACTCGACACGTTCGAGATCTTGGGTGCGGGCGTGCTCAGTCTTTCCGCCGACCTGCTCGAGCAGCGTTTCGCGCCGCTGCTGGACTTTCGCGCGGTTGCCACCGGTCGACTGCGCCTGCATCCCGAGGCGTTCAAGATCGGACCCACGCCTCGCGAGGTTCTGGAGATGCTCGACGGCGAGCGGACGCTTCGGACCTGGCTCCATGAATTCGGCGATCCGGAGGAGCGTTTGACGTTCTTGCGCTCGCTCTACCTGCTGGTCGAGACGGACCTCGCGGAGCTCGACTGAGGCGCGTCCGCACCGTCTGCCGGCTCGGGGCCGAACAGACCCCGAAGAAGCTGCGAGACGGTCTCGCCGGGGCTCGAGGCCGCGGCCAGAAATCGGTCCAGATCGTCGGCCATTTCGGCGGCCGTCTGGTACCGACGCGCCGGCTCGCGCTCGAGAGCCCGCGCCACGATGGCGTCGAGCGCGGCGGGCACACCGGGGCGGCCCCGCGACGGCGCAGAGATCGGCTGCACCAACACGTTGCGCATGGTTTCGTACTCATTGCGCCCCGTGAACAGGCCGGAACCAGCCACCATCTCCCAGCAAACGACGCCGAGCGCGAAGATGTCCGATCGCCGATCGACCTCGCCGCCCCGCACCAGCTCCGGCGACAGGTAGGCGAGCTTCCCTTCCAGCTTCGGGGCCACGCCGTCGCGCGCGCGGGCGTCGGAGGCCGCCTTCGCGATCCCGAAGTCGAGAATCTTCACGCCCCCGTTCCAGAGCAGCATGATGTTCGATGGGGTGACGTCGCGATGGACCAGCCCGCCCGGCGCGCCGCCCGGCAGGGGCGCGGTGTGCGCGTGGTGCAGCCCCCGCGCCGCCTCCCGCGCGACGAGCGCGGCCAGCGACGGCGAGAGCGCGGCACGCGCGGTCCGCAGCGCGCGCATGACGGAGTCGAGATCCCTGCCGCGCAGGTACTCCATCGCCATGAAATACGCGCCCTCGATCTGACCGAAGTCGTAGATCTGCACGATGTTGGGGTGGCGGAGCAGCGCCGAGATTCGCGCTTCGTCGCAGAACATCTGCACGAACTTCGGTGAATCGGTCCGGTCGGGGCGGATTCGCTTGATGACGAATACCGGGGCTCGTTCCCGCGGGCCTTCCGCGACAGCCCGAAAAACCTCCGCCATTCCCCCCTTGCCGACGCGCTCGATCAACCGGTAGCGCCCGAAAAGCTCCCCTCCCGAGGGTAAAACGGGCGGCATCTCGATCGCTTGTGCCAGTGCGTTCGGCAAGGCTCGTTCCTGAACGGCCCGAGTGACCCGGTGGGCCGCAATCCGATTTATCCGAAAGACATCCTCAAATGATACGCGAGGGGGACCGGCTGGTCCGCCCAGCAGGAACCATCGGTGCTGCAGCGCGCCGCTTGAGCTCAGCCGAGGGCCAGGCCGCCTCCGGGCGGCACGGCGTGGGCATGGTTCGCTTCGCTCACCGTTGCCTTACGGCAAGCCCTCCTAGCGGGGCGCGGTCACGGCCTTGAGCGAAGCTTCGATCTGACGACGCACGGCGCCGTCGGTCTCGGTCGCGAGTCGCGCGCGGAGCGGCGCTTCCGCGCTACGGCCTCGGCCCAGGCCGAGCGCGATCGCCGCATCCAGCCGAACGTCCGAGTCGGCGTTGTCGAGAAGCGGAGCCACTGTCTCGACCAGGCGCGGATCGCCTTGCCACCCGAGGGCCACCACCGCGTGGCGGAGCAGCACGCGATCGGTCGCGTCGAACGGAGGTGTCTTGCCGACGATGAAGTTCTCCAGGAAGGTCTGAGCCCGCAGATTGCGCGCATAAGCCAGGGCCGAGAGCGCACGCGAACGAACCGTCTCCGACGCCGCGCGGTCGGAGGCGATGGCCATCAGCGTCCCCTGCGCGGTCGCGGCCAGTCGGGAGAGCGCGGCGGCGCCGCCGGCCTTGCCCAGCGCCGCTTCGACCTCGGCGCGCGCCGAAAGCTTCGCAGACGCACCGCCGTCGGCCCCCGGCCCGTGGGCGGACGCCCCGCCATCCGGCGCGGCGAACACCGCGAGCAGCAGGGTGATGTGTATAATCGCGCCCGTCATTCTTTTACCACCCAGGAGATGATGGCATGCCCCGTCGCCCCGGCGCTTCCCTGATCGTGATCGGTGTTCTCTTCGCATTCGCCGGAAAGGCCACCGCCGACGAGGCGGAGTTGGGGCGCAGTCTCGTCGCCCAGGCCGACCACCCGATGCCGCCGGACGCGACCGGTTCGGCCGGTGCACCGGCCGTGGCGGCGGGCGCCGCGAGCGTTCCGGCAGCCGAGCTCGTCGAAGAGGCCGCCCCGATCCGGCCACCGGACCTCTCGTATGGCGTGGCCGCGCGGCTCCGCTGGGTCTCCGTGCCGGGCTGGCTCTTGAACCTCTTCACCAAGAAGAACGTCCCGCTCTCGTCGTGGGGCACCGGGATCGAATTCTTCCGCCGCAAGGGGAACTTCGATTTCGTCCTGGCGCTCGGGTATCAGGACATGTCGCCGTCCGACGGCAACTGGCTGGGCAGCGGACACAGCGCCGCGACCGAGACCAACTTCGTCCAGTTTAGAAGTCTCGCGCTCTACAGCGTCGACGCCTCGTTCGTCTGGCACACCACCTTCAACGACTGGGTCGGCATGCACTACGGCGCCGGGTTCGGCCTCGCCATCGTGGGCGGGAAAATCATACGGACGATCGACGACAACGGCATGTGCACGGACGCCAACACCGGCGACGTCACCCAGTGTCACCCGGCGGTGTGCACGGCCACCAGTTGCACCGACGCTCAGCTCCAAGCGGCGGCCCACCCCAGCAGCGACGTTCCACCGGCGCTGCCAATCATCAACGTGGTGCTGGGCCTCGATTTCCGGCTGCCGAAAGTGCGGGGGTGGGAAGCCCGGATCGAAGGCGGCTTCTTCGACGCCTTCTATCTCGGCGGCGGCGTCGGATACACGTTTTAGGGCTCGTCGTCGCCGTGGCCGTGGCTGCCAGCGACTTCGTGAACCCAGCGCGCGAACTCGCGCTCGAGGCGCGGTAACAGCATCACCAGTTTGGCCTGCTGCGCCGGCGTGAGCACCTTGCGCAGATCCTTGATGCGATCGTCTTCGAGTGCGCGCTGCTTGGCCCGATTCGCGAGCAGGCGATTGATCGCCGCGGTGATGCGCGCGTCGTCGGGATGGGCCGCGTCGGTCATCGGGCCGAGCTCGTGCAGGATGTCGTGCCGCTCGCCGGCGATCGCCAGCTCGCGCTCGTCGTAGCGGGCGAGGATGGGAAACAGGCGGGCGGAGGTCGCCTCGTCCAGCTTGAGCCCCTCCACGATGCGCCAGGCGCGCAAAGCCCGCATCCGCTCGAGCACTTCTTTGCGCAGCTGGTCGGGCGACCGATGATCCGCCGCCGGCGGCGATGGATCCGGACGGGAAGGCGGGAGCGGCTGCGCCAGGGCGGCCGAAGCGCAGACCATCAACCCAGCGAAGAGGACGCCACGCAGACGCGCGGCGTCCATTTTCACGTCGCTCACGACGAGCTCCCGCCGAGCGAGCCCCTCACCTTGCTCACCGTGAGACTCCCGCCGAGCGAATTGCTCGCGTTGCTCACAGTGAGCTCCCGCCCAGCGAGCTGGCGACGCGACGCAACGCCGTGCCGTCGAGATCGGCCAGCTCGTCGTTCACCCGCCGATCGTCGTCGCCCAGCGGGTCGGACGCCTCGCCGGGATCGTCGTCGCCGAACGACGTCAGCACGGCGGGGGCGCGCGCGCTCAGCCGATCCAGCAAACGGCGCAACGCCGTCCCGTCGAGATCGGCGACGTCGGTCGCCGCTTCGCCCGCTTCGTCATCGGGCGCCGATCGGGCGGCGGCCACAACCGCGCCCGGTCCGTGCGCACCGGGTGCGAGCGACGAGCGCGTGCCCGAGTGGTGAACGACCATCACCAAAGCGGCGGCCGCGGCCAAGGTGGTCGCGAACAGCGCGGCCCGCGTGCGCGTGAAAACGGACGACCGGCGCGGTCGCGCACGCGAGGGTACCGGAGCGAGCCGGAGCTCCGTCGTTGGCGCCAGGCCCCGCAGCGCGGCCTCGGCCGCGGCGGTGGTCCGAACGGCGAGGTCGTTCCAAAATCCCTCACCGGGCAGAGGCGGCAACGCGGCGGCGTCCGCCGCCCGCAAAGCCTCGGCCAGGCGCGGCGCATCGCGCAGCTCGGTCGAGGACCGGAAGCAGGTCACGCACGACCCGAGATGCTCGACCAGCACCCTGTCCGCGCCGACATCACCCTCCTCGACCAGGCGCTCGAGGACGCGCGTGCAGAGCGGGACGTCTCTATCTTGGCTGTTCATCGTCCTCGCCCCCGCCGCGAGGCGCCGTCGGGTTGTGGCCCGAGGTACGCGCGCAGCTTGCGGACCGCGTAGTGGAAGTTGACCTTGGCCGCCCCCTCGCTGATGGAGAGCGCCTCTGCGATCTCCCGGAAGGGGAGATCCTCGTAGATCCGCAGCTCCAACGTCATCCTCTGTTTTGTCGGAAGCGTTCGTACCGCCTCGCGCAACGCCGTCGCCAGCTCGGCCGACTCCAGCCGCTCGACCACGGGCGGGGTCGACAGACGATCGGGATCGCTCGGACGATCGTGTTCCCCGTCGTCCGAGACAAAACGGGCGTGGTCGCGGAGGTGGTTCAACGACAGATGCGCCCCGATGCGCAGAATCCAGGCCCGAAAGACCGCGGCGTCTCGCAGATCGCCGAGCTTGGCCATCGCGCGCACGAACGATCGCTGGACCAGATCGGCCGCCTCGTCGGCGTCACCGACGTAACGAAGACAGAGCAGGTAGAGCGCGCGCTGATGGCGGCGCACCAGCAAACCCAGCGCCGACTGGTCGCCGCGCTGGGCCCTCGCGACCAGGGCTTCGTCGGGCGTGTCGTCTTCGGCCGGCATCGCGACTTCGAGGAGCTTGAGATGGGTGGACATCGTGAACTCGGGCGCGGCGCGCTCCCCGAAAGAGACCCGCGCGCCCCGGCGCAAGTTAGGTTTCCATCGTTTCAGCTTCGGATGTCGGAACGCGGACTCCCGGCTAGCGACCAGCGCTCTGCGTCGAAGGGTCCCGGGAACCGCCCTTGGATTCCATGATCGCCAGGTTGTCCTCCAGCGTCTGAATGGTCGAGCGGAGAACCGAGACCTCCTCCTGCGTCGCCAGCCCGAAGAGCCCTGCGGCGAAGCGGCTGGCCCGATCCAGCTCGGCCTTGATCGAACCCCCGAACCCCACCGCCTTCATGGCCACGTTCATGACCCGCTCGTCCCCCATGACCCGCGAGATGCGCGGATCGCTCATGAGACGCATGGCCCGGCTGACCACCACGTCCTTGACGGCGTCCAACATCGACATGGTTCGTTTGTGCCACGCGTGCCCGCCTCCGTCAACGCGGGCCGGGCCGAGGCGCCCCCCTGTCGCCGCCGGCGCTCGGCGGTCGGGCGAAGCGGTGGTACAGATCGGCGGGCATGGACACCGCGAGACTCAGGAAGCGCATCGTCGACCTTCGGGCCGAATTCGAAGAACGGTTGACGGCTCTGGTTGCGATCCCGACGGTCAGCATGGATCCGGGGCGACGGGCCGAGATGGATGCCTGCGCGGCGCTGGCGGGCGGCTATCTGCGTGAGGCGGGCGCGCAGGTCGACGTCATCGAGACCGGCGGTTTTCCGTTGCTGCTCGGGCGCATTGGCCGGGACCCCGCACTGCCGACGGTGACCATCTACAACCATCTGGACGTGCAACCGGCCGAGGCGGCCGACGGCTGGCGGACGCCGCCGTTTCGGCTGACCCGCGACGGCGGCGGGGACCGTTGGTTCGGACGGGGCACCACCGACGACAAAGGTCCGGCGCTGACCGCGCTCTACGGCGCACGCCTGGCGATCGAAACCGGGGTGCGGGCCAACATTCAGTTCCTCTGGGAGCTGGAGGAGGAGATCGGCAGCCCGCATTTTTCGACCGGGCTCGCCGCGGCGATTGCCGGCGATCCTTCCGCCGGGCGGGCGGCGCTCACCACCCAATCGGTCGTCGTGTCGGACACGATCTGGACCGCCGCTGGGCACCCGTCGATCTCTTACGGGCTGCGCGGCCTGATGGGCTTTACGATCGCGCTCGAGACCGGCGCGAAGGACGTCCATTCGGGCACCACCGGCGGCGCCGCGCGCAACCCGATCGGCGAGCTGGCGGCGCTCCTGTCCGCCATGTACGACGCGCGCACCGGCAAGGTGAAGATTCCGGGGTTCTACCAGGATGTCCGGGCGATCTCGGCGGCCGAGCGTCGCGGCTTCGGACGGGCGGGGTTTTCGCGCCGCCGGTTCGCCGCCGCGCACGAGCTCAAGAGCCTTCGCCCGCTCGGCAGCGACCTCGATGCGCTGGCCGCCCTCATCGCGGCGCCGACGCTCGAGGTCCACGGCATCGTCGGCGGCTACACCGGGCCCGGCATCAAGACCATCGTCCCGCACCGCGCCGAGGCGAAGCTGTCGACGCGTCTCGTCCCCGATCAGAACCCGGCCAAGGTCTTCCGGATCATCAAACGCTTCGTCAAGGAGCGACTCCCCGACGCGGTGGTGACCCACGAGGCCTCGCTCGAGCCGTACCTGGCGCCGCTCGGCGGTCCCTACAATGCGGCGGCCGTGGCGGCGCTGCGGGCGACCTTCGGCAAGGAGCCGGCCTTCGTGCGCGAGGGAGGCTCGATCGGCGCGGTCCTGACCATGCGGCGCCTTCTGAAGGCGCCGGTGATCTTCCTGGGCCTCTCCCTGCCCGAGCACGGCTATCACGCCATCAACGAGAACTACGACTGGGGGCAGGCCAGCGGCGGGATGGAGATGTTCTGTCGGTATTTCCACGAGATCGCCCGAGGACCAACGCCGAAGGGGGCGTCGAAACAAGGTTGATTCGGTCCCCAACCGCGCTACGATCGTGGGCATGAATGGCGCGACCCCCTCCGCCTCCCCGATCGGCCGCGCCACCGCCATCAAGATCGTCGCTTCGGTGGTGGTCGTGGCCAGCGCGGTCGGCTTTCTTCTGACCAAATCGATGAAGGAGGGTGCCGAGTACTACAAGCACGTCGACGAGGTGACGTCGAACCTGGATGGCTGGCGCGGCAAGCGTCTCCAGGTTCACGGCAACGTGGTCGACGGCTCCATCGAGCAGGCCAAGGGGACGTTGCTCTACCGTTTCAAGATCGAGAGTCGGGCTCCGCGACCGCCGGGGATCATCACGGCGACCTATAACGGCCTGGTCCCCGACACGTTCAAGAGCGGCGCCGAGGTCGTCGCCAAGGGGACGCTCAGCGCCGACAACCAGCTCCAGGTGGTGCCGGACGGCATCATGGCCAAGTGCCCTTCGAAGTACGACGCCGACAAGGCCGACAAGGACCGGGCCGGCAAGACCACGCCGTTGCCCGACGTCGCGCAAAAGATCTAGACCGGTCCGCGAGCCGGTCCGCGAGCCGGTCCGCGGGCATCGAGCGGCGACGCAGGATTCAGGTATATCGGAGGCCGTCGACGGCGCGGAGCCGGCTGGCGCGCAGCGACGGGTAGAGCGTCGCCAGGAAGCAGATGCTGAGGGTCGCCGCCGCCACCGCCAGGACCTCGCCGGCGGCGATCTGGACCGGCAGGGAACCGATGAGATAGACCTTCGGGTCGAGCGGGTAGCCGTAGAGCCGCGCCAGAAAGCAGACCAGCAGGCCGAAGGCGATGCCGAGCCCGGTCCCGATGGCGCCCACGGTGGTCCCCCCGATCAGAAACACGCGCGCCACCATGCTGGCCGAGGCGCCCATCGATTTCAGGATCGCGACCTCTCGCACCTTGGAGAGCACGATCATGGTGAGCGAGGCGATGATGTTGAACGCCGCGACCACGATGATGAGCACCAGCAGAAGCGAGATGATCACCTTCTGCATGGTGAGCGCCATGAAGAGGTTGTGGTTCAACTCCTTCCAGTCGATGATCCGGTAGGGTCCATCGAGCCGACGCTTGATCTCCGGTCCGGCGGAGAGAGCCATCATCGGGTCGCGAAACCGCAGCTCGACTCCGGAGACCAATCGGCGTGCGTCGGCCAGTCGATGCGCGTCGGCGATGCTGATGTAGGCCAGCCGCGTGTCGTATTCGTTGAACCCCATCTGGAACAGCCCGACCACCTTGAACAAATACGAGATCGGCGCTTCGCCGGCCCCCGCGCTGAACGGAATCATGATCGACACGCAGTCGCCCACACGGACGTGAAGGTGGTGCGCCAGCTCCGTGCCGAGCGCGATGCGTCCCACGTCGACGGTGGTCTTGCGCGGCGTGCCCGCGGGGAGCGCGCAGCTGGCCGGCTGCTCGAGCGCTTCCACGCTGCCGGCGACCAGCGCCCGCCGGAGATCGTCCGCGCCCTGGCCGATGTCGATCCCTTTCAAGTTTGCGCCGATGCGCCCGATCATCACCTCGCCCGCCGAGAACAGAAACTTGGCCATCCGCACGACACCCGGCGTCCCGCGCAGCCGCGTCTCGACCTCTGCGATCTCGGGCCCGTCGATGTCGGCGTCGCCGTAGGGCATGACGATGAGGTGCGCGTTGAGCGCCAGCACCTTGTCCTGGAACTCGCGCTCGAAGCCGCTGGTGACACCGAGCACCACCACCAGCGAGGCCACGCCCAGCACCACCCCCATGGTCGAGACCGTCGTGAACACCGAGAAGACGCGCAACAGGAACGCCACCACCGCGATCAGGCCACCGCACAGAATGCCGACGACCGCGACGGTCTCCATTCCCCGCGAGTGCCCGTGAACCAGGGCGAAGAGCCCGAAGCCGACCGCCATCAACACGAGCCCTAGAACCAGCGCGACGCGCGCCCCCCGCGAGCGCCTCCCACGATGGAGGTAGCGCAGGCCCACCAGCCGCTCGAGCCCGAGCGAAAACAGGTCGCCGAGCCCCAGGCCCAGCAGGCCGGCGACCGCCCCTTCGATCAGGGTCGCGCGACGATCGGGCTTGAAAACAGCGGCGATCGCGACCGCGACGACGGCGGCCAAGACCAGGAGACGGGCGAATCGGCGGGCGCGCATGGCGGGGAGGAAATACTCCGCTGGACGGTAGCAGACAAGTGCCCGGACAGCTTCCTTGACACTCTTCGACGCCAAACCGTACCGTACACGGCAATGGCTTCGTTCCGGGTGCGGCGTTGGCACCTTCTTTGTCTGCTGAGCGTCGCGCTGGCGTGGCCGGGGGTCGCGCGCGCGGACAAGAACGATCTCAATTTGCTCAACCTCTGTCCGCCGTCGACGGCGCCGGGCGGGGGCTGCTCTTGGGTCCAGCGTAACCCGACGACCGGACCGACGGTGGTCCTGGATCCGGACGCCGCTTCCCGATACCGGAGCCTCATGTCCGAGCTGGGGGTGGTCGTCGCGCCTCGCCTCATGACCCCCGCCGACACGCTCGGCTACGCGGGATTTCAGTTCTCGGCCGAGCTCGGCATCACCAAGATCAACAACAACAAGCAAATCGACGGGAGGGCCTACTGGGACGGCGTCGAGGCGGTCACCCCATCGAACCCCAGCGCCGTCCGTCCCGACTCGTACCTCACCACCGTCGGTGGTTTCGTCCGCAAGGGGCTGTGGCTCCCGCTGCCCGCGTTCGAGTTCGGCGTCGGTGCCGTCAGCCTCCTCGGTTCGCACATGTACGCGATGCAGGGCTACGCGAAGATCGCTCTTCAGGAGGGATTTCACGACTGGGTCCTGCCGTCGTTCGCGGTGCGCGGTTCGGCATCGCAGCTCCTGGGCACGAGCCAGGTCAACCTGACGGTCTACGGCGTCGACGTTCTCGCCTCCAAGGCGTTTGGCATCGGCGGCACGGCCCGCATCGAGCCGTACCTCGGTTGGAACGTGCTGTTCATCGACGCCCGCAGCGGCGTGATAGATGCGACGCCGACCTGCGACGCCTACACCCAGAAACAAACGGCGGCGGCGGGCGCCGTTCCAGGCTGTGTCGCCGCCGACAACGGGACGTGGAACGACCTCGGCGCGAACTTCACCTTCCCGTCGCAGGACATCATCACCCGCTAC
The DNA here is from genome assembly GCA_017881315.1 of Pseudomonadota bacterium. GTDB lineage: Bacteria > Myxococcota_A > Polyangia > Fen-1088 > Fen-1088 > JADGRB01. The sequence goes on from JADGRB010000083.1 coordinate 10,875, forward strand.
CGGTGGTTTGGCGGCTTCAAGCTGAAGCTCTCGGTCGTTTTCCTCACCGCCGAGTTAGACATCGTGCAGCACGGCAGCAGCCACGACACCTCGGAGCCGGGCGGCGCGACGGATGCCAGCGGAACGCAGGAGAGCTTCTCGCTGGCTACCGGCTTCGACTTTTGATTTACACGGAACCCGCCAAGGGTTCCGCTGCGCGATCCCTAGACCGCGGTGCCGCCGCCGAGGCCGCCCGAGCCGGGGGCGCTCGGGCCGCCGGCTCCTGGTCCGGGAGGTGGCGAGCCCGGCGGAGGGGAGGCGGGCGGCGTGCTCGACGCCGGCATTCCACCCTGGATGATCTTACGCAGCCCGGCGACGGACAACCGAGGTGTCTTCTTCTCTTCCTCGAAGATGATCTGCGCCAACGTGGCGGTGGTCAGGTCGGCGCGGGTCGTGTTCTCCACGACGCGTACATCGTCGCCTGCACGAACCATCGCCGCGATGTGGTCGAGCGTCACGTATCGACTGTCACGCGTATCGTAAAGTTTCCGATTCGCGTACCGCTTGATCGTGCGTGCTGTCGTCATTGTCTTAGGGTGTCATAGACAAATCTCGCGGTCAATCATGTAATACAACCAACGTTTAACGGTGCTAGTGAAATGTCCTGATAATCCAATGGCTTGAGCAACAACCCACCAAAAACCGGCGTCCCGCAGGAACCAGCCGAGGGACGCGAAGCCTTCCTCGCCGCACTGCCTGAAGCGGATGCGGGAGGCTGCTTGCCGGCTTGGCCGGCTACTTCCCGACTTGGCCGGCTTTGCCGACTTGGCCGGCTACTTGCCGGCTTTGCCGGCTTTGCCGGCTTCCTCGTCGAGCTCGCTCTTGGCGGTCGGAGAGACGTCGATCTCGTCTTGCGAGTTGACGGCGCGCTTGAAGTTCTTGATCGCCTTGCCGAGGCCGTCGCCAAGTTGCGGCAACTTCGTCGCGCCGAACACGACTACGACAATGATGAGAACGAGTACGAGTTCGCCGAAGCCCATTCCGAAGGGCATGAGTGGCTCCTTGAGCTGCCCCATCTATAGCACCCCGAATGAAACAATCAACGAGGAAGACACGGAATTTTGTCGTCTGGGCGCCGATCCGATACGATCCACCGCAATGACGTCGTCGGCAGTCGCGCGGGCGCGCGTCGTGATCGCGTTCCTGGCCGCTTCCGGCCCGGGGCTGGCAACGCGCACCGCCGTCGCTGCGGGCGCCGGACCCGCGACCGCGAGCCAGCACGACCCGGGCGATCAGAGTCTGTCCGAGCGACGCGCTGTGCGGGGTGTTGCCGTCGACGACATCGCCGCGACCGAAAGCGCCGAGCTGCGTGAGATCCGCCGCTTCGAGGAACAGGCCTTTCCAAAGCCGGGCCATCCGGAGGGGGCGGCATCCGCGACCCACCCGACCGACGGTGCGCTTCCGCCAACTTCTCTACCGGGCCAATGGGGCGGCAGCGGCGATGTTCCCGCCGAGCTGCGCTCGCCCGAACCGGCGCCGCGCGGCGATGCGGCGACCCCGCCCCCGGACTCCGAGTGGCTGCGCACCCTCAAGCTGCCGGACGTGCCGGTGCGCTGGGACGCTCAGGTGCTCCGGTACCTCGACTACTTCAAGAACGATCCGAAGGGACACCAGGTCATGGCGAACTGGCTTCGCCGCGCCGGCCGGTACCGCGCGCTCTTCGAAAAGACACTGGCGCGCGAGGGGCTCCCCAAGGATCTCTTCTACGTGGCGATGGTCGAGAGCGGGTTCGACAACGGGGCGCGTTCGCGGGTCGGGGCCGGTGGGATCTGGCAGTTCATGCCCGGCGCGGCGCGCGCCTACGGCCTCGAGGTCAGCTACTGGATCGACGCACGCCGAGATCCGGAGCGGGCCGTGGACGCGGCGGCGCACTACCTCAAAGACCTCTACGTCCGGTTCGGTTCCTGGTACCTGGTGTTTGCCGCCTACAACGCCGGCTACGGCTCGGTGCTGCGCTCGATCACCTCCTACAACACCAACGACTACTGGGAGCTGACGCGCCACGAGTCGGGCCTGCCCTGGGAATCGAGCCTCTACGTCCCGAAGATTCTGGCGACCGCGATCGTCGGGCACAACCTGGCGGCATTCGGCTACGCCGACGTCTCACCCGACGCGCCGTTCGCCTACGAGGAGGTCGATGTGCCGGCGGGGGCGTCGCTGGCGACGGTCGCCCACGCCGCCGGCACCAAGCCCGAAGTGATCGAGGCACTGAACCCCCACCTTCAACGCGGACGCACCCCGCCAGATCGCGGACTCACCAAGGTGCGGTTGCCACCCGGAACGGCCACCGCCTATGCCGCCGGCTTCGACAAGACTCGCACCGCGACGGACAAGCTGGAGACCGTGGTCCTCCGCTTCGGCGAGACGCTGGACGACGTCGGCCGGGCGCACGGCGTGAGCGCGAGGGAGATCCGGAAGCTCAACGGCGTCAAGGACACGGTCGAGCTGCGTGGGGGAATGGCGATCATGGTTCCGCGTCGCGCGGCCAAGGATCGCGGTGGGGCTCCCGCCAAGGACAAGGACGCCACCGAGGAGCCCGGCGCGGACAAGGATGCGACGGGGGCCGCCGACCCGTCGATCATCGTCGCGGTTCCCGACCGGTCGTTCGGATACGACGGGCGGGAGCGGGTCTTCTACCGAACGCGCGACGGCGATGGCCTCGACGAGATCGCCGACGTCTTCGGCGTGCGCCCCGAGGATCTGGTGGAGTGGAACAACCTCGACCCCGACGCCAAGCTCCACCCGCGGATGGTCCTGCAGATCTTCGTGCGCAAGGATTTCGACCCGGCGGGCGTGCAGCTCCTCGATCCGACCCAGGTGCGCGTCGTGACCCTCGGCTCGGAGGAGTTCCTGGAGCTCGAGACCGCCCGCCGCGGCAAGAAGCGGCTCTTCTACACCGCCAAGGCTGGTGACACGCTGGCCAAGCTCGGGCGGCGTTACGGGCTCACGCCGGGGGATCTCGCGCGCATCAACCGGTTCTCGTACAACACGGAGCTGCACGACGGAGATCGGATCGTCGTCTACTCGCCCACCGGCGACGCGCCCCGCGAGGTGACCATGGGCATGACGCCGGGCAAGAAGCGACCCGAGCGCGGCACGGTCCCCGGTGCCCACAAAGCGGAGGCTGGCAAGTCCGACGCCGGCCTGGCGCACAAGGCCGCCGCGCCGGAGCACGCGATCCCCGCGCGCGATCCGAAGAAGAAGGTTCAGGTCGCCGCCGCCAAGCCGGCGCCCAAGGCCTCCAAGCCAGCGCCCGCCGGCAAGAAGAAGTAACGGTCGGATCGCGGCGGCATGGCGCGCATTCGCGTCGACTCGGACGCTTCCGGCCAGCGGGTCGATCATCTGGTCGCGACCGCGTTGCCGGGGCTCAGCGTCGCGGCAGCGCGCCGCTTGATCGCCGGTGGCGCCGTGCGCGTGGACGGCCGTCTGGCAAAAAAGGGGGAGCACCTCACGGCCGGTCAGACCGTGGAGGTGGACGAGGCGAGCCTGGCGCCGTCGGGTGCGGAGGCGCGGCGCGTTCGTCCCGACCCGCGGCTGCCGATCGCCATTCTGCGGGTCGACCCGTCGTTCGTGGCCGTCGAAAAGCCCGCCGGCGTCCCGTCGCACCCTCGGGCGGCGGGAGAGCTCGGAACCGCGGCCAACGCGATCGTGGCGCGGTTTCCCGAGTGCGCCGCGGCGTCTCCCGATCCGCGCGAAGGGGGCCTGGTTCACCGGCTCGATACCGGCACCAGCGGCGTGCTGCTGGCCGCCCGGAACGCGGCGGTCTGGCCGCTGTTGCGCGCGGCGCTTTCCCGCCCCGGCTGCGAGAAGACCTACCTCGCTGAGGTGCGCGGTTCGCCGCCCGACGCGGGTGAAGCCTCGGCGCCGATTGGACGCGTCGGTCGGCGCGGCGCGCGGGTGCGCGTCGATGGCGGACGGAACCCATTGCCCGCGCACACGACCTGGGAAGCGATCGCGCGGCGTCCAGACACGACGGTGGTCCGCGTGCGCCTGCACAAGGGACGTGCGCATCAGGTTCGCGCGCACCTGGCTGCGGCCGGCTATCCGATCGTGGGGGATTCGCTGTATGGCGACGGCGGCGCCGAGTCGCTGCAGCTTCACCTTCACGCCGAGAGCGTCCGATTCCCACACCCAGAATCGGGCGCTCTGATTCTGATTGAATCGGCCCCCCCCACCTGGGCCAAACTCGTGGAATGAGTGCGGGGGTAACCGCGAAGAGACGCGCGCTGGTCTTTCAACACACGGCAACCGAGGGCCCCGAGCGGGTGGCCGTGCTGCTCGCGGCGCGGGGGGTCGAATGCGAGGTCCGCGCCCTCCATCGGGGCGATCCGGTCTCCGACGATCTCGCGCCCGACGAGCCCCTGATCGTCATGGGCGGTCCGATGGGCGTGGGGGACGCCGACGACCCCCGCTACCCGTTCCTGGCGGACGAGATCGCGCTGCTCGGTCGGGTGCTGGCGCGCGATGCACCAATCCTGGGAATCTGCCTCGGCGCGCAGCTCCTGGCCGCGGCGGCCGGGGCGCGCGTCTATCCCAACACCCGCCCGAGGCCAGGCAATACCAGCGGCGCGACCGAGCCGGCGCTGGAAGTCGGCTGGGGAACGATCGACTTTCATGCGTCGTTGGGCGAGCCGGTGCTGGCGGGCGTCGGCCCCCGCGCACGCATGCTCCACTGGCACGGCGACACCTTCGATCTGCCGAGGGGGGCGATCCACCTGGCGTCGACGCCGGTCTGCCGCCATCAGGCTTTCCGGCTCGGCCGCCGGCAGTTTGGCTTCCAATTTCACTGCGAGCTGGAAGCGGAGACCATCGCCACCTGGGTGCGCGAGGACGCCGACTTCGTGCGCGCCGCGAACGGGGACGGGGGCGGTGCGCGGGTCCTGGCCGACACCGAGCGCCACTACGCGAGCAGTCGCCCGATCTGGGATCGGCTGCTCGGCAACGCGATCGACCTGATGCTCGATTGACGATGACGGCCGCGCCGACAATAGTAGCGGCGAGATCCGTGACCATGGCGCCACCGGTGAAATTCAAGATCGCGCTCGTGCAGATGCGCTGCTCGGAGGATCCAGCCGACAACGTCGCGCGTGCGCTGGAGCGCATCCGCGACGCCGCCCGCGACGGCGCCCAGCTGGTCTGCCTGCCGGAGCTCTTTCGGACCCAGTACTTCTGCCAGATCGAGGACCACTCTTTCTTCGATCTGGCCGAGCCGATCCCCGGTCCGACCACCCTGGCCCTCACGCGGGCCGCGCGCGAGGCGGGCGTGGTGGTCATCGGATCGCTGTTCGAGCGGCGCGCCGCCGGCGTCTACCACAATACGGCCGTCGTGATCGACGCGGACGGGCGGCTCTGCGGGAGCTACCGCAAGATGCACATCCCCGACGATCCGCTTTACTACGAGAAGTTCTACTTCACGCCGGGCGACCTCGGGTTTCGGGCCTTCGACACCGCCTGCGGGCGGATTGGCACGCTGGTCTGCTGGGACCAATGGTACCCCGAGGCCGCGCGGCTGACGGCCCTGGCGGGAGCCGATCTGCTCCTCTACCCGACCGCGATCGGGTGGCATCCGTCGGAGAAGGCCGAGTTCGGCGCCGCGCAGGCTGCGGCCTGGCAGACGGCGCAGCGGGCGCACGCGATCGCCAACGGCGTCTACGTCGCGGCCGTCAACCGCGTCGGACACGAGAAGTCTCCCGGTGCAGCCGGCGCGGGGATCGAGTTTTGGGGGGGGAGCTTTGTCGCCGATCCGTTCGGCGCGGTCCTGGCCGAGGCGTCGCGAACGGAAGAAGAGACGCTGATCGTGACCTGCGACCGGCAGCATCAGGAGACCGTGCGCCGCCATTGGCCATTCTTGCGCGACCGCCGCATCGACGCCTACGGCGCCATCACGCGCCGACTCGATGACTAGTCGGAACCCCGGGAGGGTCCGGCGCGCCCGCGGCGTGAATGTTCAGCCGGCAGGTGGGACGCCCGCCGAGCTCGGCTTTCGGATGCCGGCAGAGTGGGAG
>JADGRB010000321.1 GCA_017881315.1 Pseudomonadota bacterium
CGAATCCGAGATCAAGACCCGCTTGCACACCGAGGTGCTCGTGACGCGTCTTGAGGTAGCGGTTGGGTAGGCTGAGGACCTTCTCTGGCAAGCAGGTCTGCGCTCTCCTGGCCCAGCACGAATTCACTCACCCGGCCGCGCGACGCCCGGCGGCGTGCTCGCGTCTGGGGTAATCGACGGCTTTCCCGGCTCCTGCGGAGCACTGCCAGGTATAGAATGGCGCTTGTTCGCCCTGCCCCCGGGGGGACCGAACGCAAAGTGACCGGCCCATCGCTGCGGCGAATGAGCCCACCGAAACCATGCGGAGGCCCCATGAGTCGTAACTCCCTCGTCTGCTTGTTTTCCTTTGGCATCTCGATCGGCGTACTGGCTTGTTCGTCGAGCGGAACCCAACCTGAAGGCGGAACTGGCGGGCTGGGGTCGGGCGGGAGCGCATCGGGCGGGAGCACGTCGAGCGGTGGCGCATCGAGCGGCGGAGTGACCGGCAGCGGCGGGACGAGCTCCGGCGGCAGCTCCGCGTCGGGCGGCAGCTCCGCGTCGGGCGGCAGCTCCGCGTCGGGCGGCAGTTTCGGCACGGGCGGCAGCTCCGCGTCGGGCGGCAGTTTCGGCACGGGCGGCAGCTCCGCGTCGGGTGGCAGCTCCGGCACGGGGGGCGCCGCCACCGGGGGCAGCGGGGGACGACTAGGTTCGGGCGGCGCGGGCGGCCGTGCGGCCGGCGGTGCGGCGGGCAGCAACAACGCCGGCGGCTCCGGTGGAGGACACAGTGGCGGAGCCGGCGGCACGACCTCGACCGGTGGCGCCGGCGGCAGCACCGGCAGCTACAACCCGTGCAAGGCCAGCCCGTGTGTCATCTTGCCGCTCGGTGATTCGATCACGCACGGTTACTCGTCGACGGACGACGCAGGTTATCGCTCGGCGCTGTTCAAGCTGGTCGTCGCGGCGAACCAGAACGTGACCTTCATCGGTTCGCTGACGAACGGTCCCACCACCGTGTCGGGCAAGACGTTCCCCAGGAACCATGAGGGCCACGACGGTTTCACCGTCACGCAAATCACCGGCCTCGTCCCGCCCGCCAAGTCGTTCTCCATGACGCCGCACATCGTTCTGCTGCACGCCGGGACCAACGACATGACCATGAACGCCGATCCCACCACCACGGCGAATCAGCTCTCGACGCTGATCACCGACCTGGTGAATGCGGCGCCCGATGCGCTCATCGTGGTGGCGAAGATCATTCCGCTCGGCTACTCGAACACCAACTACACCAGCTACATCGCCAAGATTCCCGGCGTCGTCCAGGCCCACTCGAGCAACCACGTCATCATGGTCGACATGAGCACGCTGCCGACCTCCGACATCCGGGGCAGCGGCAACGTCCACCCGACCGATCAGGGATACGCGGACATGGCCAGCCTCTGGTACGGCGCCATCAAGGGCTACCTGCCGTAGTAACCCGCCAACGCCGTCGAGGGCGACGGTTGCGACCTCGCACGCGGCCTGGTCAGGTCGCAAGGGAACGGGCGAAGACCTGGACTTGGCCGCGCAGCGTTTCGCCAACCGCCGTAGTTCCCGAGCGGCTCCTGGCTCAGAACATCCAGGTGAGCGCGGTGGCGATCTCGTTGAAACCGGATTCGATGCCCAGGTCGCCGCTGCCCGAAGGGCCGCCCAGCTCGTGGCGTCGGTAGTCGAGCTTGATGCCGATCTGCGGGATCGGCCGGTAGAGCAGGCCAGCCGTGTACGTGTAGCGGATCAGAGAATTGTCGGCGACGAAGCCGGCCGGGACGGCGGCCTGCGTGTTGGCGTAGTCGAAGCGCCCGAACAGCGTGAGGTTCTGGTCCGTCCCGGGCGCGAAGATCCGGAGCAGGTCGTAGCCCACGTCCAGATAGGCGCCCCGGAGCTGCGAAGCCACCGGCGCGGGGGCGGGATCGCCGGCCGCCATGGCCGCCGCGGCCAGCGCCGTGTCGAGCGCGCCCGCGTCGCCGATGAAGAGAACGGCGGCCTCGCCGCGCGCCTCGAAGCCGCGGTGGCGGGTGCGCGCGTCGACCTCGAACAGCCACAGCGGGACGTTGCCGACGGTGTCGTGCCAGGTGTCGCCCGAGGTCGAGCCATAGGCCGACACGCCGAGGATCGTGGCCAGGCGCGGCTCGTAGGTGAGGCGGGCCACGGCGCCGAAGTCGCGCGCGTGCGCGAGCTGCGCCTCCTGGTGTCCGTCGGCGATGCCGCCCTCGGCCGTGAAGCCGTGGGAGTCGAAGCCGTTGACGAGGTAGAGCTGGTACGAAAGCCCCTCGCGGATCTCGCCGAAGGCGCCGAAGCCGGGCTCGCGCCAGGTCGACGGGATCACCAGCGTGTCGACGTCGGGGCGGTCGACGCCGTCGAAGGTCGGCGGCTCGTGATAGACGTTGATGATCCCGACCGGCATGATGAGGAGGCCGGCGCGCAGGTTGAAGTGGCCGCTGAAGAGGCCGTCCAGGTAGGCCTGCTCGACCTCGAACTCGCCCCGGTCGTCGGACGACGCGACGGCGTGCTCCACCTCGAGCTCGGAGTAGAACCGGATCCGGTCGCTGAAGTTGTGGCCCACGAACAGCACCAGCCGCCGCAGGTCGATGACCGCGGGCCCGTTCGAGGGCGCGTTCAAGGTCAGCTCGCCATAGCCGCCGATGGCGGTGGGGCTGGCGGCGGCCTCGCGGCGGAGCGGATTTTCGATCGCCGACTCGCGGGGGAGCGACATCTGCGGCATGTCCTGCTCGGCCGGCAGGTCGACGGCGGGGGATGCTGGTGGCGACGCGATCGGAAACGGCGCCGGGCTGGGCGCGGGCTCCCGCGCCGCCGCTGGACGGGCCAGGGTGGCGAAGCCGCAGAAGGCCAGACCGAGGAGGGCGCGGCGGGTGCCGGTCCCGGTAATTTTGAAAACGATTCTCAATTTCATTATATCTTTGATACCAGCCGCGGGAAGGCCGAGTCAATCCCTACCGCAGCCGGGGCTCGCCGAAGGCCGCCGTGAGGTCGCCCCCCAGCCGCTCGTCTCGGAGCGGCCGGGCCGCCGCCAGCCAGCTCGCCAGCCGGCGATCGTGAAACCGGGCGAAGGTGATCTCCGCCCACGCGAGATCGGTGCCGCGCGGCGGCAGCTGGATCTGTTGCGGGGCGCCGGCGGCGGCGGCGAACGGGTCGGGATCGCGCAGCCCTTCGATCACCCGATTGGTCAGTCGAGGCAGCGCGCGGTCGTCTTCGTCGTATAGATGAATCCCGTTGGCCTCGGCGACCTCCGCGAGCATGAGCAGCGGCGCGAGCGCGAAGACGTGGTAGTGCAGGGCCAGCTTGCCGCGCGCCAGCTCGAGAGGAAGCAGACCGTCGGCGCGGACCTGCCGAAGCCCGATCCGACCCCGCGCGAGGCCCCAGTCGAAGAGATCCCGGCGCGCGGCGGCGACCCCCGCGGCCGCGACCGCCAGCCCGGCCCAGCAGACGTGGTTGTTGTTGTTCGAGGCTAGGTTCGGCCGTCCGTAGCTGGGTCGGATCGCCTCGGCGATCGCGGCCAGCCAGGACTCGACGGTCGCCCGTTGCTCCCGGGGCAAACCGCCCGCGTCGCGAACCTCGAGGTACGCGAGCGCCAGAGCCGCCAGCGTCCACTCTCGCTCGAACTCTCCCTGTTTGTTGGCGCGGCCGAGAAGCGCGCCGGCCGACGCCCACGCCGCAAGCCCCTCGACGGCCTGCGCGGCGTAGGCGGGTTGGGCCGGCTTGCTCGCCAACCAGCCGTTGGACAGGCCGACCACCTCGGTCACGAAACGCCGCACCGGCGCCAGCTCCCGTTCGTTCTGGGCCTTGAGCGCAGGGTCGGCCTGCGCGTGGGCTTCGTCGACGTAGTAAGAGACGCCGAGCAGATCGCGGACGGGCGCGCCGAAATGGGGCGGCGGCGGGGAGGGCAGCGCGCGACCGATCAGCGCCCGGCGCGCCTCCACGTCGATGGGACCACGCAGGATCTCACTTCCCGCCGGTGAAGCCCGCGGGAAGGTCAGCGGCAGCAGCTCCACCAGTCCCGCGACGCACACCTGGATGAACGACAGCGGGCGCACGCCCGCAGGATAGCGCGCCGGCTACAGGCCGTACTTCTTCAGCCTGCTCACAAGCAATCGACGGCCGGGAAGCTTACGTTGATCGTGCAGGGCGTGGGCGAATGGTTGTCGGAGATCGCGACTGTCAATGTCTGTGACCCGGCTGCGCCGCAGACGAATTTCGTCGTGGCGGACGAAGCGGCGAGGAAGGAGCCAGCCGTCGCGGTCCAGGCGAAGGCCAGTGCGTCGCCGCTATCCGCATCGGACGCCATGACCGAGACATCGAGCTGGCCTCCCGAGGCCGACGTCATTTGCGGCGAAATCTGCCAGGAGGAGAGCACCGGGCAGCTATCGCCCGGAACGACCGTTCCCGTTATGACGACCGAGCCGGGCGGACCTGCATCGGAGCTCACGTTGCCGCAGGTGATCGTGACGGGCACCAGCGCGGGTTGCCCGACGGTGACGTTGAACGGCGCACTGGTGCCGCTGCAGCTGATGCCCTGGCTGGTCGTCGTGGTCATGGTGACGGTATCGCCATTCCCGGTCGGAACGCTGACGTTCACCGAAGGCGTCGCCTTCGGATCGGTCGTGTTCACCGTACCTGAAGCCAGCACGACGCTGGTGGACGAGAGTATCTTCCATGCGACCGAGCTGACGGTGACGCCCCCAGGAAGGGCCAGCGCCACCTCGAGGCGACCTTCGGGCGCGCCGTTGCCGCCATTGCCGCAACCGGAGGCCACGAGTCCGGCCACGAGCGTCAGTACCGCCACGCGTCTCGCCGTCGATGAGCAACGACCATCGGTCCGCGTCAGATCAGAAGACCACATCCGTCCATGTTCATCTCGCATGGGGGACACTAATGTTCTTGGGCGCAAGCAAACGCAAGCGACTCAAAGCTCCGTTGTGTAACAAGTTGGCAACGGCACCCTCGTGCGTGAATCGCGAAGCTCCGGAGCGACGGCGTCGCCATCGACCGTCGTGAAAGACGATGCGCCGTGGCTCAAAGCTCGCTCAACAATCGCGCAGGCTGCTAGAGGCCGTACTTCTTCAGCTTCTCGTACAGCGTCGAGGGGGCGATCCCCAGCGTACGGGCGGCGTGAACCTTGTTTCCGCGCGCGGCGATCAAGGTCTGCCGGATGGCCGCCCGTTCGAGATGACCGAGCGCGTGGCCGCCCAGCGGCAACCGATCCAGGACCGCCTCGTCGTTGGGCGGGTCGATGAAGCGCAGGTGGCGTGGCTCCAGCACCCCCGTGCCCGGCTCGACGAAGGCCAGCGCGCAGGCCAGGACGTTCTTGAGCTCGCGAACGTTGCCCGGCCAGCTGCGGTTGTGGAGCGCGGCCAGGGTGGCCTCGGTGACGACGACCTCGGCACGACACAGATCTTCGAGCAGCCGCCGCACCAGGATCGGGATGTCGTCGAGCCGCTCGCGCAACGGCGGCAAGTTCACGATCGCGGCGGTCAACCGGAAATAGAG
>JADGRB010000084.1 GCA_017881315.1 Pseudomonadota bacterium
CGCGGCGCTCAACTCTATGGCCGTCAATGATCAGATCTGTAAGGATAAGATCGACATCAAGCTTCTTGCGAATCCGGTCATTGAAGGCATTCGAACGCGTGAAGCCGAAGAGGCAAAAGCCTTTGCAGACGCACTTCGAGTCGCGCACGGGTTCACTTCGAACGTGAGAGGCGAAGAGCGAGCGGCTTCATTGATCTCGGCCAATCGATTGATTGTCGCGGCCGATTAAATGAAGTCCGCATTCATTGACGGTCGACGACAATCAACGCAAGTGTCACGCGCTGCCTTCCTGGATACGTGGGGCGCCCGGGAACTGTTACCGCGAGATCGCTGGGGCGGCGAGACCTCCGGTGGGGGGGGCTCTCCCCCTGTAACATTTTGGAGGTGTCGAGCGAACTCCGACGGAGTGAGGTCTACCTCAGGTCACGGCATGGGCGGAATGGGCGCACTCCCGTGAAATCCAGCGTCGATGATGGTAACGTCAATCGCCTCGAGTCGAGGGACTGCGGTGAAGCAGCGCGCACCTGTCGAGGTGGAGGTGCGTCCGCGATGTGATCCTGTTCATTCCTCCGGAGGACTGCCCAGTCGTCGCGGGCTGGGTCGTGGGGGAGAGGTCCAGCCTGGCCCAACGTTGATGTCAGCCGGAATGTTTCCATTGGAGACGACGGAAGAGAACCTGATGGCTCGGTACGCCGCCGGCGACGATGTCGCTTTCGGGGATCTCTTCGCGCGGCTGGCGCCCAAACTCCGCGCGTTCTTCTTCCGCTCATTCGTTGATGCGGCCCTGGCCGACGATCTCACGCAGACCACTTTCCTCAAGCTCCATCGCGCGCGCGCTTCGTATTGCCCAGAGCTTCCTCTGAAGCCCTGGCTCTTCACGATCGCCGCCAGCGTGCGGCGGGACGAGCTACGCCGGATCTACCGGCTGCCGCCCCACGTCGGCGAAGCCGAGCTGGAGCACGCCGAGCCGCAATCACCGGCCGAGCTGGGCCCGTTCGCGACGCCGGAGCCCAGCAACGAGGTCGACGCCGTCCGGACCGCCGTGAGCCGCCTGCCCGAGTCGCAACGGGTGGTTCTCCACCTCCACTGCCACGAGGAGCTGACCTTCGAGCAGATCGCGCAAGTGCTCGGGACCACCCCGGGCGCGGTTCGGGTTCGAGCCTCGCGCGCCTACGAGCGGCTGCGAAAGGGCTTGCGGCCGTCCAGCGGCCAGCGGAGCTGAAGCGAAACGTCGTCGACGCTCAGGCCGTCGCGACCGACGACGCGCGACCGACGCTCATCGCGCCCAGAAGGGTCGCCAGCAGCACACCGCCGAAATGGAATACCAGCAGGTGGGCGTCCGAGTGTGGGACCGCGCAGGCGAGGTGTTGCCCGGCATGCGCCGCCAGCGCCCCCGCGGCCGCGATCGCCGTGACGTTCCATCGGTTGAACGTGACGCCCCGACGCCGTCCGATCGTCACGACGATCGCCCAGGTGATGGCCGCGGCCCAGAGCTCGCGAAAGGTGCAACGGATCCCGATACCCGGCGCCAGCCCTGCCGCCGTTCCCGACAGGTAGGCGAAGAGACCCGACGTCGCGACGACGGTGGCCACGGCCAGAGGTTCCTTCCCGCGCATGATGGTGACACTCGCGATGGCGACCGCCAGGATCCCGAGCGACACCACCAGGCATTCGCGATCCATCTGGAATCCGCCACCCACGGTGAGTTGAAACAGCCAGGCCACGGCCACCGCAACGATGGTGCTGAGCGCGAACCTGCCAGAGGCGTCGTTCCACGAAGTGCCGGCGACGGGCCGCCCACCACTGCCCGCCGGGGCCGCCCGAGCATGCGCCGGATCGGTGATCGATGAGGGAACGGGCAGCGCTTGCCGCAGAAGACCTATGAACCGGACGCCCTCTTCGAGCGCCTCCCGGCAGGGCATGCACGACCGCGCGTGCTCGTCCGCAGCTTTACGCTCGGGATCATCGCGCGAGAGCGCGGCCAGAAATTCAGCTCGGTCGGCAATATGGTCGCTATGGTCGATCATGCAGCCTCGTTGTAATTCGACTCTTGTCGTCCCCTGTCAAAAGTACGCCCAGGTCAGGCCCAAAGTTACAGTGGTGGGCACCGATCGTTGCGGAGATGTTGATCGTGCGGCCGTTGTGCAACGTGTTATTGCGCGAACCCATGACGGGCGGCCCTTTCAACGCCCGCGATCGAGCGCGGCGCGCGCGATCTGACGGACGTTGGCCTTCGGATCGTTGTCGGCCGCGTAAGCGAGCGCGCGGGTCACCCGGGGCGACGTGTTCGCATAACGCGCCAGCAGCGTGACGGTGTCGGTGCGGACCGACTCCACCGGATCGGTCTCGGCCGTTTCGGCCAACCCGTCGACCAGCGGCGCGAGGTCGCGAAATCCGGCCGCGAAGATCGCCGCGGCCCGCACGGCCGGATCTCGATCGCTGCGCAGCAGGCCGACCAGCAGGCGATCGGCAGCCGGATCGGGGACCAGGCGCAGGGCGCGGGCGGCCGCCGCGCGCACGGGGCGCTCGCCGTCGCCGAGCGCGGCCTTCACCGGCGCCAGGACCGCCGGGCTGCCGAGGTTCGCCAGCGCCGCCAGCGCCAGGGCGCGATCCCCGTCGTCGCGGGCGCGCGCATATTCACCGAGCAGAGTCTTCTCGATGGCCTCGGACTCGGCGACGTGCTCGGGGCGACCGACGCGTGCGACGGTCCCCGCCACCGCCCGCGCGGCGCGCCGGACGCCCGTCGCGCGTCCCTCCAGGAGCCGGCCGACCGTCGCCATCGTGGGCGCCGTCGGCTGCTTGACCAGCACCAGGCCCGCGATCGCCTCCTGCCGCACCGACACCGGGAGCGAGGTGTCGCGCGCCAGGGCGCAGAGCCCCGCCTGTGCCGGCGGCGTGCCTGCGGCGCCGAGCGCTTCGATCACGGGTTTCTCGGCCTTTCCGCTGCGCAGCAACGCCACGGCCGGCGCGATCGCCGCGGGATCCGCACGCAGAATCGCTTCGAGCCGCGCGGGGAGCTGATCCCCTGTATGTCCGTCGGCCGCCGCCGCGAGGAGCTCGAGGGCGGTGTGCCCCTGCGCCAGTCGCCGATCACGGGCGGGCACGTCGTCTGCGCCTGGCGGCACGCGTTCGGGGGCGACGGGCACCGGCGCAGCTGGCCGAGCCGCGATCTTCGGACGGACCTCCCGGATGTTGCACGCGATCGGCGACGGGCTGCCGCCCGAGCTCCGCGGCCGGGCACCGCCGCGGAAGGCCCACCCGACGGCGACGGCAGAGCCACCGACGACGCCGAGGGCGAGCGCGGCCGCGAAGGCGAGACTGCGGGTGTTCACCTCCGGGAAGTGACCACAGGGCAGCGCGATCCGCACCCATGCAAAATTGCAGATTGCCCCGGCAATTATTCGCTGCCTGGCACGGGCCAGGCTTCAGGGGCCGAGCTTGGCCTTGAGAAGACTCTTGAAATCCGTCGCGCCGGGGCCGTCGAGTGGGATGTCCAGCCAAAGCAGCGCCGGCGTGCCGTGCGCGACCTTGCGTGCGCGACGCGTGACGTCCGAAAGCGCCTCCCAGCTGACCTTCGTCTGCGCCGCCGCATCGAGGGCGAGGATGCCCACCAGCCGCCCCTGGAGGATCACGATCGAGCAGAGCGATTGCGTGCCTCGCAGGTAGCGATAGGCCCAGCCGGTGCGTGGACCGTAGTAGTAGAAATCCTCGACGGCGGCGTGTTTCTTCAGCAACGCCCGCAGGGCTTCGAAGCGCTTGCCGACCGCGGCCGGCAGCCGCGCGCCGAATTCGGCGTCCGACGGCGGCTGCGATTTTTTTGGAAACGTCACCTTGGCGGGCGGACGCGCGGCCTCGGTCTTCTTCGCCTTGGCAGGTGGAGGCGGCGGCGGGGCGCTCTTGGCCTTGGCAGGTGGAGGCGGCGGCGGGGCGCTCTTGGCCTTGGCAGGTGGAGGCGGCGGCGGGGTGCTCTTGGCCTTGCCAGGTGGCGGCGGGGCGCTCTTGGCCTTGGTGTGCGCGCGCGCCGGCTCGGTGTGCTTCGACGCCGTCTTCGCCGGCGCGCGGGGCGCAGGCTCTGCGGATCGCGCGCGGGTCACCATCTCAGGCGGCGAGCGTGGCCGAAGGGGGGGTCGGCGTCTTGTTGCGGTTCATGAGGTAGCTGATGGCCCCCGGAATGAGCGAGACCACGATGATGACGATGATGACCTTGTCGATCTGCTTGGTGATCGACGGGTGCAGCTTGGCCAGCGAGAATCCGAGCAGCGTCATGCTGGCGACCCACCCGATGCCGCCGAAGATGTTGTAGCTCAGGAAGCGCCGGTAGCTCATCTGTCCGATGCCGGCGACCACCGGCGCGAAGGTGCGGGCGAACGGCATGAAGCGCGCGATGATGATCGTCTTGCCGCCGTGGCGTTCATAGAAGTCCTTGGTGCGCAGCAGGTGCTTCTTCGAAAACAGCAGCGACTGCTCGCGGGTGAAGAGCTTCGGCCCCGACTTGGCGCCGATCCAGTAGCCGACGGTGTCGCCGACGATGGCCGCCAGCATCGCCACCAGGTTCAGCGTGACGATGTTGAGCAAGGGCGCTTGCTCCGGGTTCGCGCTGGTGCAATAGAGCCCGGCGGTCACGAGCAGCGAGTCTCCCGGGAGGAAAAATCCCACCAGGAGCCCTGTCTCCGCGAACACCACCAGCGCCAGCGCCACCAGCCCCCCAACCCGCACCAACCCCTGGACGTCGTAGATTTTGTGGAAAAGCCCCATTAGATGATGCATGCGGCGGACGACTCTGGGCCAAGAGCGCGACTTTGTCACGTTCCCCCTCTCGGCATATGGTTCGGCTCGCGATGACACAGCCGCAAGCGCAAGCGCCGGGGGCCCGGCCGCCCTGGGTGACGGTGATGGCCTCGATGATGCTGCTCTACGGCGGGCTGACGCTGATGAGCGCGCTCGTCACCCTTCGTGAACCGAAGGCGGCCGCCGTCCTCGCGATCGAGAGTGTGTCCCACTCGGCCACGCAGCCCGACCTGCAGCGGCAGGTCGACGCCATCAACCAGGTGATTCTGGCGCGGTATCGGCAGGCGATCCGGGTTGGGGCGCTGATCTCGGTCGGCGTTGCGCTGTTTATCTTGTATGCGGTGGCGGCGATCCTGTCGCGGGATCGGCACGGGCGGGTGCTGGCGCTTTACACCGCCGGGGTCGGGATTATCTACGAGCTCGGCGGTCTGCCCTACGGCGTGGCGATCGCCCGCCTGGCGGCCGTCGACGGGGCGCCGATCCTGGCCAAGGCGTTCATCGAGAGCGGGAGACAGCCACCCGGCACGAGCCCCGCCGAGCTCGCCGCCAGGTTGCACCCGGCTATCATTGCGCCGACGATCTTCACGGCGCTGCTCGGCGTCGGTTGGTGCGTGGCGATGTTGATCTACTTCGGCGGTCGGCGCGGGCGCACGGTCTACGGCCTCGAAGCGCCGCCCCGCGGCGGCGCCTGAGCGCGCCGGCCGATCCGGTTCACTTCCAGCGCCCGGTCACCCCGAACAGGAGCGGGGGCGACCCGACCTGATCGGGCGTGGGGAGGGCGCCGATGAGCGGCGACCATTCGGTGACGTCGACGACCGCCTGCAGGCGTCGCAGCAATGGCGGTCCGTCGTCGGCGATGATGTCCGACGAGAGGAGCTCGCGTCCGCCGAGGCCGGCCCGCGCGGCGCCCGGCGTCGCCGTGAGGCTGAAGCCGCCCAGCGTGCGCGCCGGGAGGTTTCTGAAGACGACGCTCGAGGGGCGGTTGGCCAGGCGTCTCAGCTTGGGCAGCAGCAACCCGCCGCAGGCCATCCCCACGGCGGGTCCCAGCGCCAGCCCGGCCAGGACCGGCGCCGGGTCGGTGCGGCTGGCGAAAGGCGCGCCCGCGCCGGCGCCGGCGACGGTGCCGAGCGCGCCGAACAGGCTCAGCCAGCCAAAGTCGCGCGGATCGACGGCGCCCGTTCGCAGCAGCGTGTAGCCGGCGAGAAATCCGGTGTTCGCGCCGATGAGGCCGCCCAGCACCACGTCGTGGGGATCGTTCTGCACCAGCGCGCCGGCGAACGATCCGGTCCAGGCGCCCCAGGCGCCGAACCCCGCGGCCGCCGGGACGTTGCCACTGGCCTGGACCGGCGTCGCGGTGGCGACCAGGCCCAGCGTGGCCCCGATGCTGCCGCCGACGAGCGCGGCGCCGCCGTAGCTGGCGTTATCCGGCGCGCGGCCCGACCAGGCGAAGAGCAACGACTCCGCCGCGCCCAGGGTTCCGCCCACCAGCGTCGCGCCGGCGGCGGTCGAAGGGTCGGTGAGCTTGAGCTCGGGCGCGAACGCCGCGCCGGCCACCAGACCCGCGACCGATCCGCCCAGCATGAGGTCGACCCCGCGCCGATCGCGTAGCTCGGGCGAGCCCAGCGCGATGCCGCCGCCCAGCGCGGCCCCGAGGGCGCTGCCGAGCCCGGTGTAAGCCGCCGCAGCGGGCGTCAGCTGGAGTCCGCTGCCGGCGAGAGCCGCCAGCCCCAGGCCGCCGAACCCGCCCGCCGCGAGGCCACCGGCGCGCTCGCGGGCGGTCACCTGCGACGGATTCCAGATCGCGTTCGGGAGCCAGCCACCCAGCCAGAGGCCCTCCGCGGTCATGAGCGTGAGGTGGGGCGCGTCGGCGCCGGTGATCTCGATCGAGTCATGAAGCGCGCCGCCCAGCACCAGGCCCGCCGTTCCCGCGGTGAGCATCCCCCAGACGGGCGCGTCGTCCCGGGTGCTGGCCAGCGCGCCGATGCCGGCGCCGGCCCCGGTCCAGATCGCGTCCAGCACCAGCGCGTTTTCGATCAGGTCCGGCTGCGGACGCAGGACCGGATCGAGGAGCAGGGCGCCGGCCGTCGAGAGGCCCGCGCCCGCCAGCAGCCCGCCGGCGATCTTGCGGCCGGCCACGTCGCCGCTGTCGGCGTGGCCGAGCAGCGGCAACCAGGCGCCGGTCCAGCCGCCCAGCGCGCCCGCCCCGATGGTCAAGGTCGGGGCCACATCGTCGAGGGCCAGGCGGGGCCACACCAGCGCGCCCATCCCGAGGCCGGCGACGGTCCCCGCGACAGAGCCGATCCGCTCGGCGCGACTGGCGTCGCCCGATTCGAAAGACAGACCGAATCCGAGGCCGGTGACGAGCCCCTCGGCGCCGCCGATCGCGGTCAGCCCCACCGTGCGCGGGCTCGCGTCGGTGTCGTGTCGCAACGCCACCCCGGCCACCGCGCCCAGGCCCGTTCCGAAGAGCAACCCCCCCGCGCGCTGGCGCCCGCTGGCGGTGTCCCAGTTGTCGTCGCCCAGGGTCGGGCCGAGGGTGCCGATCAGGCCGCCGGCCGCCGCGCCCAGCGCCAGCGCACCGCCGTCGGTTTCGGAGAGTGGCGTGTACGCCTCGGTCGCGATCGCGCCACCGAGCCCGGCCAACGATCCGCCCAGCATCAGGAGCGGGTCGGCTCGTCCCCCATCGGAACGGGCGAGCATCGAGGTGCCGAGCCCGATGAACGCGCCGGCGATCTTTCCGCCGGTCAGCACGGCGGCGCCGCCGCTCGGCAACGGTCCCAGCCTTCCGGCCAGCATCCCGACGCCGAGCTCGGCCGATCCGGCCATGAGGACGCCGCCCTCTTGCTCGCGGGTGGTCGTGCCCGACGGTGCGACCGCCGCCGCCAGCATGAGACCGTCGGCGACGCCGAACGAGGCGCCGAGCAGGCCGTACGTCGACGCCGCCTCCCCGAGCCCGGTCGACAGATGGAGCCGCCACTCGCCGAGGAGGCCGAGCCCCAGACCTCCCGCGATGCCCGCGACGGCGC
Source organism: Pseudomonadota bacterium (assembly GCA_017881315.1). Taxonomy (GTDB): domain Bacteria; phylum Myxococcota_A; class Polyangia; order Fen-1088; family Fen-1088; genus JADGRB01. The sequence continues at coordinate 7,815 of JADGRB010000084.1, forward strand.
CGATGCGCGGGGCTTGCGAGGTGCAGTCGCTCTCGCACGGGTCGAGCAGCCCGGCGCCCAGCCCGACGCCGAGGCCCAGCGTCGCACCGACAGTGGGGACGGCGATCGCGGAGGCGGTCGCATCGGTCTCGTGGCGCAGCGCCGCGCCGAACACCGCGCCGGCGCCCGTCCCCAGGAACAGCCCTCCGGCGCGGCGCCGCGCGCTGGCGGCATCCCAGCTGTCGTCTCCCAGGGTCGGGCTGAGCGTGCCGATGACGCCGCCGATCGCCGCGCCGACCGCCAGCCCTGCGCCGTCGTTTTCGGTGAGCGGCGCGTATTTTTCGGCAGCGATCGCGCCACCGAGCCCGGCCAGCGAGCCGCCCAGCATCGCCAACGGATCGGCGCGACCGCCGTCCGGGTGGGTGAGCATGGACGTGCCGAGGCCGATGAAGGCGCCGGCGATCTTCCCGCCCGTCAAGACGGCGGCGCCGCCGTCCGGCAGCGGCCCCAGCCGCGCCGCGAGCAGGCCGACGCCGAGCTCCGCCGAGCCCGCCATCAGCACGCCGCCTTGCCGCTCCCGGTCCGTCGTGCCCGACGGTGCAACGGCGGCCGCGAGCATGAGACCGTCGGCGATGCCGAACGTCGCGCCGAGCAGGCCGAAGGTCGGCGCGGCGTCGTACGGGCCGCTCGACAGGTGCAGCCGCCATTCGCCGAGCAGCCCCAGCCCGAGGCCCCCAAGGACGCCGGCGACGGCGCCGATGCGCGGCGCCCGCGAGGTGCAGTCGGTCTCACAGGGGTCGAGCAGCCCGGCGCCGATCCCGACGCCGAGGCCCAGCGTCGTTCCGACGGTGGCGACGCCGACCTGTCCGCCGGTGGCGTCGGCGAAATGCGCGGCGGCCGCGGCGCCGGCACCGCCTAGCGCCAGCCCCAGCCAGCCGCCGCCGCTCGCGGTCCGCCCGCCGTCCCAGGTGGCGTCATCGAGTGTGGGCATCAGCGTCCCCACCAGCGCGCCGAAGCCCGCGCCGACGAACCCCGCGCCGAAGTCGGGCGCGCGCAGGCGCGTCCCGTGCGCGACCAGCGCGCCGCCGGTGAAGCCGACGCCGGCGCCCACCATGACGCCGATCGCGTCGGCCAACCCTTGATCGGGGATCGCGAGGCGCGCCACGCCGAGGCCCCCGGCCATCCCCAGCCCGGTCGCGCCCGCGGTCGTCGCCTGGCCGAGATCGTCGGGCGAGAACCAGCGTGACGAGACCAGCCCGCCGACCCCACCCAGCACGGCGCCGGCCAGCAGGCCGCCGGTCAGGCGCGCCTGGTCGACCTCGGTGGCCGGCGCGTGCGCCCCGGCTTCGAGCGCCAGGGCCCAGGTGCCCGCGCCGTAGAGCGCGCCTTCGATCGTCATCGCCGTCGCGCTCGGTCCTAGGTGCAGCTTGGGCGCATACGCGTAGGCCGCCGCGCCGAGCACGATTCCCCCGGCGCCCGCCCCCAGCGCCCACCGATTGGTCTCGGCCGCCGTGAACGTACCGCCGGGTCCGTCGGCGTGCGCGAACCCGGCGATGGCCTGGTGAAGCCCGAAGCCGAGCACGTCCCCGGCGACCAGACCGAGGCTGGCGATCCCCAGCCGCGCGCCGTCGGTTTCGCTGAAGGCCCCGGCCGCCGTCGCGCCCAAGAAGCCGAAGCCGGCGCCCGCCAGGAGACCACCCGCCGACGGTCGATCGCCGAGAAAGGTCGTCCCGGTCGCGCCGGCTGCCAGCAGCCCTCCGGTCCATCCGCCCGCCAGCGCGCCGAAGGTCATCAGGTGCAGATCGTTGGTGGTCGGATCCATCTGGTGAGCCGCGATCGCCGCCCCCACCATGATGGCGGGCAGCGCGATCGCGTCGAGGGGCTCGATCTGCGGCGACTGGTCGTTGATGAGCGGGATCCCGACGGCGGGCAGCACCGCGCCGACCAGCATCCCGTCGGCGAGCGCGATCTGCGGCGCCGTCCAGTTCCAGGCGTGGGCCGAGAAGACACCCAGTCCCATCCCGGTCGCCTCGCCGAGCGCGAAGGCCCCGTATTCGATCTTGGGATTGGTGGAATTGCTGGCGCTCCAGAGGGTCACGCCTTCGAGCGTCCCCCAGGCGGTCAAGTTGGCGAACCAGGCGGCCTGCTCGACGGTCGGTTTGAAACCGAAACGCGACAGGCCCCAGGAGGTCCCGAACCCGATCACGGCGCCCGCGGTCCCGAGCAGAAGCTGGGGCGTGACGTCGGAAAGCCCCTGTCCCCCCATGAGGCCGAGGTTCCGCATCAGCGCTGCGCCCGCGACGGTCGAGGCGCCGATCGCCAGCGGCGTTCCGGTCCACGGCCGGGGAGGCGCTTCGGGCGTGGGCTCGGCGCCAGGCGCGGGCAGCGGTAGCACCGGTGCCGCGGCCGCGGCAGACATGGGCGACGCGGCCGGCGCGACAGACTTGGGCGACGCGGCAGCCGCGACAGACGTGGGCGACGCGGCAGACATGGGCGACGCGGCGGCCGCGACAGACGTGCGCGACGCCGGCACCGAGACGGGCGCGGGCGCCGAAGCGGCCGCGACGCGAGCGAGCGGGGGGACAGCTGCGATCGGCGTGATCGCTGCGGGCTTCTGTTCCGGCGGCGCTTGGCGGATGGCCGTGAGGGCGGCCAGCGCCTCGGCGCGAACGCCCACCGAGAGATCGCGGGCGCGCGCCGATTCGAGCGCGCCGGCCGCGCGCTTGACGTGACAGGCGCCGAGGCGGTGCGCGCTGGCCGTTCGAGTGGCCTCGCTGGCGGGGGGAAAAAGATCGAAGACCGCATCGCGGATCGCTTGCGGGCTGCAGCCGGGCGCCCCGTCGCCCCGCATGATCATCGCCATGAGCTTGGGGAGCCCGCCCTCGCCATATAGCCGGACCTCGATCTTGGTCGTGCCGAGCTGCCAGGCGGCCCGCAGCGTGACCCGCCCCGCGGCGATGGCCTGCAGGCGGAGCACATCCGGCAGCGGGCGCGCGCCGGTCCAATCGCCCGGCAGATCCGACCGCCAGACCGGCGCACCCAGCGCCGAGCTCCAGCTCAAGATCGTCCCCTCGTAACCGGACAGGTAGTCCGCGAATTGGGTCGAGGCGCCGGCGCTCGCCAGATAGACACGGGCCAGCGTCCCGGACTCGTACCAGTAGGTCGCGCTAGCGGGAAACGGAACGGCGACGGGTGGCGTGTCGCAAACGTAGGCGGTGCGCTCGCCGGCCGCCGCGTCCGGGGTCCGGGTCGCTTCCCCACACTTCACGCGGGCGGCGCGCGCGGCTCCAAGGAGCGCCGCCGGATCGCTGTCGAGGTCGACGCCGACCAGCCGGGCGATCGGATCCGGGGCGACCGTCTGCGCGCCGGCGGGGGCGCAGAGCAGGCCGGCCAGGACAAACGTCTGAACCGCGATCGGACCCGGACGCATTCCGTGCCCCGAAACAGCAACGGCCGTGCCGGTGGAATCGCCCGCGGAATCATTGCTGATTCCATTTTGTGCCGTCAGGAATTGGCCGGGTCTGCGCCCCACCTGTTGGAAACTGCGCACCCGCCGGCGGGCCTCACCGGGTCAAGGTGGTGGCGGCAGTTCGACCACGACCTGGCCGTCGCCGTCGTCGAGGCGGGCCTGGCAGGAGAGGCGGACCTTGTTGATGAAGTAGACGTTGCCGAGGTGCTTACGTTCGGCGCCGTTGAACGGCGTCAGGTGCGCCTCGCCGCTCAGGATCTTCACCCGACAAAGACCGCAGGTGGCCTTGCCGACGCAGGCGGTGTTGACGGCGATGCCGGCGCGTCGCGCGATCTCGAAGATCGATTCGCCCGGGGCGCAGTCGACGCGGACGCCGCTCGGCAGGTAGGTGACCGATGGCAAGCTACGCCTCCGGCCAGTGCGAGAGGCCCACGCGGTTCCCTTCGGGGTCTCGCAGGTAGATCGTGTGAGCGGTGCGGTGGACGACGGCCACGCCGGCGGCGGCGAGCCGCGCTTCCCAGTCGGCGCGCGCGTCCCGGGGGATGCGCAGCGCGACCATCTGAAATCCCGGCCTCTGGTCGTCGCGCGGCGCCGCCTCGCCGCTCGTTCGCTCGAGCGCGAGGAACGCCCCGCCGCCCAGATCCAGCCAGACGGAACGATCCTGGTCGCCTCCGTCGGTGGCGGGCCACCGGCGCTGAACGGGGAGACCGAGGACGTGCTGGTAGAATTCCGCCGTCGCCACCAGATCGCGAACGGCGATCGCCAGGTGGTGGACACCGCCGGGTGCGGGCGCGCTCATTCGCGGGCGCCCAGCTTCGAGATCCGTTTCCACTCGGCCGCGCTGACCGGCTGCACCGAGAGGCGGCTCCCTTTGCGAAGCAAGACCATCTCGGCGAGGGCCGGATCGGCGCGCAGCTCGGGCAAGGTCACCGCGTGCGCGAACTTGGCGTCGAAGGCGATGTCGACGGCGAACCAGCGCGGCGCGTCCGACGTGCTCCCGGGATCGTGGTGTCCGTCCTTCGCGTCGAACTGGGTCGGATCGGGGTAGCCGGCGCGCACGACCCGCGCCGTGCCCGCCACCGCCGGCGGATCGGCGTTCGAATGATAAAAGAGCACGCCGTCGCCGACCGCGATCTCGTCGCGCAGAAAATTGCGCGCCTGGTAGTTGCGCACGCCGTCCCAGCGGGTGGTCTGGTTCTTGGCGCGCGCCAGATCGTCGATCGAGAACGCCTCTGGTTCCGACTTCAACAGCCAATAGCGCGGCATGGCGCCTGATCTACCACCGCGCGCCAGGTCGCGGTTGACGATCGGCGGGCGGCGTTTACACTTTATGGCGCAGCACCCGTGTGGCATATCGCCCACGGAAAAACCCGCCGGGAGCTGATGGCCTCGGCGATAGGAGAACGAAAATGCACGAAGCAGTTGTGTCTTGGTTGCGCGGTCGTCATGGCGGTTGTGGCACCGGGGGATGCGGGTCGGAGGGCTCGCGACAATGGGCCGGGGGATTCGGACGGGGCGGCCACCACGGCCAAGGCGGTGACGAGGGCGAGGGCGAAGGGTTCGGTGGCGGCCCCTTCGGCGTCCGTCGGCCCCTGCGGTTTCTGGCCTACAAGCTGGAGCTGGACGAAAAGCAGGTGGCCGAGCTGGCGCGAATTCTGGACGAGCTCAAGACCGAGCGCGCGCAGGGGGAGGTCGATCGGCGGCGCTCACTTTCGGGGTTTGCCGACGCGGTGGGCGGCGCCACCTTCGACGGGACGCGGGCCAAGGAGTCGGCGCAGCTGCGGGTGGTGACGGCCGAGCGCCTGCGCGACGCGGTGACGGGCGCGCTCGGGCGTCTGCACGCGCTCCTCGACAACGAGCAGCGCGAGCGCCTCGCCTATCTCATCCGCACGGGCGTCTTGGCCTTGTGATCTAGTCGTCGCGATCGCCTCATGGCGTGGGGGGCGGCGGCGGGATATCCTGCGCGGATGTCTCCGCCGCCGTTCGCCCTGCACTTGGCAGCCAAGCGCAGCCAGCGCCCGCCGGACGGCGAGCTGGTGTTCGGCCGAAGCTTCACCGACCACATGGCGATCGTCGACTATGACGCCGAACGGGGGTGGTTCGACCCGCGCATCGTCCCCTACGGGCCGCTGGCGCTGGATCCGGCGGCGGCGGTGCTCCACTACGCGCAGACGATGTTCGACGGCATGAAGGCGTTTCGCGGCGACGACGGAAAGATCCGATTCTTCCGCATCGACCGACACTGCCGTCGGCTGCACGACGGGGCGACGCGCCTCTGTATCCCGCCGGTGGATGAGGCGCTGGCCCGCGCCGCGATCTTCGCCCTGGTGTCCGCGGATCGGGACTGGGTGCCGTCGTCGGCGGGCACCTCGCTGTACATCCGGCCGACGGTGATCGCCAGCGAGCCGTTTCTGGGGGTTCGCCCCGCCAACCGCTACACCTTCTTCGTGATCGCGTCGCCGGTCGGCGCCTACGCGGGCGAAGCGTTCAGCCCGGCGCGGATCCTGGTCGAGGACAAGTACGTGCGCTCGGCGGTGGGTGGGCTCGGTGGGGTGAAGGCGGGCGCGAACTACATCGCCAGCCTGCGCGCGGCCGAGGACGCCAAGGCCCGAGGCTATGCCCAGGTGCTCTGGACGGACGCGCAGGAGCACACCTACCTGGAAGAGGTCGGCACCATGAACCTGGTGGTGCGCATCGGCGACGAATTCGTGACGCCTCCGCTCGTGGGCAGCATCCTCGACGGCGTCACGCGCGATTCGGTGATCACCCTGCTTCGCGAATGGGAGTTTCAGGTGAGCGAGCGGCCGCTCGGCATGGAGGAGATCGTGAGCGCGCATCGCGACGGATCGCTGCGCGAGATCTTCGGCTGCGGCACCGCGGCCGTCATCACGCCGGTGAGCGCGCTCGGCTGGAAGGGCGAGGATCTGGTCGTGAACGGGGGCGAGCCGGGCCAGGTGTCGCGCCGCCTGTTCGATGCGATCAGCGCGATCCAGTACGGGCGGGCCCCCGATCCACACGGCTGGACGACCTTGCTGGACTGACCGGGACCGACATCCCGCCTTTGGCCATGGCCGATCTCCTGGTGCGCCTCTACGATCTGCCGCCGGCTGGGCCGGCCGTAGAGGGGCTGGCAAGCCAGGGGATCGTCGTTCGTCGCGCGATGGCGGGTGAGCGGTCGATCGTCGTCGATTGGGCGCGCGCGCAGGGCTCGCCGGGCTGGGCGGGCGAGTGCGAGGCGGCCTTCGCCCGGCAGCCGCTCGCCTGCTTCATCGCCGTCGCGGCAGACGAGCTCGTCGGATTCGCCTGTTACGAGGCGACCTGTCGAAATTTCTTCGGACCCGAGCTGGTGCACCCGGACCGTCGCGGACGCGGTATCGGTCGCGCGCTGCTGCTGGCGGCGCTGCACGCCATGCGCGCCGAGGGTTACGCCTACGCGATCATCGGATGGGCGTCATCCGTGGATTTCTATCGTCGGGTCGTGGGCGCCACGCCGATCGAAGGCTCCAGCCCCGGGATCTATCCGGTGCCGCCGCTGTCGAAGGTGCGATCCGGCGAATTTTGAACAGGGCGCGGTGGGCCTTCGACAGCCCGCGATGGCCTCGAGCGCCGGAAGGTCGTGCTCTCTCAGGCGCCCTGGGCGGCGCCGGCCAGTTGCGGAACCCGCAGCAGGAAGGTGGTGCGCGCGAACGGTTGCAGGATGGAGCGGCAGAAGCGCGAGAGCCGCCGGATCTCCGGTTCGAGGCCCATGCCGTGGAACAGCCAGCGCCATTCGCCGGTGGTGAGGAAGCCGTAGGACGCCGTGCTCCTGATCCGCTTTCGGTAGGCCTCGCCATGGCGGTGGCTGAAGAGGCGGTCGAGCGGCGTCGACGGCGTGTCCTCGACGACCAGCACCATTCCGCGGCTGACGCGCAGCGCTTCACGCAGCAGCGCGCGCTTGCGCTGGTCGGGCACGTGGTGGAGCACGAAGTTCAGCATCACCAGGTCGAAGCGGCGATCGGCGAAGGGGAGGGCCGTGCCGTCGAAGAGACGGAAGGGCGTGCCGCGGTCCTGGCGAATGTCGACGATGTCGACGCCGAAGACCTCCCCGGCGCCGCGGGCGTGCAGCTCGTGGAGGACGTAGCCCTCGCCGCATCCGACGTCCAGCACCGACGCGCCCGGCTTCACGTACGGCGCGGCGAGCGAAACGGTGTGAAGTGTCTCTTTTCTGACAGTTTGAGATCGATAGCGAATCGACATGTTGACCTCCCGGTGGAGATCAATCCCAAATGCAAAGCGAGAGCCAACGGCAACCCGGTCGTTTGCGCTCGCCTAGGTCGAATCGGCTCAGGGAACGCCCTGGAGCGTGTCGCCCGACAGCGTGATGCTCTTGGCGTTGGTGCCGACGGCGGTTCCGGCGTTCGTGACGCTTCCGGTTGAGACGTTGGTCCAGGAGCCCCCGGTGTTCCCCGTCATCGTCGTATCCGTGATGGTCAGGACCCCCGCCATGTTGTCGCTGGTGAAGAAGAGGCCGCCGCCGAACGCCTTGGTCCCGGCGGCATTGTTCAAGACGGCGTCCCCGCAGAGCGTGATGTTGAAGGAGTTTCCGTCGCCGTAGATCGCGCCGCCGTTTCCGCCCGATCCGATCTCGTTCTGACCGTTGTTGATGACGGAGCACATGCTGGCGTCGTCGTTGTTGGCGTCGTGACCGGTCGCCGTGTTGCTGGTGAACAGGCTGTTGTAGATGTCGAGTTCCGCATAGAGTGAACCGACCGCGCCGGCGTTGGCGCCGCTGTTATTGGTGAAGGTGCTCCCCACGATCACCGCCCCGTTCTTGCTGCCCTCGATGTAGATCGCCCCGCCGCCCGTGTCGGGCCCGAGCAGGGCCGCCTGGTTGCCGGTGAAGATGCAGTCGATGACCGTGAGGTTTCCGTCGCGCATGAAGAGGGCGCCGCCCTGGCCGTCGTCGTACCCCTGCGAGCAGGGCGGGGGCGCCGTCGGGATCATGTTGGTGGGCATGCTCTTGGCGTTGGCGAACGCGATGTGCTGCAGCGTCAGGCCGTTGTTGTTGGCCTGAAAGTTCGCGCTGTTGAAGTTCAAGATCTGAACCGCGTGCCCGCCGTCGAGCGTGATCTTCTTGCCGCCGTCGATGACGGTGTTCTTGTTGATCGGCAGGTTCATGGTGGCCGTGATCGGAATCGTGACCGCGCCGCTGCCGCAATTGAAGGTGATGACACCGCCCAGTGTCACCGCCGTCTGCAGCGCGCCGAACGTGCAGCTCGCCGCGGTGCCGGTCCCCACCACCGTCGTCGGGTTGGACGTGTCGGCGGGTTGGCCCTTGGCGGGAACGCCGCTGCTGCAGGAGCCGTTTGGGTTGCCCGCCGTCCAGGCGGGCGCGCCGCCGGTCCCACCGGTTCCGTTGGTGCCGGCGGCTCCGGTTGTTCCACCGGTGCCCATCGCGCCGCCGCCGGCGGTGCCACCGCGGCCGGCCGTGCCGGTCGTTCCAGCTGCGCCAGTGGTGCCACCGCGGCCAGCCGTGCCGGTCGTTCCAGCTGCGCCAGTGGTGCCACCGCGGCCAGCCGTGCCGGTCGTTCCAGCTGCGCCAGTGGTGCCACCGCGACCTGCCGTGCCGCCGGTCGTTCCGGCCGCGCCGGTGGTACCACCGCGAC
>JADGRB010000322.1 GCA_017881315.1 Pseudomonadota bacterium
TGCGGTGCTCGCGTAGGCTGTCGGCTACCCGCCCGGTGAGCTCGGCCACCCCGAGCTCGTCCCCGGCGGGGATCGGGGTCCCCCGGACCCCTGCCTTGGGTTTGGTCTTCGCCATCCGGTCACCGTAACATGCCGGCGCGCCCGCGATCTTCAGCGTCTTCGCCCGAAACGGTTCATTGCCTCCGTAGGGCCCTTGATTGCAACTCGCGAGCGTGGCCCGTGGCTTCGAATGCCTGCTCCAGCAGCGAAATGGTGAGCCAGAGCGACGTCACGGCCACCCGATGAACCATCTCGGCCTGCGCCGGCGTCGTCACCTCGCGCCGGAGCGCGTCCCGGACCTCTTCCGAATGTTGGGCGTTGATCCGGACGTTCGCGGCGAAGAAGGTCATGTTGTCGACGGTGAGCGCCATCGATTCACGCGCGGCCAGCAGCAGCGGACCTATCTCGCGATGCACCGAATTGGCCCAGTACGAGTATCCGAGCCGTGCGACCGGCCCATCCCGCAACGCGACGCCATAAAGATAGTTGATGAGCGCGTCGGTGGCGGGGAGCGGCGCCTCCGCGGCGTCGCGGGCCACCCACAGGCCGATCGATTTCAGATCGTTGACGATCAACCACTCCTGACCCAGCTCTTCCTTCGAGTGGCCGTAGACGAATCGAAGCAGCTCCGTCTCTTCGGATTGCGCGCGGAACGCCGCCACCGCCTGGAGGATCGAGTTGTGACGCGTGTAGTGGAAGACTTGGACCATCGCGAGGCGATAGAGCTCCGGCTCGAAGCCCTGCGAGACGACGTGCCCCCAGAACTTGCCGGCTTGGGCCTGGCTCCAGAGATCGGCGATCGATCGGTCCAGGCGCCCGAGGAGGTCTTCGGCGGGCGAGATGGGAAGACCGAAGATCGAATCGGTGATGTCTTCGACGGCCGCAAGGTATGGAATCATGGTGAACCGTCGTACAAGCACGCACCGTGCCACCGGCAACCGCGCTGTTCATCGGGCCGCGCCGGTCCGTTTGCGCAGGTTGCGCAGCACCAGCCGCGCCAACGCCCGACTCTTGCACAACTAGTGCCTCCACCGGCGAGGAACAAATTGATCATCCAAAACAGCTCGCAGGAAGATCAACTGGCGCTTCACCACGGCGGATCTCGGCGGACATTCCGCTATCGCCGAGGCACTACGCCTGAGGCGAAGGACTAGGGCCCGGCCTTGGTGGGATCGGTGTGGCGCGTGTGCACTTCGTCGCCATCCGTGTAGCCGTCGCCGTCGGTGTCCTGATTGTTGGGGTCGGTGCCGTTTTGGTACTCTTCCAGGTTGGTGAGGCCGTCCCCATCGAAGTCGAGCGAAGCGTCGAGCGGATTGTCCCGGGAGAGACCGGCATGCTGGTTCTCGAACCAGTTCGGCATGCCGTCCCGATCGTTGTCCGGGAACGGCGTGAAGATGCCGTTGGTCGGCGTGGTCCGGTATTGATCGAGCCGAGCCAGCAAGTCGCGACCGGTCCGCACAACGAGGCTGCTCCGGATGGCCGCCACGTCCGTGATAGCGGCGATCAGGTTGACGTTCTCACCCAGATCGGTGGCCAAGTTGAAGAGTTGCTTGGGCGTGCCCTGATCGACTCCGACGGCGTTGGGGATATCGTTGTTGTCGGAATCGTACGAGGGATCGTTGCAGCCACCGCCGGTGCTGTCGATCAGCTTCCACTCGTCCGTCATGATGACGGCCCGATAGTCGAGTCTGGAAGCGACCACGATGGAATCGCGGCGCTGTGACGGCTTGCTCTCCCCGCGAAGCAAGTTGAGGAAGCTCTCGCCGTCGGGCGCCACGTCCGCCGGCAGATCGGCGCCGAGGTAGGCGGCAATGGTGGAGAAGATATCGCCATGCCAGATCAGCTCATTGGACACGGTGCCGGGTTTGGCGACCTGTCCCGGCCAGCGCACGACGAACGGCACGCGGGTGCCTCCTTCCCAGACGTCACCCTTGACGCCCCGCAAAGGGCCGTTCGAGTCGCGTCCATTGGCCCGGCTGTTGACGAAGGCGCTGGGGTCCGGGCCGTTGTCACTGGTGAGGATGACCAGGGTGTCGTTGCGCATGCCATTGTCGTCGATGGCGGAGAGAATGCGACCGATCCGGGCGTCCACCTCGGTCATCCAATCCCCGTAGGCGAAGCCCACGGCGTTCGTGAAGGGCGGCGTGATGTGCCACGGCAGGTGCGGCGAGTAGAGGGCAACGTACGCGAAGAAGGGCTCGGGCTTCGTCACCCGTCCCGCGATGTAGCTCTCGACCTCGCCGAGGATGATCGGGTCGGCGTCCATTTGCTTGAAGGAGGGATCGCCTAGGCCCTCATTGCTGGCGTTTCCGACCGTAAAACCGTCATCCAGCTCGGACTGGGTGAAGCTGTGGTACGCGTCGGTGTTGCGGGCATCCCGGTAAGCACCGAGGGCGGGATCGTAGAACTGGATGCGATTTTCCTTCACGTACACATAAGGGATGATGTTGATGGTGACGGCGAGGCCGCGAAAGATGTCGAAGCCGTTGTCGGTGGCGTGACCAACGAGCGGGTGTTCCCAATCAATGTTTGCCGGATCGGTGATGTCGGTGCCGCGGGCGGTGTAGGGCACCCCGGAGCGGTCGTAGAAATAGCCGCCGAGATGCCACTTGCCAAACGCCGCGGTGTCGTAGCCCTGCGTCTTCAAGAACTCTGCGAGCGTGGTATCGGTGGCGGGAATGTCAGGGGCGGCGAAGGCGTAGCTGATGTCGTTGAATCGGCGCCAATTGTACCTTCCGGTGAGGAGCGCGTAACGGCTGGGCGTGCAGACGCCGTTGGACGAATGGGCTTGAGTGAACATCAAACCGTCGGCGGCCAAGGCGTCCATGTGTGGCGTCGGCGCCGGAGGGGGTGTTCCGAACAACGCTCCGTAGGCTGCCATGTCGCCGAAGCCCAAGTCGTCGGCCAGGATGATGACGATATTGGGCGGACGGCTCGTGCCGCCGGTGCCGGGTCCGCCTGCACCCCCACCGCCCATGCCGCCGAAGGTTCCGCCGCCGGTCCCGCCCGCGCCGCCGGTTCCGCCCGCGCCGCCGACAGCCACGCCGCCCCCTGAGCCACCGGTCCCGCCCGACGAGACCGGCGCATCGGGAAGCTGGCCAGCATCGCGCCCTGGTAGGGCTTTCGAACCGCCGCAGCCGATTTGGAGCGAGACCGCCGCGCTCAACAGCGCGACACGGTGCAGGACCCCACCCCCGCCTCGCATGGCGACGAGTATACCGGGATCACGGTGGAGCAAGAAGTGCAGTTCTGATGAGCTCGCTGGACAAGGCCCGGTTGAGCCGTCGTTTCTCTTGCGACGTCGAGCAGTCGCTGAGGGGCGGTCGGGTGGTTGTCGACGCGTTCTTGAACACCCGTTCCCAAATGTCGCCAATGTAGGAGGAATGATCAGCTGAGCCATTTGAAATTGATTGCGGCGGCGAGATTAGGCTGCGCACTGTGCCCGGGGGGGTAATTCAAATGGTGAGGAGGCAGGGGCATGTTGCGTTGTCGAATCGGTGCAGCTCTGGGTGCGGTTCTGCTGCTCGGGGCAGCCAGCTGCGGTGACGACGCCAACACGGCGAACAACCATGATGCCAGTCACGACGGCGCGACCGACGGTTCCCCGAACCGAGACGCGACCTCGAGCGACACAAGGGACGCTCGATCCGATGTCAGGGCCGACGTCGGCGGCGGACCGATAGACGCGGGCGATCCCTGCGCTGTCAACCACGGCGGCTGCGCCCCGCTGGCGACCTGTACCAGCCTCTCGGGCACCGTCACCTGCGGGGCCTGTCCCGCCGGGTACTCGGGGACCGGCAACACGAGCTGCACGGACATCAACGAGTGTGCCACCGGCAACGGCGGCTGCAACGTCTTGTCGACCTGCACGAACACGGTCGGCGGGCGCGTGTGCAGCCCCTGCCCGAACGGATACACCGGAACCGGCGACACGGTCTGTACCGACATCAACGAATGTACGGCCGGAACCGCAGTATGTGACCCGCTGGCGCCTTGCCAGAACACACCCGGGAGCTACACCTGCGGCAATTGCCCGGCTGGCTACAGCGGCGGCGGCGCGGCGGGCTGCGTGGACATCAACGAGTGTCTGACCGCCAACGGCGGTTGCGACCCGCTCGTCGCCTGCACCAATACGCCCGGCTCGCGAACCTGCGCCGCCTGTCCCGGCGGCTATTCGGGCACGGGGGCGACGATGTGTGTCGACATCGACGAGTGCGCCACCCAGAACGGCGGCTGCGACCCGCTGGCGACCTGCACCAACACCCCGGGCTCTCACACCTGCGGCGCCTGCCCGACTGGCTACACCGGCACCGGCGCGACAACGTGCACGGACATCAACGAATGCCTCACCGCGAACGGCGGCTGCGACGTCTTGTCGACCTGCATGAACACGGGCGGTGGGCGCGTGTGCAGCCCCTGCCCGAACGGATACACCGGAACCGGCGCCACGGTCTGCACCGACATCAACGAATGTACGGCCGGAACCGCCGTTTGTGACCCGCTGGCGCCTTGCCAGAACACACCCGGGAGCTACACCTGCGGCAATTGCCCGGCTGGCTACAGCGGCGGCGGCGCGTCCGGCTGCATGGACATCGACGAGTGCATGACCGCCAACGGCGGTTGCGACCCGCTCACCACCTGCACCAACACGCCCGGCTCGCGCACCTGCGCCGCCTGCCCCAGCGGCTATTCGGGCACGGGAGACACGATCTGTGTCGACGTCGACGAGTGCGCCACCAACAACGGCGGCTGCGACCCGCTGGCGGCCTGCACCAACACCCCGGGCTCCCACACCTGCGGCGCGTGTCCGGCGGGCTACTCGGGCACCGGTGCCGGCACCTGCACGGACATCGACGAATGCGCCACCAGCCAGGGGGGCAATGGGGGCTGCGACGCGCTCACGATCTGCACCAACACGCCCGGCGCACGCACCTGCAGCGCCTGTCCGGCGGGCTACACGGGAACCGGCGCCACCGGCTGCACCGACGTCAACGAGTGCATCACCAACAACGGCGGCTGCGACGCCTTGTCGACCTGCATGAACACCGGCGGCGGGCGCGTGTGCAGCCCCTGCCCGAACGGGTACTCGGGGACCGGCGACACGACCTGCACGGACATCAACGAATGCACCGCCGGAACCGCCACCTGTGATCCGCTGGTAACTTGCGTGAACACGGCCGGCAGCTACACCTGCGGCAATTGCCCGACCGGCTACACTGGCGGCGGCGCGACGGGCTGCGTGGACATCAACGAGTGCCTGACCGCAAACGGCGGCTGTGACGCGCTCGCGACCTGCACCAACACCCCCGGCTCGCGCACCTGCGGCGCCTGCCCAAGCGGCTATTCAGGCACGGGAGCGACGATGTGTATCGACATCGACGAGTGCCTCACCAACAACGGCGGCTGCGACCCGCTCGCGACCTGCACCAACACCCCCGGTTCCCACACCTGCGGCGCCT
>JADGRB010000085.1 GCA_017881315.1 Pseudomonadota bacterium
TCCGGCCGCCCCGCGCCGCCGGCTAGTCCCCGAGCCCGGTAGCAAGCGCAATCCGTCGACCGCGACGGGCAGCGCACCACCTCCGCCCTGCGTGGCCGGGTGGTGCGGCTGCCGTTGCTGTCGCCCCAATCTCTTTGGAGGCAGATCCATGTATCGCGCAGGGAATAGCAATCGCTTCGTCTTTCTGATCTCTCTGACTTTGATCTCGGGCGGCTCGTCGGTGGTCGCCGCGCCGAGCGTGTCGCCGGCGCCGGGCACGGCGACCCTCACCCTGGCCGAGGCGCTGTCCCGCGCCGAGTCTGCGAGCCCACTCCTCCGTCGCGCGCGTGCCGACCGGGAGGCGGTCGCCGCGCGCGACGTCGGCGCGTCGCTGCTGCTCCCCACCAACCCGGTGGTGTCGGCGGCGGCGGGCCCCAGGCGCGAGGCGGGTCGCGGGGAGGTCGAGGTTCTGCTGCACGCCGAGCAGACGATCGAAGTTGGCGGACAGCGGTCGGCCCGACGCGCGGTGGTCGGCCGCGCCGTCCACACGGCGGCGCTCCGCGAGCAGGTGGCGCGGGCCGAGACGCGGGCTCGGGTGCGCGCCGCCTACGTGGGCGCCCAGCTGGCCGGCGCCCGCACCGAGGCCGCGGCCGAGCGAGAGGCGCTGGTAGCCAAGTTGCTCGACGCCGTCGCGGCCCGCGTGTCGAGCGGCGCCTCGTCGAATGTCGATCTGGAGCTGGCTCGCCTCGAGCACGGGATCGCGCGGCGCGCCAGGGTGGCCGCGGCGCTGGCGACGGCGGACGCGCTGGCCCGGCTCCGGCAGCTGGTCGGTTTGCCGCCCGCGCAACCGATCAACCTGGACGCCCCGGTGATCGCGCCGGCGCCGCGGGCCGGGGATCTGGCCACGCTGGTCGCGCGCGCCGAGAGCCAGCGGGTCGAGCTCGGCGCGGTGATCTCGAGCCGAGAGGAGATCGACGCGGACATCGCGCGTCTCCGGCGGGAGGCGATTCCCAGTCCCACCTTGTTCGTCGACTTCGAACGCGATCTGCCCGGTCAGGTCTTTCTGGGTGGTGGCCTGGCGGTGCCGCTGCCGGTGTGGCGGCGGCAGCAAGGGGAGCTGGCGGTGGCGCGGGCGGAACGGTCTCGCGTCGAGGAGGAGCTGGCGCTGGCCGAGCGCGACGTCGCGCTGGAGGTGGAGCGCGCCTATCAATCCGAGAGCGCGGAACGGGAGATGGCCGAGCTGCTCGATCGGGACGTGCTTCCGGCGGCGGAGGGCGCGGTGAGCCTCATGACCGAAGGCTGGCGGGCGGGAAAGTTCGATCTCTTTCGTTTGCTTCAGACGTCGCGCGACGCGAGCGAGGCGCGACGGCTGTATCTCGAGACGCTCGGGTTGCTCTGGGACGCCACGATCGCCCTCGATCGCGCGGTAGGTGCCGAATGACGAAGCGAACGCAGATCCTGGTTGGGCTGGTCGGTGTCAGCGGTGTTGCGGCCGGTGTGCTGATATCGCGCGGGTGCGCCTCGGCCGGGCACGCCGAGGCGGGGGCGATCGCGGCGGTCTCGCCGCCGGCCGAGGCGGGGGCGCGCACCCTGGCCCTCGCGCCGGCCGCGCGAGAAAAGAACCCGGTCAAGGTCGCCGCGGCCGAGCTTTCCAAGATCGCAGGCGACATCCAGGTGGTCGGCACCGTCGCCTTCCACGAGGATCACTACGCGGTGGTGGGCCCGCTGGTGGCCGGCCGGATCTCGCGTCTGCTGGCGGGGGTGGGGGACGTGGTGCGGCGCGGGCAGGTGATCGCGGAGCTCGAGAGCGCCGAGGTCGGTCAGGCGCGCGCCGATCTGATCGCCGCCCAGGCTCGCTATGTGGCCGCCGACGCCAACCTGCGGCGCGAAAACGATCTTGCGGAGAAGAAGATCTCGTCGTCGCGCGAGCGCGAGCTGGCGCAGGCGCAATGGGCCACGGAGCAGGCCGGGGTGCGCGCCGCGACCATGCGGCTGCGCGCGATCGGGCTCTCCGCCGCCGATATCGACGACCTCGGACGACCCGATCTGGGGGGCGGAGTGCGGATCCGGTCGCCGCTCGGGGGCACCATCATCGAACGCAAGGTGACGCTCGGTCAGGCGGTCGAACGCGCGACGGACGCGTTCAAGATCGCGGACACCTCGCACGTCTGGGTCACGCTCGATCTCTACGAGAAGGATCTCTTTCGCGTCCACGTCGGGCAGGAGGTGGAGATGTGGACCGAGTCCCGGCCGGGCGAGAGCTTCCGGGGCCGGGTCGCCTTCATCGTGCCGGAGATCGATCAGGCGACCCGCACGGCCAAGGTCCGGCTCGAGTTCTCGAACCCAAAGGGCGTGCTGCAGGCGGGCCAGCTGGTGACCGCGCGGATCCTGGCCGATCCCAAGCACGAGACGGCGGAGGTGCTGGCGGTGCCGCGCAGCGCGGTCGAGCAGGTCGAGGGCAAGACCGTGGTCTTCGTGGAGACCAAGGAGGGCTTCGAGCGCCGCAACGTGCTCACCGGGACGTCGGGCGGCGAGCGGATCGAGATCCGGCAGGGTCTCGCCCTGGGGGAACGGGTCGCGGTCGAAGGCGCGTTTCTCCTCAAGAGCGAGCTGCTGCGATGAGCCTGGCGAGCATCGTCGCGCTCTCCGTGCGCCGCCGCGGGGTGGTGCTGGCGATCTGGGCCGGGATCTTCGCGGTGGCGCTGGTGTCGATCCCCAAGCTCTCGATCGACGCCGTCCCCGACGTGACCAACACCCAGGTCTCGATCCTCACCAGCGCGCCGGGCCTCTCGCCGGTCGAGGTGGAACAGTACCTGACGTTTCCGGTCGAGATGGCGATGAACGGCATCCCCGGCCTGGACGAGATCCGATCGATCAGCCGGACCGCGGTGTCGGCGGTGACGGTGATCTTCCGGGATGGGACCGATCCCTGGCTGGCCCGCCAGATGGTGAGCGAGCGGGTCACGATCGCGGAGGCCGACATTCCGCCCGGCTACGGCCACCCCGAGCTCGGCCCGGTGTCCACCGGGCTCGGCGAGATCTACGAGTTCTATCTGGTCTCGAAGAAGCACACGCCGATGGAGCTGCGCACCATGCTCGACTGGGACGTCTCGATCAAGGTGCGGACGGTACCCGGCGTCGTCGAGGTCAACGGCATGGGGGGCGAGGCCAAGCAGTACCAGGTGGTCCTCGATCCCAAGCGCCTGGCCGGCTACCGGCTCTCGCTGGGCGACGTGCAGAGCATCCTGGAACGCAACAACGCCGCGATCGGCGGCGGCTACATCGAGAAGAACGGCGAGTCGTTTTCGATCCGCGCGGATGGCCAGTTTCACAGCCTGGAGGAGATCGCCAACACGGTGGTGACCTCCGACGCCGACGGCACGCCGGTGTTGATCAAGAACCTGGGCACCGTGCGCATCGGTTCGGCGCTGCGCTTTGGGGCGGTCACCCGGCACGGCGACGGCGAGATCGTCAAAGGGACGATCATGATGCTGACCGGCGCCAACTCGCGCGATGTCGTGCGCGGGGTCAAGGCCAAGCTGGCGGAGATCCAGAAGGAGCTGCCCGCCGGCGTCGAGATCCGCTCGTACTACGACCGCGCCGAGTTCATCGGCCGCATGCTGAAGACCGTCGGCATCAACCTGGGCGAGGGCGCGCTGCTGGTGGCGGTGGTGCTGTTCTTCACCCTGGGCAGCTTCCGGGGCGCGCTGATCGCCGCGCTCGCGATCCCGCTCGCGATGGGGATCGCGCTCATCGGCATGGTCCAGATCGGCATCACGGGAAACCTCATGTCGCTGGGGGCGATCGACTTCGGCCTGCTGGTCGACGGCGCGATCGTGATGCTGGAGGTGGCGCTGATCGAGATCGCGATCCGGCGCGCGAAGACCCGCGAGGACGTCTCGTACCTGGTGGCGCAGTCGATGGGCCGGGCCGCGCGTCCGGTCGCCTTCTCGTTGCTCATCATCCTGCTGGTCTACCTGCCGCTCATGGCGCTCGAGGGGGTGGAGGGGCGGATGTTCAAGCCGATGGCCATCACGGTGGCGCTCGCGATCGGGGGGGCGTTGCTGTTCTCGCTGACGGCGTTCCCGGCTCTGGCAGCCACCGTGCTCGGTCCGGTCAAGCCGCACGGCGAGTTCGAGGGCGTGTTCGGGCGCGCGCGCCGGCGCTACGAGCAGTTCCTGGACTGGGTGTTGCCGCGACCGAAGCTGGTCCTGGCGGTGGCGGCGAGCGCGCTCTGCGCGACGGTGCTCGTCGCGACCTCGCTGGGCGCGGAGTTCGTGCCTCGGCTCGACGAAGGCGAGCTGTCGCTGGACGTCAAGCGCTTGCCGTCGATCTCGATCACCGAGGCGCAGCGTCTGGGGGTCGAGGTGGAGGACGTCCTGGCCCGCATCCCGGAGGTGAAGTCGGTCGTCACGATGACGGGGCGGTCCGAGGTGGCGACCGATCCGGTGGGGCCGGACGAAACGGAGGTGATGGTCAAGCTTCGACCCAAGGACGAATGGACCAGCGCCCACGATCTCGACGATCTCGGCGACATCATCAAGCAGAAGGTGGAAGCCGAGGTCCCCGCCACGTTCGTCTCGGTGTCTCAGCCCATCGAGGATCGCGTCAATCAGCTCCTGGCTGGCTCGCGGGCCGACGTCGTGGTCAAGCTGTTCGGACCGGATCTGGTCACCCTCAAGGCGACCGCCGACCAGATCGGCGCGGTGGTGCGGGACATCCCGGGGCGGGGCGACTGGCGCGTCCAGCGGGTGCTCGGCCTGCCGCTGCTGGAGGTCACCCCCGACCGCCAGCGCCTGGCGCGATACGGGATGAGCGCCGACCGGGTGCTCGAGGTGGTGGAGGCTTCGCGGGTGGGGCGTTTTGCCGGGAAGATCTTCGAGGGATCGCGCCGCTTCGATCTGATGTTGCTGCTGCCGCCGGCCACGCTCACGCCCGAGGCCTTCGGCGAGCTCCTGGTGGGCTCGTCGACCGGGCACCTGGTCCCGCTCGCCTCGGTCGCGACGATCCGCGAGACGGAGGGGCCCGCCGTGATCAACCGCGAGTCGCTGCAACGGCGGGTGCTGGTGGAGGTCAACGTCCGCGGGCGCGATCTGGTGAGCTTCGTCAACGAGGCCAAGGCCAAGGTCGCGCAGGCGGTGCCCTTGCCGGATGGGGTCACGGTGGAGTGGGGCGGTCAGTTCGAGAACTTCACCCGCGCCAGCCAGCGCCTCGGCCTGGTGGCCCCGGTCGCGCTCGCCATCATCTTCGCGATGCTGTTCATGATGTTCGGGGATCTGCGCTACGCGATCGCGGTGTTCGTCAACGTGCCGCTGGCGCTCATCGGGGGCGTGCTCACGTTGCGCCTGCGGGGTCTGCCGTTCTCGATCCCCGCGGCGGTCGGCTTCATCGCGGTCGCGGGCGTGGCGGTGCTGAACGGCGTCGTGATGGCCGGCGAGCTCGCGCGCCGGCTCAAGCTGTCGGCGAATGACTTCGAATCCGAGATCCGATCCGCCGCGGGGACCGTCTTCCGGCCGGTGATCACGACCGCGCTGGTCGCGGCGCTCGGCTTCATTCCGATGGCGATTTCGACCCACGCGGGCGCCGAGGTGCAAAGGCCCCTGGCGACGGTGGTGATCGGCGGCATCGTCTCGTCGACGATTCTCGGGTTGATGGTGCTGCCGGTGATGCTGCGTCTGCTCCTCGGATCGCGTCCAGCCTCCGAAGAGTAGAAGCCGGCCGACGGCCGTCCTCGACGGCCGCCTCAGCCCAGGCGCGCGATGTGGCCGAGCTTGTCGGGCAGATCCATCCGATAGAACCGGCGCAGCTCGATCAACATCGAGATCGTGTCGGTCCGCTCGCCGCGCACGAAGCGGCGCTCGAGGACCGCGGTGTAGCGGCTCGCGCCGGCGTTGGCGGCGCGGTAGCGCGTGCTCTCTTCTCCGTCGAGATCGTCGGCGTAGCGCACGTCGCCGTAGAGGCGGCGCCGCAGATCCGGGTTTCCGCCGGTCAGCAAGACGCAGCAGGCGAACTTGTCGACCTCGGCTTGCAGCTCCAGCTCCAGCGGGGAGACCGAGCGCCGCCCCGCGGCGCACAGCGCGACGTAGATGAAGTGGCTCACCCCTTCGACCGCCAGACAGAAGTCGGCAAAGTTCCGATCGTCGAGCGCCGAAGTCGGATCGTGCTCTTCGAGGTTGGCCAGCGCACCCGCGTCGACGAACAGCGCCATCGCCAGCTCATCGTCACCTTCGCGAACCAGAAGCTGCTCGCGCGGCGCGCGCGCCGGGGAGGCGGCGCCCCGCTGGTCCTCGTCGATCACGAAGGCGTCGATCGTCAGGTGGGTCTGGACGCGGTAGAGCGCCTCCAGGCCCAGTTGCAGGCGTGAGAGGACCGACAGGCGCCCCGGGCGCCGTCGGACGCGCTTCATTGCAGCCGTCCGCTCCCGCGGCCGGCGACCACCCCCATCGCGGCCAGCCGCGCGGCGGCGGCGGTGCTCTTGGTGAGCTGCCAGTTTCGGTACAGC
The DNA here is from genome assembly GCA_017881315.1 of Pseudomonadota bacterium. Classification (GTDB taxonomy): domain Bacteria; phylum Myxococcota_A; class Polyangia; order Fen-1088; family Fen-1088; genus JADGRB01. Next base: position 6,482 of record JADGRB010000085.1, read on the forward strand.
TTCACGATGTCCTGGTTGCTGGCCGGCAGGACCATGCGCCGGCTCACCAGCGCCAGCGCGGCGACGAAGCGCACGAAGTTCATCGCCAGGGCGCCAAACACGTCGCCCAGCGGGTCGCCGGTCCAGCCCGGCCCGCCCCGCGCGAGCTCGCCGTACGCCGTGCCGCCCATGTTGATGTAGTAGTCGACGTCGACCGGACCATCGGCGAGGCTCTCGCCCCAGAACCCGGACAGGTAAAGCGCCGTGTCGCCGATCTCCCGGAGGTGCCGGCGTCTCTCCCGCAGGGGGGCTTCGGCCGCCGCCAGCATGCGCAAGGCGATCGGCGTGTCTTCAATCCGATTGGCGGCGTAGCTGGCCAGGAGCTGGACGATGTAGTGCTCGACCAGCGTGCCGGAGGCGAGCCCCTCCTCGCGGAAGGCCCGGACCACTTCGTCGTGAAAAAACGCGTCGACGTTTTGTGCGAGGTCCATGCTTCACCTATGACAACTCATCGGCAGATTGTCAAAAAAACCTGAATGATTTCAATTGTCTAGAACGTGTTTCGTTGGCAGCCTCGGATCCTGGATGCCAGCTTTGGCCTGCAACCCATTGACTCGGAAGGGTTTGCGGGTAGATTCCCGCGCTGGCACTCAAAGAATCCGAGTGCCAGACCATTTTTTGGGAGGAGCCCGATGAAAGTTCGCCCGTTGCAAGATCGCGTGATCGTCCGTCGTGTCGCTGAAGAGGAGAAGACCAAGGGCGGGATCATCATTCCCGACTCGGCCAAGGAGAAACCGGCGGAGGCGGAGGTCGTCGCCATCGGCAACGGCAAGGTGGACGACAAAGGGAAACTGCGGCCGCTGGCGGTCAAGAAGGGCGATCGGGTCCTCTTCGGCAAGTACACCGGCAACGAGATCAAGATCGACGGCGTCGATCATCTAATTTTGCGCGAGGACGACATCCTCGGCGTTCTGGAAAAGTAAGGAGCGGACACCATGGCAGCCAAAGAGATCCTGTTCGACGAGGCGGGTCGGTCCCGCATTCTGGCCGGCGTCAACGCGCTGGCCGACACCGTGAAGGCGACGCTGGGCCCACGCGGGCGCAACGTGGTCATCGAGAAATCGTGGGGCGCCCCCACGGTCACCAAGGACGGCGTGACCGTCGCCAAGGAGATCGAGCTGGAAGACAAGTTCGCCAACCTCGGCGCCCAGATGGTCAAGGAGGTCGCTTCCAAGACCTCCGACACCGCCGGCGACGGGACCACCACCGCGACGGTGCTGGCGCAGGCGATCTTCCGCGAGGGATCGAAGATGGTCGCCGCCGGGCACAACCCGATGGAGATCAAGCGGGGGATCGAGAAGGCGGTCGCGTCTATCGTCGAAGCGCTCAAGAAGATCTCCAAGCCCACCAAGGGTCAGAAGGACGTCGCCCAGGTCGGGACGGTCAGCGCCAACGGCGACGAGACCATCGGCAAGCTCATCGCCGAGGCGATGGAGAAGGTCGGCAAGGAGGGCGTCGTCACCATCGAAGAGGCCAAGTCGATGGAGACCACGCTCGACGTCGTCGAGGGCATGCAATTCGACCGCGGCTACATCTCGCCCTACTTCGTCACCGACTCGGAGCGGATGGAGACCAAGCTCGACGATCCGTACATCCTCATCCACGAGAAGAACATCGGCAGCATGAAGGATCTGCTGCCGATTCTCGAGCAGGTGGCGCGCTCCGGTAAGCCGCTGCTCATCATCGCCGACGTCGAGGGCGAGGCGCTCGCGACGCTGGTGGTGAACAAGCTGCGCGGCACCTTGCACGTGGCCGCCGTCAAGCCCCCGGGCTTCGGCGATCGCCGCAAGGACATGCTCAAGGACATCGCGGTGCTCACCGGCGGCCAGGCCGTCACCGAGGACCTGGGGATCAAGCTGGAGAGCGTGACCCTCAAGGATCTCGGGCGCGCCAAGCGGGTGTCGATCGACAAGGACAACACCACCATCGTCGACGGCGCCGGCAAGAAGCCGGAGATCGAAGCACGGGTCAAGCAGATCCGCGCCCAGGTCGAGGACACCACCTCCGACTACGACCGCGAGAAGCTGCAGGAGCGGCTGGCCAAGCTGGTCGGCGGCGTCGCGGTCATCAAGGTCGGCGCGGCCACCGAGACCGAGATGAAGGAGAAGAAGGCCCGCGTCGAGGACGCGCTCAACGCCACGCGCGCGGCCGTCGAAGAGGGGATCGTACCGGGCGGCGGCGTCGCGCTGATCCGGGCGCTGGCCGCCACCGACAAGCTGGAAGGCCTGTCGGAGGAGCAGCAGGTCGGCGTCACCATCGTGCGCCGCGCCTGCGAGGAGCCCTGCCGCCAGATCGCGACCAACGCCGGCAAGGAAGCCTCGATCATCGTCAACCGCGTCCGCGAAGGCAAAGGCGCCTTCGGTTACAACGCGGCCACCGACGAGTTCGAGGACCTGGTCGAAGCGGGCGTCATCGATCCGACCAAGGTGGTCCGGTCGGCCCTGCAGAACGCCGCCTCGGTCGCGTCGCTGCTGGTGACGACGGAAGCGCTGATCGTCGAGCGCCCCAAAGAGGAAGCTCCCCCGCCGGCCCCCGGTGGCGGTGGGATGGGCGGCATGGGCGGCATGGGTGGCATGGGTGGCATGGGCGGCATGATGTAGCGCCCCGTCGATCCTCCGGGTCGACTTTCGGTTCCTGCCTTCGAAACGGCGAGTCGAGAAATCGGCTCGCCGTTTTTTTGCGCCCGACGAGGTCTGTTTTGGGGAGCTTCACAACGCTCATCCGGTGTTGCATCCACGACGGAAGTCCAAGTACATTCCCGCCGTCGCAGCAGTCCTGTGTGGCAAACAACGAAAAGGAGATGAGATGAAATTGACCCCTCTCTGGAAGAAGGCCTCGACGGCGATTCTGCTGGCGCTTACGCTCGGCGGAACGGGTGCGGTTGTGGGCGGATGTGCCTATGGCGGTGTGGCGAGCACCCCGGACGGAACGATCGTCATCACGCGCAACGACAACATCCTGTTCGGCCTTCTGCGCAAGGTCTACGTCTGCAAGGCAGCCGGCAGCGCGCTGACCTGCTCCGAGGCCGCGGCTCCGTAACCAAACGCTTCGAAGAGCAGGGCCGCCGCTTGACGGGGGTCCTGCTTTTTTTTATGTCCAAGCCAATGAGATCTTCCCAGCCGCTCGCGCCCGTCGCGCTGATCGCCGTCGTCCTGGCTCTGGTCGGCTGCCACACGCGTTCGCGGCCAGCCGACTCCGCGCCGCTGGCCGGCGTGGGATTCATGCTGCCCGCCGCTTCGGGGGTCGAGCGCGGCGCCATCGTCACCAAACCGCCCGGCCGCGAGGAGAGCTTCCTGCCCTTCGTCGCCACGGGCGCAGGAAATTGGGTCGGTGCCTGCCGGGGAGAGGCCGGCGGCCCCGCGCCGTTGTTCACCTTCAAGACCGACGGGCGCGGGGCACCTGCCCTTGTGCGATCCGAAGGGGGCGGCACCGCGCGGGAACGTTGCCTGTTGGCGCGCGCCATCGCGACGCCTGGAACCGGACTGCCGCCCGAGACGCAGGTGACGGTGCAGCTCGCGCTCCGGTAGCCACTACTTGTCGAGCGCGAACGCCAGAGACAGCAGCAGGGTCTGGCGCCGATAGCTGACGGGCGAGGTGGTGCCGAGCTCGTTCGCGTAGAGGGTGTAACGGGTGATGACCCGCATCCGCTCGCCGAGCTCGCGCGAGAGATCGATGCGGACACTCGAGCGATTCTCGTCTCCGATGCTCTCGACGCTGATGGCGCTGCCGGGGGAGATCGGGCCCACCCCCACCGGGACCGGGTCGCGGTAGGTCGCAAAGAGCAGCTCCGCGCGCGCGGCGAGCGTGAACCCGCCGGGAAGCGCCAGGGCGAGGCGGCCGATCGCGAAGTGTCGCATCACCGTTTCGCCGAAGCTGTTCGAGAGGTTGAGCTGGAACGCGTATCCGGCGCCGAGCAGAACGCGACCGATGCGCGTCACCTCGAGGTGGCTCATCAGGAAGTCGTCCACGCGCGTGTCGGGCCCCGAGCAGGGAATGTTGATGTCCGGCTGCGCGGGTGCAGGGCAACGGATGAAGGCGGGTCCCCCGAATGTGCGGCGTTCGAAGGCCGCGCCGACGGCGGCTTCCCAATCGGCGCCGCTGTCGGGTTGGCGCGCCCAGCGCAGCTCGACGCCCACGGTGGGCGCGTCGAAGTCGATGTCCCGATCGGGCTTGAACACGAACATCCGGTAGCCGGCGCTGGCCGCCACGCTCAGCCGCTCCGTCGCCGACCAGTCCAGCTGCAGCGACGGCGCCAAGGAGCGAAAATTTCGCCGGAGAGCGGCGTCGTCCAGATTGTCCGGCGCGCCCTGAAAGGCCTCGTAGTAGGCGGCCGACAGCGTGAGCGCGGACTTGTCGTTGACGGTCGTCTGCCAGGCGGCCGAGGACGAGACGATCGCGACGTCTTCGTCGTGCGCGCCGTTGGCGTCATAGACCTTTGCCGCGACCGTCGCCGCCAGAGCGATCGCCTGCCCGCCGGTGACGACGTCCGAAAGCGTTCCGCTCACCACCACCCGTTCCAGCGGGGAGGCGATCACGGGCGCGTTGACCGCGCCGGTGACCACCTCGGCGCGGTGGGCGTTCGTGTCGTACTCGGCGCCCAGCTCGGCGCGCAGGGTGGTGCGCTCGCTCCCGGGCGAGTCGGTCTGCGCGCGCGCGGTCGCCGCCGTCGCCACCAGGGCGATAGCGGTCAGCGTCCGCCCGAGCGCCCACCGCCCCATGCGCCGGGAGTGTACCTGGTGGCCGACCTGCCGTCAGTGCGCCGCGCGGGCCGAGGCCCGCATCGCGCGCGCCGCCGTGTCGAGCGAGTCGGCGCGGGCGCGCAACGCGGCGACGGCGCGCTCGAGGGCCGGCACGGAGCCTGCCGGTGCCTTGGTCCCCTCGAGTCGTCGGATGTCGGCGACGGTGGTGGGGTCGAGGAGATCGCGGAGCTCCACGGCCAGGGTCGGCATGGCAGCACCGGTCCCACCGCTGACCGGGAGAGGCGAGACGGGCACGTTGGGCGAAACGCTCACGGTCTGTGGTCCGGTGCTCGGCGGGGTGAACGTCGGCGAGGAGCCCCCACTAGCGCCATTGCCGGCCGTGGGGGTACGCGTACCGGCGCTGGGCGAGGCGATGCCCGCCACCCGCCGCTTCGAGCCCTCCAGGGGCCCGAACGGGTCGCGGTCGAGGTCGGCGGCTCGGCGTCGCAGCTCTTGCCGTCCCTTGAGCTCGGCGACGCGCCGGCCGAGCGCGTCGGCTTCTCCACGCACGCGGCGCGACTGGTCGGCCAGGATGTCCGCCTTGGCGTCGAGCTCGGCCGGTCCGTCGGTCGGCTCGGCCACCGGCAGCGCCGCCGCCTTTCTGGCGGGCGCGCGCAGGCCGAGGCGGGCTTCGATCTCGATGAGCCGCCGGGCCAGGGCCTCGGCGTCGGCCAAGCGCGCGCGGAGCCGGTAGTCGTCACCGACGCCTCGGCCCGCCTTCTTGAGCGCGTCGATCTCCGCGCCGACACGCTCGAGCTCGCCGCGGAGGCGCTCCCGCTCCGCGCTGAGCGACCCGCTGTCGACCGTCCCCGGCGCAGGAGCCGCGCGCGCCGTCACCGGCCGGGCGGCGAGCGCCAGAAGGAGCGGGAAAGCGAGACCAGCTATGAACCTGCGCTTCGACATCGACCCAACGGCTTCCTTCAAACGACAGCAAGGGTCATACCACCGCTCTCCCTTCCGGAAAGCGGCCGTTTGTTCATCCGGAAGGCCCCCGGTCTCAGAAAATTGAGAGGTTATCCGGGATCGCTGACTATCCTGGGTGCATGCGTTCATTTGTCGTAGGCGTGGTCGTGGCGTCCGTGGGGTCTCTGGCGATAGGCTGCGCCACGTCCGGCGGTGCGCCGGCCGGCATCGTGCCGCGCGCCAACCTGACCGCCGCCGACTACTACCCGCTCGGCTCCGGCTGGAAATGGGCCTACGACGTCGAGAAGGACGGTGTGAACATCCTGGCCACCTACGCGGTGCTGGAACACAGCGGTGATACGGCGATCGTGCAGGCCGGCGACGAGCGGCTCGCCTACGCGGTCACCGCCGACGGCGTGGCGCAGAAGGAGGGCGATCGGGTGGGCGACTACGTCATCCGCGGTCCGGTGAAGGTCGGCGCCGAATGGCCGGTCGACGGCGGCCGCGCCCGGATCGCCTCCGTGACCGCAGACTTCAAGCTCGATTCGGGGGAGCACTACCTCGGCTGCGTCGTCGTCGAGGTCACGCGGACCGACCCGGTGCGCGTCACCCGCACCACCTTCGCGCCCGATCTGGGCCCGGTGATGCTGGAGATGCAGGTGCAGGACGGGCCGAAGTTCGTCACCGTCACGCGCGCGCGGCTCCGCGCCGTCACCCGACCGACCGACACGCTCTAGCCGGCGCTTTGCGATAGGCTCGGCGCGTGCTGGCGCGTGCTCCGCTCGTCGTCCATCCGGCCGCGTTGTGTCGCACGCTCGTGGTTGCGCTGACGGTGGTCGGCTGCGGCGCGGCTCGCCCCTCGGCGCGCGCCGGCGCGGCCGCCGGCGGACCGGGCGCCGCCGCATCTCCGGCGCGCGTGCGCAGCAACATCCTGCGCGTCGACTACGCGGGCTCGGAGCGCTGCGCCGGCTGCCACGCCGAGATCTATGCGCTCTGGCGGAACGCGCCCATGCACCTCATGACCCGTCTGCCGGAGACGGCGCGGATCCGGGCCCCCTTCGACGGCGCCACCTTCCATTTCAAGAACGACGCCGCTCTGCTGACCGAAAAAGACGGCGCGCGCTTCGTCGAGCTGACCTCCCCCTCGGGTGGAGACCATGTTTACCGCGTCACGCGGGTCATCGGCGGTCGCTACCGCGAGGACTTCGCCGGCGTCGAGGTCGGCGCCGCCAACCCGGACCGCGAGCTGCTCCTCCCGCTGTCGTACGTCTTCGAGACCCGCGCCTTCCGGCTCAAAGGCTATTCGGTGCTGGTGACCGAGCGGCCCGGGTTGCGCGCGGGCGGCGTCTGGAATCAGACCTGCATCTTCTGCCACAACACCACGCCCTATTTCGACAGCACCTGGGGCGAGCTCGCCGGGCGTGGCGCGCCCGCTTACCAGGGCGAGGTGGTCGATCGGCTGTTGCCGGCCGATCGCCGGTTCCACGTCGAGATCGCGGGCGACGGGACGCGCGCGTTCATCGACGCGGTGGCCGCCGAGGTGACGGCCGTCGGCGGCACGCCCGCGCCCGCGAGCGACAATCGGGCGGTCGCGCTCCGGCAGGGGATCCACGAGCTGCGCACCCACTTCGCGGCGCGCCACTTCGTGGAGGTCGGCATCGGCTGCGAGGCCTGCCACGGCGGCAGCCGGGCGCACGCCGACGATCCCCGCGTGCTCCCGGACTTCGCGCCGCGCAGCGCGTTCCTCGAGATGCGCCCCGAGCCCGCCCGCGAGGTGACCCGCGCCGAACGGATCAACCGGGTCTGCGCGCGCTGTCACCAGGTGCTCTTCTCGCGCTATCCCTACACCTGGGAGGGTGGCACGCGGCGCGGCGACAATCCCGGCGGCAGCTCGATCACTTCGGGCGAGGGGCGCGACTTGCTGCTGGGCGGCTGCGCGCGCGAGATGTCCTGCGTCAGCTGCCACGACCCGCACGGAGAGGATCGCCGCGCCGATCTCGACCGGCTGGCGACCGTCGCCGGCAACGGGACCTGCGTCCGTTGTCATGCCCAGTACGCGGCCCCGGCGGCGCTGGCCGCCCACGCGCACCACGATCCGGCGGGCGCGGGGGCGAGCTGTATCGGTTGCCACATGCCGCGCAAGAACATGGGGCTCGGATACGCGCTCACCCGCTACCACCGCATCGGTCGTCCCGACGATCCGGCGCGCGTCGAACGCGATCGGCCGATCGAGTGTGCCCTCTGCCACGTCGACAAGTCGGTGGAAGATCTGGCGTCGACCATGGAGCATTGGTGGGGACAAAAATACGATCGAGCCGCGCTGGTGGCGCTCTATGGCAGCCTGGAGGCGCGGCCGCTCCAGGCGACGCTCGAGCGGGGCAGGGCGCACGAGCAGGCGGTCGCGCTGGCGACGCTGGGCGCGGCCAAGGTCGCGGGCGCCGCCCCGGCGGTCGCCCGCCAGCTGGTCAATCCGTTCCCGCTGGTGCGCTACTACGCCGCCCGCGCGCTGGCGGCGCTGCGTGGCGAGTCTTGCAAAGTCGATCTCGATCGACCGACGGCGGAGATCGCGGCCGCCGTGCGCGCCTGCGTCCCGGAGGCGTTTCCGGAGGGGGCGCCCACGCCGGGCGCGACGCCGGCGCGCGGTGGCGATCTGCCGGACGAGGACTGAAGGTCGATCGTCCGCTCTTTTGCGGGCTAGTATCCCCGGCGGTGTCCACCAGTGAGAGCAAGCCGCCGCTCATTCTCCTGACCGGCTTCCTGGGGGCGGGCAAGACGACGGTCTTGAACCGCGTCCTCGGCGCGCAGCACCGACGTCGGGTGGCGGTGATCATCAACGAGCTCGGTCGCATCGACATCGACACGCGACTCATCAAGAGCCGCGCGGGCGACGTGATGGAGCTGGCCGGCGGCTGCGTCTGCCACGAGGTGCGCGTGCAGTCGGAGCTCTGGGCGGCCATCGACGAGGTCACGCGGCGCACCCGCCCGGAGGTGGTATTGATCGAGACGACCGGCATCGCGGAGCCCTGGTCGATCCTCGACGGCCTCGAGGCGCTGGGCGAGGGGGCGCCGGCCACGGCCGCGGGCGTGGTCTGCGTCGTCGACGCGGAGGCGGGCGGCGGGCAGCTCGAGCGGCACGAAGAGGCGCGCGCGCAGGTGGAGGCCGCCGACAGGATCTTGCTCAGCAAGCTGGATCTCGCGGCCCCGGAGGCGGTGGTGGCGCTTCACCGGGAGCTGGCGCGCCGCAACCCGGCCGCCGAGCGCGCGAGTTTTCCGGAGACCGCCGAGGCCACGGCGGAGCTCGCTCCCTGGCTGCTGGATCTGCGCGCCTCCTCGCGCGCGCCACGCGCGGCGCACGGACCGCATACCCATGGCCAGCTCGCCGCCGTCGCGTACAGCGATCCGGCGCCGTTGCTGGCCGAGCCGCTGCTGGACCTGGTCGAGCGGCTCGGCGCCGCGCTGGTGCGCGCGAAGGGCTTCGTGCACGTCGCCGGCGATTCGCGCCGGGGCTTCCTGGAACGCTCGGGCGCCCGCACCGAGCTCCGGTTCACCGAGCTTTGGGGCGCGGAGACGCCGCGCACGGAGATCGTCCTCATCGGCGAAGGCCTGGACGCCGGCGCCATCCACCGACAGATCTGGGCTTGTAGAGCCTCAACCGTCGGTCAATAAACGGCCACGCCCAATGCGAGCGTTCCGGCGGGGGACCAGCCGTTGTCGAGGTGGGCGAGGTTGGCGCCGCCGCGCAAGGTGAGCGCCAGGCGGGAGGTCAGGTCGAGCTCCACGAGCGCGCCGCCTCCGCCTGCGGGTCCACTGAGGACATCGTTCGAGGCCAGGCCCGCCAGCGCGAATCCCGCGTCCACGTAGCCGCCGGCGTGGAAGCGGCCCTTCGCGAGCGGCAGCGCCTGCAGCTCGAGGCTGAAGGTGTGGCGCGTGACGATCAGCCCCTGATCATCGGCCGAGCCGCCGAGGGCGACGTTCATGAGCAGGCCGAGCTCGCGGGTGAAGAAATATCCGAGCTGGATCGTCGCGGTCGGGCCATAGAAGCTCGTTGCGCCGAGCCCGAAGCTGGTCTCGCCGGAGTCGAGCTTGAAGGTGCCGCCGGTCCGGTCGAGCGGCGCTCGATCGAGCCGCTCGATGCCGTACCCTTCGTCGTCCATCACCTTCGCCTCGACCGTCGCGAGGACATCCTCCGGGGACAGCGCAGCCAGCGGCAGCTCCCGCGTCTGGCCGAATCCGTCCTTGATGTGAATGGGCTGTTCCGGCGCCATCTGGACGTAGCCGTCGAAGCGGACCCCTTCACCGCTGACCAGGCCAATCCCGACCACCACACCGATGGCGATCGCGACGACGGCCAGCAACACCAGAGCCTCCCCACCGTTGCCCCCGCCACCGCCGCCACCACCGCCACCGCCGCCGATGTGACCGCCGCCGGTCGGCGCGACCCGTCCGGGCCCGTGCCACCCGCCGGACGCGTGCCCACCGCCGGACGCGTGCCAGCCACCCGATGCGCGGGTGGGCGTCGCGCGGTGTGGTGTCGTCATCCGCCGCCTCGCGGGGCCGCCACCCGAGGCGTTCGAGTTTCCGATGTCGATCTGCAGGTTCTGCAGGTTCGTGTCGACCTCGCAATCACCCCCGCAATCGCTGTCGTTGTCGGCAATGTCGCCATCTGCGTCGGGCGGTTCATTCCCCGCGG
>JADGRB010000323.1 GCA_017881315.1 Pseudomonadota bacterium
GCGGCCGAAAGTGCATCGCGGGCCGCAGCGACATCACGATCCCCGGATGCGCCTCGTCGACGCCCGGCCCTTCCAGCAGGCTGTACCTCAGGTAGACGGTGTTCTGCCAGTAGGCGAGCACGATCCGTTTTTCGATGACCACGCCATCGACCACATACGTCCAGATCGGCAGGCCCATCTCCAGGCGGAACTCGGTCAGGTGCTCGGTTCCGTGCGTGGCCGTCCCCGCGTCGGTTTCTTCGGCGCTCAGCCGCCGCACGGATCCGTCGGGGAACCCCAGATGCTCCACCAGCTGGTCGAGCATCATGGTCCGCCCAAAGGGGTTGGGCAGCGCCGCCACCAGCATGCCGTGGTAGCGACGCCGAACGACCCCCGCCAGCGTCCCGGAGGCGTAGCCGCCGAGGCCGTTGGTGACCAGCCACTCGCGATCGACCAGCGCCTCGTTCGCGTTCTGCTCGTCACAACGCCAGCCGACGCGAGAGACCTGGATCATCGTCGTCCGGATGAGTTCAAGTCACGTGCCAAGAATTGCAGGGAATCGGATGCCGAGCGGCGAGCGATTCGGATGGCGATGTACCGCTATTGGCCCACCTTGTTTCGAAGAGGTAACGTCGCCGATCCGTCCTCCCGGATCTCGGATCTCAGATCTCGCGCGTCAAGACTCCGATCGTCAGCAGCTCAGAGAATCTCCGACCAGGTCGGAGAGGTGGCGAAGGCGGCGTTGATCAGGCCGGCGTGGGAATAGGCCTGCGGGAAGTTTCCCCACAGGCGGCGCCCCACGGGATCGTAGTCCTCGGCCAGCAGACCGAGCGGCGAGAGCGCGGTTCGAACCCGTTCGAGTAGAACGCGGCCCTCGTCTCTTCGACCCATGAGCGCCAGGGCCTCGGCCAGCCAGAGCGTGCAGATCACGAAGGCGACGGTCGGTTGCCCGAAGCCGTCGTCGTGCGCGTAGCGAAACAGCCAGCCGTCACGCCCGAGGCCGCCGGCAATGGCCTCGATGGTGGACCGCAAGCGCGGATCGTTGACGGGCAAGAAGCGCAGCTTGGTCAGCTGAATCAGCGATGCGTCCAGCGTCTGGCCACCGTAGGACGACACGAACGCGCCCAGGCCGGGGTTCCAGGCCTGCTCGACTATCTGGTGATGCAGCCGCTCGGCGGCCCCGCGCATCTCCGCGGCGATCGCGGGGCGATGGACCGCCGCGATGCGGGCGGCCCGATCGGCGGCCGCCCAGCACATCACGCTGGAGAAGGTCTGCGGCGTCCACTCCGTGCGCAGCTCCCAGATCCCCGCGTCGGGCGTGCCGGCGACCGCCAGCGCCCGGCGGGCGAGACGCTCGATCAGATCCAGCGACTCGGGCGTCCGGTCGCTCTCGAACCGGCTGTCCAGGAACACCGGCTCGAGCGCGAGGACCAGCTCTCCGAACAGATCGTGTTGCTTGTGGAGAGCGGCGGCGTTGCCGAGCCGAACCGGCCCTTCCCCGCCGAAGCCGGTCCATTCGCCGAGGACCGTCTCCTGGAGATCGGAGCTGCCATCAATTCGATAGAGCGGCGACAGATCCAGCTCGGGATTCCCTCCGGCGATGTTCAGCAGGTAGTGAAGAAACTTCTCCCGCTCCTCGAAATGCCCGAGCGTGCGGAAGGCATCCAGCACGTAGTAGGCGTCGCGAAGCCAGCAGTAGCGATAGTCCCAGGTGCGGCCGCTCCCGGCAGACTCCGGGATCGCCATGGTCGTCGACGCCACGATCGCGCCGGTGTCCTCGTAACAGTGCAGCTTGAGCGTGAGGGCCGATCGGATCACCTCGTCCTGAAAATGCGGCGGGACGTCGCAATGCTTCACCCAGACTTGCCAGTAGCGAACGGTCTCCGATAGGTGGCGCTCGCACAGCGCCGGCAGCGGCTCCTCGGGCGGCGCGCCCCAGCTCAAGACCAGATGGTGGCGGCGGGTGAGCGCGAAGGGAGCCCCGGTCAGGAACGTCTGCGGAATGTCCGAGGTCAACCGCAACGGCCGCGGGTAACCGACGAAGTCGATGTGACCCGACGATTCGAGACGCTCGGGGAGCTTCTTCGACCAGCCGAGCCGCGGTTCGCACCGGACCTCGATGCGGGGCGTCCCTTCGAGCGGCTCGACGATGCGAACCAGCTCGGTGGGGGTGATGACCCGCTGCTGGACGAAATAGCGAGGCGCCAGGTCCAGGATCCGAAAAGCCCCGTCGGGGCTGCGAAACGTGGTTTCGAGAACATTGGTGTTGGGGAGATAGCGCTGAACGCCCGGCACGCCCGAGGCCGGGCCGACCTGGAAGACGCCGCCGTCCGCGGCGTCCAGAAGCGCCCCGAAGACGGGCTCGGCGTCCAGGCGCGGCAGGCAGCACCAGCTGACCGCGCCGGTCCGGGAAACGAGGGCGGCGTACTGACAATTTCCGATCAGCCCGAGGTCTTCCAGTCGTAGCGGCGGCGATTCCAATCCCACACCGTTAATCATCGCAAGGTGGGGGGAGCAAGCGCCAGCCAACCGAAATGAGCGATGGCTCGTTACGACGCCGCGCGGACGGCCAAGACACGTCCGGATTTTGTAACGAATGAACCCGCCGCTCGCCGGCAATCTCGGACGCCGTCATCTGGCACGACCCTTGATGGGATAGGGGCCATGGCAAACGACGCAAACGCCTTTTCGAAGAGCTCGCGTGCCCGAGGGACGCTGAGAATCAAGCGACTCCTGACCACCCAGCTCAAGCTTGTGAGGCTGGAGGTGATCGGACAGGATCACCCGCTCCTGGTCCGTGCGGGCGCGTTGCTCATCTGCGGTCCGATCCTGCTGGTCGGCTATGCCTTCGCGCTGGCCGCCGCCGTTCGCCTGCTGGCGATCAAGATCGGCTGGGGAGCCGGCCTGCTGCTGGTGGGCGTCGTCCACCTCCTGGTCGGTGCGTGGGGTCTCCGGCGAGCGCGCGCTCTCTCCTTCGCGGAGAGCTACGACGTCCTCGCGCCCGACTGCGAACCGGAGGGCGCCGCGACCGGTCGGTTCGACTTCGACAATGCCGTCACCCTCCCCAGCGTCTTTGCCCAGAGCAGAGCCCATGGTCCGGCCGTTCACTAGGTCGAGGGTCTTCCGGTCGAGCCAGCCATGCCCATATTCCTGAAAGATGACTCGGCTTCGTGCGGACCTGCGCGGCGCCGGCTCTCGATACCCCGACGGTCGGCGGGCCGGCCTGTGGGTCGTGTGGGGAGTGGCCGTCGTGGGCTGCGCTGCGCCCCAGAAGAAAGACCAGCCGACGGTGACGGCCCTGAAGATCTCGGGAAATCGTGAGGTCTCCTCTCGCGAGATCAAGAACCGGATCCTGACCAGCAAGACCGGGTGGTGGCCGTTCGCCACCGAGCAGCTCTTCGATCCCGTCGCCTGGCAGGCCGATCTCAAGCGGATCGAGCGGCTGTACGTCGCGAAGGGGTTCTATCAGGCCGAAGTCGTCAAGGACGAGGTGGTGCCGAAGCCGCCGGATGCGGTCCAGCTGGCGGTTCAGGTCAGCGAGGGTCCGCAGACACACATCGGCAAGCTCGACGTCATCGGCCTCGAAGGTCTGCCGCCGGCCGACCGGGAGGCTGCGGTCCGCCGTCTCCCCATCGCCGTCGGCGCGGCGTTCGTCGAGCACGATTGGACGGCCGCCAAGGAGAAGGTCGCCAGCAGCCTACGCAACCGAGGCTACGCGAAGGTGGCCGTCGACGCGCAGGCGCTGGTCGACGTCAAGACACACCTGGCGGCCTTGACCCTCTTCGTCCGCCCGGGCAGCAGGTACACCTTCGGGGCCATCGAGGTCACGACCGCGCCCGACGCCCGCATCGCGCCGTTCTTGGTCTGGGAGCAGGCGCGGATGGCGATCCCCGAAGGGGCCCCCACCAGCGACGACGCACTCGAGGAGGCGCAACGGCGGATCTTCTCGATGGGGGTCTTCGCGACCGTGAAGGTGACGCCCGGCGACGCCGACGACGCGAGCGCCCGCATGCCGGTGCGGGTCGAGGTGCGCGAGGCGCCGTTTCGAACCCTGCGCCTCGGAGGCGGCGGCAAGATCGACGAGATCCGGAACGAGGTTCGTCTCCTCGCCGAATGGACCAACCGCGACTTCCTGGGCGGTATGCGCAAGCTGACCGCCCACGCCGAGGCCGGCTGGGCCTTCATCCCCAACTTCTATACGGCCAGCACCGGCGACGCCGCCAGCGGCGCGCGCAACGGTCCGATCGCCGACCTGAGCCTTCAGTTCGAGCAGCCGCGCTTCCTCGGCCGTCCCTCCCTGCGCGAGCAGAGCAAGATCGAGGTCCAGCGCTCGCTCGAGCTGACCTACGACGCGATCAGCACCAGCCTCACCAACGGCGTCATCTGGAAGCCGCGCTCGCGGATCTCGATCTTCCCGTCGTACCACCTCGAGGCCGACTACCTGAACGGACCCCCGGTCAGCAGCGCCGCCACCGCTCCCTTGACGCTCGGCTGCGACACCACCAGCGATCACTGCTTCGTCTGGCTTTCGTACCTCGAAGAGGTGGTGACCTGGGACCGGCGGGATAACGCGCTCGAGCCGCGCAACGGGGTCTATGCCAGCCTGTCGCTGCAGGAGGGGGGCGGTCCGCTGGCCGGCGACTTCAACTATTTCCGGGTGCTCCCCGATCTGCGCGGCTACCTCAGCTTCGGCGAGGACAACGTGCTCACGCTGTCGGCGCGGCTGCGCGTGGGCGAGCTCTGGCCGACCTCGGGCAACCCGGAGGATAGCGCGGTGGTGACCCGCTTCTACGGCGGCGGCGCGGTGTCGATGCGCGGCTTCAACGACCGGCGCCTCTCGCCGCTCTTGCTGGTGCCGGCCGGCCCCACAGGCGGCGTGCAACTCACCCTCCCCATTGGTGGCGATGGGATGATCGACGGCAGCTTCGAGGCGCGCTACTCGCTGACACCCGTGCTGCGGCTGGCCACCTTCGTCGACTACGGGCAGGTGACGACCGCGCAGGTTCATCCGAGCGACGCCGCACACCTGCTGTGGGCGGTCGGCCTCGGCCTGCGCTACCTGACACCGATCGGACCGGTCCGCCTGGACCTGGCGCGCCGGCTGCAGGTCGGGCGGCCGCCCCCGCTCTACGACGTCAACGCCGCCGGCGCGATCCAAGAGGTGCAACCCCAATACCTGATCGACGACAGCTGCTTTGGCCTCTTCGGATCGCACAGAGTCACCCAGGTCACGGACAACCTATGCGTGCTGCAGATCTCGATCGGCGAAGCCTTCTGAGGCGCGTCGCGGGCGCCGCGGGCAAGGTGGCCGTGGTCGCCGTCGCGGCGATCGCGCTGCTGCTCGGCGGCAGCTGGGCCTTTCTGCAGACCCGCTGGGGCGGGCAGGCGGTCCGACATTTTGCCTTGCCGAGGGTCAACGCCCAGCTGGCGGGCCGGCTGGAGCTCGGCCGCTTCAGCTTCGGCGGCGATCATCTGACGCTGACCGCGGTGGTCCTGCGCGATCCATCGGG
>JADGRB010000086.1 GCA_017881315.1 Pseudomonadota bacterium
CCCTCGAGCTTGTCTGACCTCATGGCCCTGTCGCCCGATCAGTTCATGCAGGCCGTGACCAGCGGAAAGATTCCAGCGGACGTCGCGAACAATCCCAGCGCGATGACCCAGATCCAAGCGCGGATGAATCAGATCACGCAGATGAATCAACTGGTGACCTCGATGATGGCGGCCATGCACCAGATGCAGATGTCGATCATCCAGAACATCCGCGTCTGACCAGACGGAGCGCGTCTGACCTAAAGCAACCGACGAGCGGGTGGGACGAAGGCCCCGCCCCCTCGTGCTACACGTCGAGGTTTCGGACGTTGAGCGCGTTGGTTTCGATGAACGCGCGGCGCGGCTCGACCAGGTCGCCCATCAACGTCGAGAAGAGGCTGTCGGCCTCGTAGGCATCCTCGACGCGTACCTGCAAGAGCGTGCGGCGGGCCGGATCCATGGTGGTCTCCCAAAGTTGTTCCGGATTCATCTCGCCGAGACCCTTGTAGCGATTGATGGCCAGGCCCTTCTTGCCGATCTCGTGAACCCGATCGCCCAGCTCCTCGAAGCGGTCGAACTCGATGCGCTCCGTCCCGTGCTCGAGCACATAAGGCGCTTCACCGATCGCCGCCAGCTCGGCGGATAGCGCCTGCAGATCCACGAACTCCGGCGAGTTCATCAGCTCGAAGTCGACCGTGGTCGCACGGCGGACACCCGCGCCGCGCGCCGGCGCCACGATCTTGAACCCGCCGTGCTCGCTGTCGGCCGGGACCTTGAAGACCGTGTCGGAAAGCTCGGGGGCGAAACGGTCGAAATATTGCTGGAGCCGCGCCAACCCACCCAGGAGCCTGGTTTGATCCCGCAGATCGGGCTTGGTCAACCGGGCCGACTTCACGATCCCGTCGATGATCCGCGCATCGTGCTTGCGGTCGATGACGCCGAGCAGCCGTTTGTACTTGCCGGCCTGCCGCGCGCGCAGCCGCAGCGCCTCGCCGGCAATCCCCTCGCCCGGGCTCGCCGATCGGAGCACCAGGTTCTCGGCGGCGCTATCGAGCAAGAAGTCCTCCAGCGCCTGCTCGTTCTTTAGGTAAAGCTCCTTCTTCCCCTTCTTGACCCGATAGAGCGGCGGTTGCGCGATGTAGAGATAGCCGCGGTCGACGATCTCGGGGTAGTGGCGATAGAAGAAGGTCAGCAGCAACGTCCGGATGTGACTGCCGTCGACGTCGGCGTCCGTCATGATGATGATCCGGTGGTAGCGCAGCTTCGCCATGTCCTTCTCTTGTTCGACGCCGCACCCGAGCGCGGTGATGAGCGTGACGATCTCTTGTGACGAGAGCATCTTCTCGAGCCGCGCCTTTTCGACGTTCAGGATCTTGCCGCGCAGCGGAAGGATCGCCTGGTCCTTCCGGTTGCGGCCCTGCTTGGCGGAGCCACCGGCGCTGTCTCCCTCGACGATGTAGAGCTCGGCGAGCGCCGGATCGCGCTCCTGGCAGTCGGCGAGCTTGCCCGGAAGCGAAGACGAATCGAGCGCCCCCTTCCGCTGGACCATCTCGCGGGCCTTGCGGGCGGCATCCCGCGCGCGCGCCGCCAGCACCGCCTTTTCGATGATCTGCTTGGCCTCGCGCGGGTGCTCTTCCAGGAAACGCCCGAGCTTCTCGTTCACGACACGCTCGACGATGCCCTTCACTTCCGAGGAGACCAGCTTGTCCTTCGGCTGGTTGCTGAACTTCGGATCCGGGTGCTTGATCGAAACGATCGCGCTCAGCCCCTCGCTGATGTCGTCACCGCCGAGGCCGTTCTTCAGATCCTTGAGCAGCCCCGCCGCCTGCGCGTAGGCATTGACGGTCCGGGTGAGCGCGGCCCGGAAACCGGTCAGGTGCGTTCCGCCGTCCTTGTTCTTGATGTTGTTGGTGAAGCAATAGATCGCCTCGGAATACGAATCGTTCCACTGCAGCGCGATGTCGACCTGCGTGCCATCCACCTCGCCCGTCACGTGAATCGGCTTGTCGTGGACGGTGGTCTTCGACGCGTTCAGGTCGGCGACGAACTGCGAGATGCCGCCCGAGAATTTGAAGTCGTGCGCCTTGTCTGTCCGCTCGTCGCGGATGGTGATGGCGAGGCCCTGGTTCAGGTAGGACAGCTCCTTGAGCCGCTGGGTCAGGATCTCGAAGCTAAACTCGGTCCCTTTGAAGATCTCCGAGTCGGGTTTGAAGGTGATCTTGGTGCCGGTCCTGTCCGAGACGCCAATCGCCGTGAGCGTCGTGGCGGGATCGCCGCGCCGGTACTCTTGGTAATAGGTCTTGTTGTCGCGTTTGATCTCGAGCTTGAGCCACTCCGAAAGCGCGTTGACGACCGAGACGCCGACGCCGTGGAGGCCGCCGGAGACCTTGTAGTTCGAATGGTTGAACTTGCCGCCGGCGTGCAAGACGGTCATCACGATCTCGGCCGTCGGGCGCTTCTCGGTCGGGTGCTCGCCCACCGGGATGCCGCGGCCGTTGTCCTCGACCGAAGCCGACCCATCGAAGTGAATGACGACGTTTACCTGGTCGCAGAATCCCGCCAGCGCCTCGTCGACCGCATTGTCGACGACCTCGTAGACCATGTGGTGCAAGCCCGTGCCGTCGTCGGTATCGCCGATGTACATGCCCGGACGCTTGCGAACCGCCTCGAGGCCCTTCAAGACCTGGATGCTCTCTTCGTTGTACGTCTCGGCGGAAGGAGCGGCAGTTGTCGCGCCTTCGCCGGGTACGTCGCCTGGTGCAGGCACTCCCGGTGTAGTCATCGCTGATGGACGTTCAAGGGAGCCGAAACAGACCAAGTCAAAATGGCTACAAACCTGAACGTTTCCAATTACCTAGCATGCTTCCTGCAGCCTGTAAAGAGAATATGCGTCACGCCGCTTCCGGATCGGCGACGACCGTTCCGGCCCGAACCAGAAAGTCGCGCCGCCCGGAGAGCGCCGGAACGATCTCCCGCTCGGTGACCGAGATCAGCGTCTGGCAGTCGAGCTTGGCTATCACGTCGAAGAGGAGCGAACGGCGCAAGGGATCGAGCTCGCTGGGTACGTCGTCCAGCAGGAGGACCGGGGGATCCCCGAGGCGGGCCTCGACGTGGGTCAGCTCCGCCAGCTTGAGCGCCAGCATGAGAGACCGGAGCTGGCCTTGCGAGGCTTGGCTGCGGGCCAGCGTCCCCAAGAAGCCGATCTCCAGATCGTCGACCTGAGGACCAAATCCGGTGAAGCGCCGGCGCACATCGAGCGCCCGGCGATCCGCCAGTCCCCGGTCGAGCGCCCGCTCCACGGCGGCCTCGTCGCCGGCGGCCTCGACGTCGGGGTCGCTGCGGTAGGTGAGCGAGACGGCCAGATCGCCATGGAGCTGCCGAAAGTGGCCGGCAAAGCGCGGCTCGAGCGCGGCGACCAGCGCCCGCCGCCGCATCACCACCCGCGCGCCCGTGCGCGCCAGCTCTTCGTCGTAGGTGTCGAGCAGCGCCGGGGCGGAAGATCCCTGTCGCAAGAGCGCGTTCCGGCTGCGCAGCACCTTCTGGAACGCGCTGGCTTCCTCGTAGTAGCCGCGCTCGACGTTGAAGATGGCCAGGTCGAGAAAACGGCGGCGGGCCGCCGGAGCCGCGCGAGAGAGCAGCAGGTCCTCCGGGACGAACAGGACCACGCTGACGGCACCCAGCGCCGCGGCGGTCCCCCGCACCGATTTTCCATCCAGGCGGGCCCGCCGCCCGGTCGGACCGAGCTCGATCTCGAAACGACGCTGGAGGCCCCGGTGCTCGACCTCCGCGCGAAGCCGCGCCCGAGCCTCGGGAGCGCCTCGTCGGATCAGATCCTCTGCGTGGGTGGTCCGAAACGAGCGCAGGGCGGCCAGGTAGTAGGCCGCTTCGAGAACGTTGGTCTTCCCCTGACCGTTGTCACCGAACAGAACCGACAGACGCTCCCCCGGCACCAGCTTGAGCGGCTCGAGGTTGCGCCACCCCTCCGCCCACAGCTCACGTATCCGCACTGCACCTCAGTCGCACGAAGAATCCCGAAATTGATCGCGAAGGGTTCCCATCCGATCGGGGAAAATTCCCATGTATCGCGTGGGGGAGAGCGAGCTCTGCTCGCTCGAGCCCTTCGCGGGAGGGTTTGGGAACCCTCCCAGGGTTCCCATGTTGTCAAAGCCTCATGGGCATGACCACGCAAACATAGTCGCTGCCGTCGTTGGGTCGGACCACCGCCGGGTCGAGCTCACCGGCCAGCTCCACCCGCACCTCCGGCGTCTCGATCTCACCGAGCAGATCGATGAAATAGCGGGCGTTGAACCCGATCTGCACCGCCGCTCCCTTGTAGGCGACATCGATCTCTTCGCGCGCGGCCCCGAGATCGGGGTTGTCGCTTTCGATCCGGAGCTTCCCCTTCTCGAGGCCGATCCTCACGCCGGAGGTCTTGTCCGAGGACATCAGCGACACCCGGCGGAGCGCGTCCAGAAACCCTTGGCGCGACACCGTGAAGGCACGTTCGTTCTCCTTGGGGATGACCTGATCATAGGGTGGAAACTGACCGTCGATGAGCTTCACCGAAATGCCCACGTCATCCGCTTTCAAGACGAAGTTACCGTCGTGAATGCCGATCGCGACCGGCGCCTCACGGGTCTCGATGGCGCGCCGGAGCTCGACGATCCCTTTGCGCGGAATCAGCACACCCGTGGCCAGTTTTGGTCCGCCCGGCAACGGGCGCGACACCTTCGAGAGCCGGTGTCCGTCGGTCGAAACCATCCGTGCGGTCGTGCCGTCCGACTCGAACAACACCCCCGCCAGGTGCTGGCGCGTCTCGTCGAGCGAGACCGAGAATATGGTCTTGGCGATCATGTCTCGCAGGGCACCCGTCTCGACCTTGTGCGTCTGCGCTTCCGCGATCGCGGGCAGCTTCGGATAGTCGCGATCGGAGAGCCCGACCACCTTGAACTCGACCTTGCCAGCCCGGATCTCGGCCCAGTTCTGCTCCGTGCGGCGCACGTGGACCTCGTCGTCCGGAAGTCCCTTGACGATCTCGTAGAGCTGCCGCGCGCCGACGGTCAAGCCGCCTTCCTTTTCGACCTTCGCGCTGAGCGTGACCAGGGTGGTGACGTTCAGATCCGTCGCGCCACAGAGAAGCTTGTCCTTTCCTTCCGTGCGAAGGAGGACGTTGGCCAGGATGGGGAGCGTGCTCTTCCGGTCAGCGATGCCATGCGCCAAATAGAGTCCCCGCAGGAACTCTTCCTTTCGAATCTTGAACTCCATCCGTTCGCTCCTTGTCTTCCGGGTCTTCTTCTATCTTTAAATTAGAAGATTAAAAAGCAGATGTAGTAGGTCCTGTGGAGATGTGGATAACGCGTCGTCACCGTCGGTGGCTGTCGTGTTTTTGGGTGTGGACGGGTCGGGGTCGGCGGGCTGGAAGGAAGGTGGGCTCAGCGGGCAAGTGGCTGATCTCTGGTTGGTCCACAGCTTGTTCCACAGGGGTCGGGGGACAAAAACGTTCGGGACCAAATCAGGGTTGGCGCAGGTGGCTTTCGAGAGTGCTCACCACACTGCGGACCGATGGATCTTCGGCGCAGAGGCGCTCGATCTTCCGGACCGCGCTGATGACCGTGGAGTGGTCCTTTCCACCGAAGCGGCTGCCGATCTCGGGGTAGCTCATCTTGGTGAGCTTGCGCGCGAGATACATCGCGACCATACGGGGATGTGCCACGGCCCGGTGGCGTTTTGGCCCCCTGAGGTCGTGTAACTTCACGTCGAAGTAGGAGGCCACCTGGCGCTGGACGGTCTCGATGGTGAGGCCGGTGGAGGCGTTTGCGATGAGCTTGGCCAGCGCGTCGCGCGCGAGCTCCACGGAGATCGCTAGCCCCTGAAATGACGCGCGTGCCGCCAGCCGCAACAACGCGCCTTCCAGCTCGCGGACATTGGTCTTGATGTGCGCGGCCAGGTAGAGCGCCACCTCGTCGGGGAGGTTCACCTGCTCCGCCTCGGCCTTGCGCTTCAAGATGGCAACCCGAGTTTCCAGGTCCGGCGTTTCGACCTCGGCGATGAGCCCCCAGGTGAAACGGCTGCGGAGGCGATCCTCTACCCCCGGCAGCTCGGCCGGCAGCTTGTCCGACGTGAGCACGATCTGCTTGTGCGCGTAGTGGAGCACGTTGAAGGTGTGGAAGAACTCGTCCTGCGAGCTGTCCTTGTTGGACAGGAACTGGATGTCGTCGACCAGGAGGACGTCCGGGGCGGTCCGGTAGCGGGCACGGAACTCCTCCATCGAGCTGCCGCCCGCCGAGCGCTTCTGGTGCATCATCGAGCCGATGAAGTCGGTGACGAACCTTTCGCAGGTGATGAAGCTGACGAGCCACTCTGGATGCTGGCGGTGAATCTCGTGCCCGATGGCGTGTAGGAGGTGGGTCTTGCCGAGGCCGACCCCCCCGTAGATGAAGAGCGGATTCCAGCGCGACGCGGGGGCTTCGGCGACCATTCGGGCGGCGGCATGCGCGAACTGATTGGTCGGCCCGACCACGAACTTGTCGAAGGTGTAGCGGTCGACCAGGTCGGGCTTGCGTACCGAGACGGTGGTCGGCGGGCTGGGCGCGCGGGCGGCGCCAGCCCTCGCCTCTCGCGGCCGGTCCCCGCGTCTGTCGCTCTGCTGGTGCTGGGCCGGCCCGTCGTCCTCGGCGATCTCGAACTCGACCGTGAAGGAACGCTGCGTTCGGGCCTCGATGTCCCGCAGGATCGAGTCCAGCAGATTGTCCTCGAACCACTCCTTGTGATAGCGGTTCGGCGCCCGTAGACGAATGCGCTCCCCCTCGATCCCGAGGCATTCGATGGGTCGCAGCCACAGGTCGCGCTGTGCCGGCTTGACCAGGGGCTCGATGGATCGAACGGCCTCCGTCCAGAGCTCAAACATCCGACCCACCTATCAACAGAGGGGTAGCGGCAAAATCCCCAGCAATTTCCGACTCTCTCACGCAGATTCCCCCTCTTTTTCCACAGCGAATGGCACGATCAATCCAAGCCAACGAAGCCGAGGCGCGCTCCCGCATCTGGCCTCGCCGGATCCGCGTGCTGAGGCGACACGCGGTGGTGGTTCTCTATCAAACCGCGGCGGACGCCCACAAGCAGCAATCGGGATGACGCCGGCAAGCTCCTGAAAAACGGCGCGATAATTTTTTCAGGTTTGTTGCCCAGCTGACGCAGTGTCGGGTCGGACGCGGTCGCTGCTCGCGTAACTCGGCGAACGCGCGTGCATTTTCTGGAAGCGGCGGAACCCCATGCGGTGCGGAGGTAGAATTCACGCCAGTTTCCCTTAATCGATGGCGGAAAGCCGCATGACATGGGCTCTAGCGGACGCGGCGCGCACGCGATCGAAAAGCTACCGACGGGGATTCACGAGCGTGGAGCTCGGATCTCGCCGCCGCTCCCTAGAATAGGCTGCTCCGTTGACACGCGGGAGGCTCGATGCTATTCAGTTCGCCCCCTAGCTGGCGCGCGTTGCCCGGCAAGAGCACGGAAAGATCTCGGAGGATGTCGTGAAGAGGACGTTTCAGCCGCACCGCAAGAGCCGCAAGCGCACGCATGGATTTCGAAAGCGCATGAGGACGCGGGCTGGCCGCGAGATCATCCGTCGTCGTCGTCGCAAAGGGCGCCGGCAGCTCACCGTGACGGTCGCGAAGAAGTAGGGTCAGCTTTGACCGCAGCGGTGGGCCCGGAGCGGCGACGCGAGCGCCTGCCGCGTGCCGCGCGCGTGCGGCACCGCAAGGACTACCTGGCGATCCAAAATGGGGGTCGCCGGGTCGCGGGACCCAATCTTCTGCTCTTTGCGCTCTCCGGTGGCGGTCGAATCGGCATCACGGTCAGTCGGAAAGTCGGTGGCGCCGTGTTGCGCAACCGGGTGAAACGGTGGATTCGCGAGTGCTACCGGCGTCGCCGCCCGGACTTTCCCGCCGATCTCGATCTGGTGGTGGTCGCTCGCCCGGGAGCCGCCTCGACCAGTCAGGCGGTCGTCTGCAAGGAGCTTGCGTCGCTCGCGCGGCGCCTGGGGGCCCGCCCTTGAGCCGTCTGTGGCAAAAGGGGCGCTCCTTGAGCCGTTTGCTGGCGAAGCTGCTGCTCGGCCTCCTCTGGCTCTACCGCCGCACCCTGTCGCCGCTGCTCGGGCCGCGCTGTCGCTTCGAACCGACCTGCTCGGCTTACGCAGAAGAAGCCCTGCGCGTTCACGGCCCCTGGACCGGCCTCCGACTGGCAGCCTGGCGGCTTCTCCGCTGCCAACCATTCGCGCGGGGTGGTATAGACGCGGTTCCCGGGCCTAGGTAGCCCGAGCTCGAGAGACGAAAAACTATGGAAAAACGGGTCATCATCGCGATCGGGCTCTGCATCGCGGTGCTCGTCGTCTGGACGAAGTTGTTTCCGGTGCGACCACCCGCGGCGCCGCCGGTGCCCGCGCCTGCCGCCCAGGTTACGACCGACGCGACCGCCGCGGGGCACGCGCCCGCGGCAACCGCTCCGGCCCCCGGCGCGGCGCCGTCGAACGCGAATCACCCCGAGCAGCAGATCGAGCTCGTCACCCCCGAGGTGCGGTTCGTGTTCTCGAGCCTGGGCGGGACGCTGATTCACGCGCAGCTCCGTTCCGCGCAGTACGCCGATCATCCCGGTGACCCGTCGACCGGGCACGACCTGGTGCGGATGTCCGATGCGAAGGTGGCGCCGCTCCGAACCGACTTCCCGAAGTCGGGATTCCCGACGCCGGCCGACGGCGCCTGGGAGGTGAAGCGGCCCACGCCCGACACGGTGATCTTCGCGGCCGACTCTGGCAGCGTCCACATCGAGAAGCGCTACATCGTGGATACCACCCGCTATCGGTTGCACCTCGACGTGACGGTCGCCAATCGGAGCGACCAGCCTGTCGATCAACATTTGGCCATCTCGATACCGGGCCGCCAGGATCCGGACAAACGGGGGGGCGGCTTCCTCTCAGGGTCTTCGGCCAGCCTGTCCTCGATGCTCTGCGCCGTCGACGACAAGGTCGAGCGGCGCCTGATCGATAAGCTGGGCAAGGAGCCGATCGACAAGGACGGTGCGGTTCGCTGGATAGCGGCCGACGAGAAGTTCTTCCTGCTGGCGGCCGTTCCCTATCCGGCGTCGCCGCCGCTCGAGGGGATATGCGCGGCGAAGACCACCGGAGACGGCACCGGCGAGCTGACCCTCTCCTTCGCAGAGCGGACGGTGCCCGCGCGTGGCACCGTCGACTACGCCTTCGCGATCTTCGCCGGACCGAAGTTCATCAGCGATCTCGACGCCGTGAGACCCGGAAACGCCGACGTCAAGCTGGACGAGGCGGTCGATATCAGCGTGGCGATTCTTCCCCACGCGATCTTGTTGCCGCTCTCCCGAGCGATTCTCGGCCTCCTCAAATTCTTCCACGGGTTCGCGCACAACTGGGGCCTCGCGATCGTTCTTTTGACCCTGTTCATCAAGGCGGTGACCTTCTATCCGACGCAGAAGTCTCTGCTCTCGGCCAAGAGGATGCAGAAGCTGGCGCCGAAGATGAACGCGATCCGGAAGAAGTTCGAAAACGATCGCCAGCGGCAGTCGGTCGAAACGATGAACCTCTACAAGGCGCATGGGGTCTCACCGTTCGGCGGCTGCCTGCCCAGCCTGATCCAGATGCCGATCTGGATCGCGCTCTATTCGACGCTCAACTACGCGGTCGAGCTCTATCGCGCCCCGTTCCTGCTGCACATCCACGATCTGACGGCGAAGGATCCCTTCTACATCACGCCCGTCGTGATGGGGTCGGTGATGTTCCTGCAGATGCGGATGTCGCCCGCGGGAGCCGACCAGCAGCAGCAACAGATGATGGCGGTGATGATGCCGCTCATGTTCACCGGAATGTCGCTGTTCTTGCCCTCGGGCCTGGCGCTCTACATGTTGACCAGCTACTTGATCGGTATCCTGCAGCAGCTCTACGTCAACTACCTCGACCGGAAGGGCGCCGCCGCGATCTAAGGCCGGGCGCGCCATGAGGTTCTTCGAGCGGCGACGATGAGAGTGAGACAGCACGTCAATCCGCTGAAATCCGATCTGCTCGAGATCGCCGAGGTGCCGCGGATCGCCGCCCGGCCGAGCGACGCGATAGAGGTCGAGCTCGGGTCCGCCGAGGCGCACTTTCTCATCGACCGCGCGCGCGACGATCGGAGCACCCAGTTTGTCGGGGTCGAGATCCGCCACGAGCTGGTGGACGCGACCAACGTCGAATGCGCGCGGCTCGGCCTCGACAACGTGCACTGCGTCTTCGCCAATATGTCGGTGGACATGCCGCGGCTCTTCTCGAGCGGCAGCGTTCGCCGGTTCTTCCTCAATTTTCCCGACCCCTGGTTCAAGAGCCGCCAGCACAAGCGACGGGTGATCGGCCCCGGTCTGGTCAGCGAGATCGGGCGCGCGCTCGCGCCGGGCGGGGAGCTCTTCGTGCAGACCGACATCTTCGCCCTCGCGCTCGACGCCATGGCGGCGCTGGAGGCGGACGCCGCGTCGTTCTGCAACATCCGCGAGCCCTGGACCTTCCTGCGCGAGAGTCCCTTCGGCGCCAAGTCGCGCCGCGAGCGTCAGTGCGACCTAGAGGGCGCCCGCGTCTGGCGGCTCCTGTACCGGCGCGTTTCGCGCTGAGCTCCCGGCCGGGAGCCGCAAGCCCAGGGCGGGTTGTCTCAGCCGCCCAGGGACAGGCGAATCTCTTCCAGATCCTTGATCCGGTCGCGCAGCGCCGCAGCCTTTTCGAACTCCAGCGACTCCGACAGGTCGAACATCTCGCGCTTGAGGGCAGAGATCATCTGGGGAAGATCTTCGAGCGGGATGTCGCTGGCCCTGGCCTTGATCGCTGGCTTCGCGACGTCGACGTAGTCGTCCTGCGCGGTTCCGGCCAGGGCCTCAATCGCTTTCTGGATGGTCTTGGGGGTGATGCCATGGCGCCGGTTGTGCTCCTCCTGGAGGGTCCGGCGCTCTCGGGTCACGGTGATCGCCTTGCGCATCGAGTCGGTCTCGCGATCGGCGTACATGATCACCTTGCCGCGCACGTTGCGGGCGGCGCGACCGATCGTCTGGACCAGCGAGCGCTCGGCACGCAGGAAACCCTCCTTGTCGGCGTCGAGGATCGCGACCAGCGACACCTCGGGCAGGTCCAGGCCCTCACGCAATAGGTTGATCCCGACCAGGACGTCAAACTCGCCGAGACGCAGGTCGCGCAGGATCTCGATCCGCTCCAGCGTGTCGATGTCGGAGTGCAGATAGCGGACGCGGACGCCGAGCTCGCTGTAATATTCGGTCAGGTCCTCGGCCATCCGCTTGGTGAGCGTGGTGACGAGAACCCGGTCGCCCGCCTTGACCCGCTCGCGGATCTCCCCCAGGAGATCGTCGACCTGGCTGCCGACCGGGCGGACTTCGATCTCCGGGTCGAGGAGGCCGGTGGGACGGATGATCTGTTCGACCACCACGCCCTGCGCGCGCCGCAGCTCGTACTCGGCCGGCGTGGCGGAGACGAAGACCGTCTGGGTGGCGCGGGCTTCCCATTCGTCGAAGCGCAACGGGCGGTTGTCGAGGGCCGACGGCAGGCGGAAGCCGAAATCCACCAGCGTCTCCTTGCGGGAGCGATCGCCCTTCGACATCGACGAGATCTGCGGAATCGTCTGGTGCGACTCGTCGACGAACAGCAGGTAGTCCTTGGGGAAGTAGTCCAGCAGCGTCGGCGGGGGCTCGCCCGGCGCGCGGCCCGACAGGTGACGCGAATAGTTTTCGATCCCCTTGCAGCGACCCATCTGCTCGAGCATCTCGAGGTCGTAGAGTGTTCGCTGCTGGAGCCGCTGCTCCTCCACCAGCTTGTTCTCCCCCTTGAGCTCGACCAATCTCTCGCGCAGCTCGTCCTTGATGCCGGTCATCGCCTTGGTCAGCCGGTCGGCCGGCGTCACGTAGTGCGATCCCGGGAAGATCGACACCTCGTCGATCTTCCGCAGCACCTTGCCGCGCAGCGGATCGACCTCCGAGATGGCGTCGATCTCGTCCCCGAACCACTCGACGCGGATGGCCTTCTCGCGCTCGTAGGCGGGGAAGATCTCGACGGTGTCGCCCCGCACCCGGAAAGTGCCGCGGGCGAAGTCGATGTCGTTCCGTTCGTACTGGATCTCGATGAGGCGCCGCAGGACCGCGTCCCGCCGAACTTCCACGCCGACCGCCAGGTCCAGCTTCATGCCGAGATAGGCCTCCGCCGCGCCGATGCCGTAGATGCAGGAGACCGACGCCACGATCAGCGAATCGGGGCGCGTGAGCAGCGCGTAGGTCGCCGCGTGGCGCATGCGGTCGATCTCTTCGTTGATGAGCGAATCCTTCTCGATGTACGTGTCGGACGACGGAACGTAGGCCTCGGGCTGGTAGTAGTCGTAGTAGCTGACGAAGTAGTGGACGGCGTTGTCGGGGAAGAGGGTCCTGAACTCGGACCAGAGCTGGTGCGCCAGCGTCTTGTTGTGGGCGATGACCAGCGTCGGGCGCTGAACCTGCTCGACCACGTGGGCCATCGTGAAGGTCTTGCCGCTGCCGGTGATACCAAGCAGCACCTGGCTCGGATCGCCGCGCCTGACGGCGGTCACCAGCTCGGCGATGGCGCGTGGCTGGTCGCCCATCGGCGCGAGATCGGTCGAGAGACGAAAAGGCGTCGGCAGAACGCTATAGTGTACGCGATGCTCGGCCTGCGTGGGTTCTACGCCATCGTCGATCTGGCGCCGGCGCTGGCCGACGACGACGGGCGGACCCTGGAGCTCGCGCGTCAGCTGCTCGTCGCCCACCCGTGCTGCCTGCAGCTGCGCGCCAAATCCGCCGGCGCGCGCACGTTCGCGACCTGGGCAAGGCGCCTGCTGCCGCTCTGTCGTGCCGCCGGCGTTCCGTTTTGCGTGAACGACCGGCTCGATGTCGCGCTCGCGGCGGGCGCGGACATCGCCCATTTTGGTCAGGATGACCTCCCCCTCGTCGACGCTCGGCGGGTGGCCGCCGGCGCCGGCCGATCCGATCTGATCATCGGCATCTCGACGCACAACCGCGCGCAGGCCATTGCCGCCGCGGAGGCCGGCGCAGACTACCTGGGCTTCGGACCGATCTTCGGCACCGCGAGCAAGGCAAATCCCGATCCCACCGTCGGGCTCGAGGCCCTGGCGGAGGTCTGCCGCACGGTCCCGGTTCCCGTGGTGGCGATCGGCGGCATCACGCTCGAGGACGTCGGCGCCGTCGCGGCCGCCGGGGCCAGCGCCGCCGCCCTCATCGCCGCGATCGCGACCGCCCCCGATCCAACCGCCGCCGGCCGCCAGGTCGCTTCAGCGTTTACCGTGCTGCGAACCGCTTAGCTGGTGCAGGCCGTCTTGGGGAGCTTGGCGATGCTCTTGAGCTCACCCCTGGCGTCGCCGGCGCGCGGCGATCTCGGGTAGCGCTTGACCAGGTCCCCCAGCAGCGAGCGCGCGTCGGTGCAGAAGTGGAGCTGGACGAACGCCAGCGACAGCTGCCACATGGCTTCTGGAACCTCGGGTGAAGCGGCGTAGGTGTTGAGCACCTTCTGGAGCTCGCCGACGGCGTTCGCGTACTTGCTCTCCTGGACGAAGGACATGGCGATCGCCAGGTAGGCCTGCGGCGCGCGAGGGTCCTGGGGGAAGCGCTGGATGAAGACGCGGTAGAAACGGCGGCCGTCGTCGCGCTGGCCCGAAGCGAGGCGCTGACCGGCCTGCGTCCAGAGCTGGTCCTTGTCGGAGGGCATCTCGGGCGCCACCCGATCGACGATCTTGGTCTGTGTCTGTTCGAGTGACGCGACGCGGGTCTCGAGCCGGGTTCGTTCGTCGGTCGACTGGCGCTCCGCCTGCTCGACGTTGTGGGAGATCTCCTCGATTCGCCCCTGCAGCGCGGCGATGTCCTGCTCGGCTTTGGCCGCCTTGGCACCGACATCGGCCGAGTTGCGGGTCAGCAGCGCCGTCGCCTGGTCGAGCACCTTGCGCAGGCGGATGACCTGCTCTTTGTATTCCTTGTCCCGCTTGTCGATCTCGTCGAGGCGGGTCCGCAGCGCCGAGATGTCGGCCTGCATCTTGTCGCCCTCCGTGCTCGTCACGCAGGCGGGCACGAACGCGCCCGCGAGCGCGAGAGCCAGGAGGGCGAAGGCGCGGTTAAGGCTACTTCCAGGTGAAGTCGACACGTCGGTCCTGGGCCCAGCTCGGCTCGTCGGTTCCCTTAGCGTCCAGCGACCCGCGCGGCAGGATCGACAGCTTGGTCCCGTCGACACCTAATCGGCCCAGGTGATCGCGCACCGACTGGGCGCGTTTTTCGGAGAGCGCCAGGTTGTACTCCTGCGTTCCGCGCGGATCGGTGTGCCCAACCAGGGTCGCCGCCCGCCCAACCTGCTTGAGGCAATCGGCGTCGCGCGCCAGGGCCGCGGT
The DNA here is from genome assembly GCA_017881315.1 of Pseudomonadota bacterium. Taxonomy (GTDB): domain Bacteria; phylum Myxococcota_A; class Polyangia; order Fen-1088; family Fen-1088; genus JADGRB01. Next base: position 14,427 of record JADGRB010000086.1, read on the forward strand.
GGCCTCGGTGGTGAGCGCCGATTCGTTGAAGTCGAAGAAGACGGCGTCGAGGACGCACTGGGTGGGCGGCGGCGCGGGCGCCTTCTCCGTCGTGCAGAACCCATTTATGCAGTCCTCGTTCTGCGCGCATTCGTTCTCGGACTTGCAGGGCTTTTTGGCGGTGCAGGTGCCGGCCACGCAGTGCTGGCCACCGGGACACTCCTTGTCGGCGGCACAGGCCCGGCAGCGGTTGGCGATGCACTCCTGATTGGCCGGACACTGCGCCTTGCTGCTGCAATAGCCGGAGATGGGGGCGCACTTGCCGGCCTTGCACTCGTTGCCGGTCGGGCAGTCGTTCGAGGCGCGACATTGCTGGCACTTGTTCGCGACGCAGAATTCCTTTCCGTGGCAGTCCTTGTTCGTTTCGCAGGAGGGGTAGTCGGCCTTGCAGCCCGCGCTCAACCCTCCCATGAGCGCGACGAACGCCAACAACGCCAGGGGCGCCACGGGCGACAGGTCTCGGCCTCTACGACCGGCGTGCCCGACAGAACGATGCGTTCGCATGGTGGGGACCCCCTCGACGGGGAAAACGTACGTTCGCGCGCCCGCAATGTCAACGCACTCTCCGTCGTTCCGCCTCGATCTTGCGAGGTTCCGGGATGCGCCGAGCGTCATCGTCGGGGCGACCCCCGATGGGCGATTCGTATTTTTCCGGTCGTCCGTGGTATTGAAAATGGTCCGGTTCCAGGCCCCCTCGTGAAGTGGTTCATCGTTCACCTGTCGACCCTGACGCCGCTCGGGGCTTACTCCTGGCTCGGGGGGATCCTGCTCCTGTGCGGTCTCGGGCTCCCGATCCCGGAGGACATCTCACTCATCGCGGCCGGATATTTTTCCTGGCGGGGCGCGCTCGAGGTCACCAAGGCCTTCCTGGTCTGCTTCGCGGCGGTGCTGGCGGGTGACTCGATGTCCTTCTTCCTGGGCCGCTACTTCGGCCGCCGGGTGCTGGCGACCCGTCTCGCCCGAAAATACTTCACCCAGCGGCGGCAGCTGCGGGTCCGCGCCTACTTCCGGAAGTTCGGCAGCAAGGTGGTCCTGGTGGGGCGCTTCACCCCCGGCCTGCGTTTCACGATCTTCTTCACCGCCGGCACGCTACACCTGCGGCCGCCGGTGTTCCTGATCTACGATTTTTCGGCGGCGGCTATCACGGTCCCGCTGTTGGTCTACTCCGCATGGTTCTTCGGGGGTCAGATCGATCGGGTGATCAGCTACGCGCGCCACACGGAGCACGGAATCTTCGTGGCCCTCTGCATCGCCGGCGTGGTCGTAGGAGTGAAAGCCTGGCGCCGCCATCGGCGAATGCTGGAGGCCCGCCTCGCGTGTGCCGTCGAGGATCAACCGCCGTAGCTCAGGATGAAGCCGCCGGTTCCTGCTGCGTCATGCAGTGGAGGGTGCCGAGGCCCCAGACCAGATCGACGGCATGGATGCCGACCACCTCGCGGGTCGGGAAGAGGCCGGTGAGTATCTCGAGCGCCAGCCGATCGTGCCGGTCGTTGAAAGTGGGCACCAGCACGGTGCGGTTGCCGATGTAGAAATTGGCGTAGCTGGCGGGCAGGCGGATGCCGTCGAGGAAGAGCGGCGCCGGCATCGGGAGCGGCACGACGCGCAAGCGTCGACCGTCGGCGGTGGTCATCGCCTGCAGGCGCTCGCAGTTCTCGCGGAGCGGCGCGTGGTTGGCGTCGCGGGGGTCGGTCTCCTCCGCGAGGACGACGGTGGCCTCATCGGTGAAGCGGCAGAGATCGTCGACGTGGCCGTGGGTGTCGTCGCCGGCGATGCCCCGACCGAGCCAGAGCACCTTGCGCACGCCCAGATGGGTGGCGAGGACCGTTTCCAACCCCTCGCGCGAGAGCCCCGGGTTGCGCGCCTGAACCGGATCGAGGAGGCACTCTTCGGTCGCGAGCAACGTCCCGGCGCCGTTGACGTCGATCGCACCCCCCTCCAGGACGACCCGCCAGGGCTTGCCCCCGAGATCGACCGACGGGTGCCACTGCCGCAGGTGAAAGCGGGTCGCGATGCGATCGTTCACCGCGTCGTCACGCCGGTGGTTGGCGTACTTCGCCCAGCCGTTGAAGCGCCAGTTGGTGATCGCGACCGCGCCGGCGTCGTTCTTCACGAAGAGCGGGCAGGTGTCGCGCGTCCAGCTTCGATCGGTCGGCGCGCGGACGAAATCGACCTGTGCCAAATCCGCGCCCACCCGGTCGAGCAGCGCGCGGGCGCGACGCTGGATGTCGGCGCCGTCGACCAGGATTCGCACCCGCTCGCCGCCGGTCAGGTGGCGGACGACCTCGCCGTAGACCCACGGGATCGGCGCCAGCTTGCCCGGCCAGTCGCGCCGTTCGTGCGGCCAAGCGATCCAGGTGGCGGCGTGCGGCTCCCACTCGGCCGGCA
>JADGRB010000324.1 GCA_017881315.1 Pseudomonadota bacterium
GTGTTAGGGAGCGACCCGGACGACGGGAACAACGTCCGGATCGAGCGGGCTGCATGATGGTCGTGTTGTGGGCGCCGGCCAGGACTGGATCCACTTCGGCGGATCCAGTCGGGTTGATCTGAACCGACCTGAGTTGGTCGCCAGACCCCACCGAGGATCGCGATCACGATCCGGATAGCCCACCTTGGCCGTCGCGCTTCGGGACAGGACTCGTGTCGATCACGGTCGCGCCGAGCGGCCGGCAAGATGGACGGCGGATCGCGACGCCATCGGGTAGGAAGTTGGCCCCGGTCCGGCTGGGCGAGGAGGATGCAGCCGCGATTCGTAGGGATGGGTACGGTGCCCGCCGAAAGTAGGTGACGTCGATGGTGCTCCAACACCGTCGACGTCGTGCCCTCGGTCGCCCCAGCAAAGATGGCGATCAAGAGCATCTCACTCATCGTACACCGGGCGCTCGACGTCAAGAATTGGCTGCTGCGACCGCCAACGGCCAAGGAGGCACGGCCTGGGCGATGCCCACGGTGCCACTGTGCAAGCCGGCCGGTAGGGGGAGCGCTGGGCTTGCACGGTCATGGCCTGCGCGACCGCCAGATTCTCGGGCCTCCCGAGGTCAACGCGGCGTCGACGATGACGATCGTCGCGTGCCAGCGCTACCTGTGCACGTCCTGCGGGGCGGTGGTCATGGTGGTACCGCGGGGGATCGAGCCGCGGCGGCACTACGGGCGGGCGGCGATCTGTCTGGCGCTGGCGTTGTGGGCGCTGGCCGGGCAGCCGACGACCGTGGTGCGGACGCGGGTCTGCGCATGGCCGGGTCGCGCGACGACGAGTTGGCGCACGCTGACGCGGTGGGGGGCGGCGGTGGCCTCGGGTAGCTGGCCGTGGTGCCGCGCCGCGAAGGGGAGCGATGCGCGCACCGCAGCAGGCCGCGCCGCCCAGATCGCAGCGGGGTCGGCACCGACCATGACCGCCGTGCCGATCTGGGAGCAGGCCTACGCAGGTGGGACCGCGCTGGTCTGAAGCGATGGCCACCAGGCCTCGCCTCGTCGACAAACGCGGCCCACCACGTTGGGTTCTGTCCGCCCACCGGACAACATGCAACGAAGGCAGGAGCGCCACGGCCCCATTCCCCGGCGGCGCGCAAGGCCTGTCATGTCCGAGTCCGAGCCCCTGTCCCCGCGCGACCAAGCCGAGCGGGTCGCCCTGTTCCGCGCTGAGCTGATCGGCGCCGTGTCCCGCCGCGAGCTCAGTCGAGGCGAGCTGGCGGCGGCGCTGCGTGCGCTGGCCGCCGAGCGCTACTTGCCGCCCGGCAGCAAGACGCTGCGCTACTTCGGCGTGTCGACGTTCGAGCGTTGGCTGTACGCCTACCGCGCCCACGGGCTCGCCGGGCTGCGCCCCGCGCCGCGCTCCGACCGGGGCCGCGCTCGCGACCTGACGCCCGAGCAGCGCGAGCTCCTGCTCGAGATCCGGCGCGAGCACCCGACCGCGTCGGTGCCGCTGATCCTCCGCACGCTGGTCGCCGATGGCCGGCTCGCGGCGGGCGTGGTGTCGGACACCACGGTCGCGCGGCTGTACCGCGACGCCGGCCTCGAGCGCGGCGTCGTGGTCGACGGCCACACCCGCCTGCGCTGGCAGGCTGATCACGCGGGCGCCCTGTGGCACGGCGACGTGTGCCATGGCCCGACCCTGCGAATCGGCAAGACCACCCGGCCGGTCCGCATCCACGCGATGCTCGACGACGCGTCGCGCTTCGTGGTCGCGCTCGAGGCGTTCCACTCCGAGCGCGAGGCCGACATGCTCGACCTGCTCCTGGCCGCGCTGCGCCGCCATGGCGCCCCCGACGCCATCTACCTTGATAACGGGAGCACCTACCGCGGCGAAGCGCTGCGCCTGTGCTGCGAGCGACTCGGCATCACGCTGATCCACGCCCGGCCGTACGACGCGCCCGCGCGCGGAAAAATGGAACGCTTCTGGCGCACGTTGCGCGCCGGCTGCATCGACCACCTGGGCGCCGCGATGTCGCTGCACGACGTCCAGGTCCGCCTCGCGGCATTTGTCGACGAGCACTACCACCGCGCGCCGCACGGCGGCCTGTACGGCAAGACGCCCGCCGACGCGTGGGCCGGCGCCACCTGCCGCGCTCTCGACGAGCCTGCGCTCGCCGCGGCGCTCACGATCCATCGCCGCCGCCGCGTCCGCAGAGACGGCACCGTCGATGTCGACGGCCGCGTCTGGCAACTCGACCAGGGCTTCCTCGCCGGTCGCGTCGTCACCGTCGTCGCCGCACACGCCGGCCTCGCTGGCGAGCCGGTCGCGCTCCACGACGGTCACCGCTACCCACTCCGGCCCGCCGATCCGGTCGCCGCCTCGCGCACGCGACGCACCCGGCGCGGCGAGGCCCCGCCGCCCTCGATCCCGTTCGACCCCGCCGGCGCGCTGCTCGACAAGGCCGCTGGCCGGCGCCCCCGTCACCGCAAGGACCCGTCATGACCTACCTCGACGCCCTCGGCCTCAAAGAGCCGCCATTCTCCAAGGAGATCGCCGACGCCGATCTGTGGCTCCCCACCTCCAAACAGGCCATCGCCGACGGCCTGCTCGACGCACTCACCGAGCGCGCCTCGGTCGTCATCGTCGGGGAACCCGGCGTCGGCAAGACATGCATCCTGCGCGCGGCGCGCCACCTCGTCGCCGCTGCTGGCTACCGGATGACCTATTCGCACAACGCCACCCTCGGCCGCCGCGACTTCTACCGCCAGCTCTGCCTCGCCCTCGGCCTCGCGCCCGCCGCCACCGCGGGCAACTTCTTCTACGCCGTGTCGTCCCACGTCGAGGATCTCGCCCGCGAGCGGGTCCATCCGGTCTTCTTCCTCGACGAAGCCCATCTCCTGCACCAGGACACCCTCGACCATCTCCACATCCTGCTCAACTACCAGTGGGACAGCCGCGCGCTGCTCTCGCTCGTCCTCGTCGGTCTGCCCGAGCTACGCGACCGACTCGCCCTGCGCCGCAATCGCTCGCTCTACTCGCGCATCCATCACCGCTTCGAGATCGAGCCGCTCGTCCCCGAAGACACCGCCGAGTATCTCCGCCTCCGTCTGCAACGCGCCGGCTGCGAGCGCGAGCTGTTTGCCTCAGACGCGATCGGCCTGCTTCACGAGGCCACCCTCGGCGCCATGCGGGACATCGACCGTCTCGCCGCCGCTGCGCTCCGCGAGACCGCCAAGAAGAAGCGAAAGCTCGTCGAGCGCGACGTCGTCGCCCGTGTCATCGAGGCCGACAACCGCGAGCGCTGACACCCACCGACCATCGGCCCATCGACGACCGTGCGCGGCCTCGGCCACTCAATGGTGGCCATCGCGATCGCGGAGCACCGTGCGCAGATACCCAATGGCCATCACTTGTCTGCTGGCCCCCACGAAGCCGATGGCCATCGCGGGAGATGACTGGCCGCCTCCGACGCTGATGGCCAGCAATCAGCCTGCCGCGATGGCCATCATCAGGCCCGCTCGCCAACACCGTGCGCGACGCACGCGACAGGAGCGCCGAGACTCCATCCCAGGTTCCTGGGCGACCCTTGCGTACATGCCCCGTTCTACGATCCCGGTGGGGGATGCGATTGAGACCGCGGCGCTCGGCCTCGCCGGTCGCGCATCGTCGCATCCTGTCGCCTTCGACCCCTGGTGAAGTCTCGGCACCCACGCTGTTCATGGTTTCGGGACCCAATCTCGCGGCCTGCACGCTCGCTGTCTACGCTTCGAGATCACGGTCGCCCGTGTACTTCCTTACAATCTCGCAAGACTCGCTTCCGGCGTGGCGGTCTCCGTCGTCGCCGGTGGGATTTTCACCCCGGGTCACGCTTCGAAATTTCGGGCTGCTACATGCCGTCCTTTCCGACCAGGCTTGTCCTGGCGCACTTGCCGTCAAACTCAACGTGTGGGTCAAGGTCTACGATCCGGGGCGACCGCCCAAGGGCTTTGTTCTACCCGTCTTTGAGGCCGGGCGGCTACTCCGGGCACGGCGCGCCGGCGTCGGCCCAGGCCTGCATCGCCGCAACCACGGTCGCGCGCGGGATCGCCACCGGCGCGCGCCCCGGGCCGGGTGCCCAGCCCCAGCCGACCAGCTCGTCGTGGGCGACGTGGTCGATCAGCCCCGCGACGTCGCGGCCGCGGGTCTGCTTCGGATCCTTGAGCTGCTCGCATAGCTGATGCGGCGTGCGGCCCTGGAAGATCATCGGGATCTCGGGAGGCGGCAGTCGCCAGCTCGGAGCGCCGGGCGGCTGGCCCGGCCGGTCGCCGTTGCGATCGCGGTGACAGGTCGCGCAGGCGACGCCGTTGGCCTCGGAGCGGCGCGAGATGTCCATTCCGTGCGGCCGCGAGTCGTCGTACGAAAGCGGCGCGTCGCCGCTCGGATGGCAGTTCATGCACCGCGGGCTCTCAAGCACCTTGTAGAGCGTCAAGAACCCGGCCTTGCCGGCGACGGCGCGGTCGTCGCCGGCGTGCGCGGCCGTGCAGGCTGCGAGCGCCAGCCCGAGCATACGATCGAGCACACGCATGCCCAGGCGCCAGCGGCCGGGTGCGCGAACCGAGTCGAGGTCGAGCATCGACGTCATCGCATCGCCTCCAGCGCGGCCTCGATCGGCAGCGAACGGATCCGCTTGCCGGTCGCGGCGAAGATCGCGTTGCACAACGCCGCGGCGACCGGCGGCAGGCCGGGCTCGCCGACGCCGGTCGGCGCGTTGCTCGAGGGCACGATGTGGGTCTCGATCACCGGGCACTCGAACATGCGCAGCGATCGGTATTGCCCGAAGTTGGTCTCCTGGACGCGGCCGCGCTTGAACGTGATCTGCTGCTTCATCGCCGCCGACAGCCCGAAGATCACCGCGCCCTCGACCTGCGCGGCGATCAGGCCGGGGTTCACCGCCAACCCGCAGTCGATCGCGGCGACCACCCGGCGCACGCTGACCCGGTTGCCCTCGACGTTCGCCTCGACGACCTGGGCGCACACGGTCTCGAACGACTCGTGCACCGCGATGCCGCGGCCGACCCCCGCCGGCGGCGGCGTACCCCACCCGGCTTTCGCGGCCGCGAGGTCAAGCACGGCCAGCCAGCGCGGCTTGCCGGCGAGCAGCGCGCGGCGCGCGCGGTACGGATCGAGCCCGGCGGCGTGGATCAGCTCGTCGAGGAAGCTCTCGGTGACGAACGCGGTGTGCGAGTGGCCGACCGAGCGCCACGAGCCGGTCGCGACGCCGGTCTCGGCGGTGGTCAGCTCGACGCGCAGGTGCGGGATCGCGTACGGCAGATCCGAGGCGCCCTCCGACGAGGTCTGGTCCGGCAGCGTCGCGCGCTCGAACAGCTTGGGTGCTGTGTCGGCGACCAGCCGGCGGAGCGCGCGCGGCGTGCCGTTGGGCAGGATCGCGCGCGCGAAGTCGCCGCCCTCGCTGAACAGCATCGACTGGGTGACCAGGCGAT
>JADGRB010000087.1 GCA_017881315.1 Pseudomonadota bacterium
GTGCCTGGCGCTGTTCATTTCGAACTCCGATTTCCTGGGGCAATCGAACGCCATCAACACGCTCCGGCAGATCTCGATGCTCGGCATCTACGCGATCGGCAGCGGGTTCGTGATCATCGCGGGTGGCATCGACCTCTCGGTGGGGTCGGTGGTGGGGCTGACCGGGGTCATCATCGCCAAGCTCTCCTCGCAGGCGACCGGCGGCGGGGGGCATTCCCTGGCGCTGGGCGTCTTCGTGGCGCTGGCGGTCGCGCTCCTGATTGGCCTGGCCCAGGGGCTGCTCATCACGCGCCTCAACCTGCAGCCGTTCATCGTCACGCTCGCCGGGATGCTGGTGATCCGGGGCGTGTCCCAGACGATCGTGGAGGGTGGGACGCTCAGCCTGGGGACGTCGCCGCTGCTCCGGCTGGCCAACGGTGGCCTCTTCATGCACGGCGGCGATCCGCTGCTGCCGTACCCGCTGCTGATCTTCCTGGCGGTGATCGCGGTGGGCGGGTACGTCCTGCACTACACGGTGCTCGGACGCTACGTGTACGCGATCGGTGGCAACCGCGAGGCGGCGGCCTACTCCGGCATCAACGTCAAACGGGTCGAGACCCTCACGTACGTCGTCTCGGCGGGCCTGGCCGGCGTGGCGGGCGTCTGCTACGCGGCCTACATCGGCCAGATGTCCCAACAGGTCGGCGTCGCTTACGAGCTCTACGCGATCGCGGCCGTGGTGCTGGGCGGCTGCTCGCTGCGCGGCGGCGAGGGGACCGTCCTGGGGATCGTGATCGGCTCGACGATGATGCGGGTCATCGACAACGGCATCAACATGTTCCAGATCCGCTACCAGGATGCCGACGGCGTTCCGCGCCTCTGGCGCCTCGACGCCAACTGGACCTTCGTCATCGTCGGCGCGGTCATCCTGATCGCCGTCGTGCTCGATCAGGTGGTGCACGTCGTCCAGGCCTCGCGCCGGGTTCGCGGCGAGGCGCCGGCGCCTTCGCCGGTCACCGCTTCACCGCCCCCGACCGCGTGAAGAAGGTGGGGCGCTCGGGCGTCGCGGCCCGCGTGCTGACGCGGTAGCACGCGGGTAGCACTGGACGTTGCCCGATACGATCGGGTATCAAGGATGCGCGTGAAGAAAACGCGGCTGCTCGTTCTATTCGACACGGACGGCGAGCCGCCCGCGTCGCAGGACTACAAGAAGCAGATCGAGTCGACCGATGAGGCCGAGTTCGACATCGCGCGCGCGCTGATCGCGCAGGGCCACCAGGTTCGGATGCTCGGCTTCCGCGACAACCTGGACCAGCTGATCGCGGGCCTGCGCGCCGAGCCGGCCGACGTCATCTTCAACCTGGCGGAGCGCTTTCGCGGCCAGTCCTCGCTGGACTACTCGGTCACCGCGGTGCTCGACATGCTGGGCCTGCCGTACACGGGCGCCTCTTCCGAGGGGCTCATGCTGGCGCGGGACAAGGCGCTCACCAAGAAGGTGTTCGCCTATCAGGGCATCCGGATCCCGCACTTCATGGTCTGCCACCGCGGCGATCCGGTTCAGCGACCGAGCGATCTCCGCTTCCCGCTCATCGTCAAGCCGCTGGACGAGGACGCTTCGGTCGGCATCGCGCAGGCCTCGGTGGTCCGAGACGACGACGCGCTCAAGGAACGAGTCGCCTTCATCTATGAGCGCATCAAGACCGACGCGATCGTCGAGGAGTTCATCGCCGGGCGCGAGCTCTACATCGGCGTCATGGGGAACGATCCCCCGGTCGCGCTGCCGCCCATCGAGATGGTGTTCGGGAACGATTCCACGGTCGAGAGTCGAATCGCCACCTTCAAGGCCAAGTGGAGCGTCCGCTATCGCGAAGGGCGCGGGATCCAGAACATGATCGCCGAGAACCTCTCGGATGAGCTGCGGCAACGCCTGGCCGAGGTGGCGCTGAGGGCCTACGAGGCGGCCGGGCTGCGCGACTACGGCCGCATCGACGTGCGCCTGGCCCACGACGACGCGATCTACGTCGTCGAGGCGAACCCCAACCCTTACCTGGCCGAGGGGGAAGACCTGGCCTGGGCGGCGGAGGAGGGCGGCCACCTCTATCCGGATTTCATCGAAAAGATTGCGGAGATGGCCCTCAAACGCGGTGCGCCGCGCGGCTGATTGCGCTGCCCGTGCTGCGGGCCTTGTGTATCATTTGGCCCATGCGGCCAATCGAGAGAACGGCATCGTTCTGTAGGCGGGCCCTGCTGCTGGTCGTGCCGGTGGTATTTTTCGCCTACGGCTGCGCTGACAGCGTCGATCTGAACGCGGACGGCGGTGAGGCTGGCCACGCGGGCGGCACGGCGGGGACGACGGGCGCCGCCGGCCACGCCGGGACGACCGGCGGCGGCGCGGGCACGAACGGAAATGCTGGGACCACCGGCGGCGGTGCCGGGACCTTCGGTGCGGCCGGAACGTTCGGCGGACGCGCCGGGACGAATGGCGGCGGCGGACGCGCCGGGACGAATGGTGGCGGCGGACGCGCCGGAACGTTCGGCGGCGGCGGAACGTTCGGCGGCGCCGGCACGTTCGGCGGTGGCGGACGCGCCGGAACGAATGGCGGCGGCGGACGCGCCGGGACGAGTGGCGGCGGCGGAAGAGGCGGAACCTTCGGCGGAGGCGGAACCTTCGGCGGAGGCGGAACCTTCGGGGGAGGCGGAACCTTCGGGGGAGCCGGAACCTTCGGCGGAGGCGGAACCCTCGGCGGAGGCGGAACCTTCGGCGGAGCCGGAACCTTCGGGGGAGCCGGAGCCTTCGGCGGAGCCGGACGGGGTGGCGGCGGTGGGACGGCGGGCGCCGGCGGGCGCGGCGGTGGCGGCGGAGCGGCTGGCGCTGGCGGCACGACGGCCAGCGGCGGCGCCGGAGGTGGTACCGCGGCGGACTGAGGTTTCGCGTCCGTTGTTCACGACGTCAGATCGCCCCGACGTCATTGGAAGTCTTCGGAGGTTCGGTTGCCGTTTCGCTCGACTAGCTTCTTCAGTTTTGTTTTTGCCTTCGCCCCGGCGGGCTGTTCGTTTCTGTTCCCCAGCAACGACATCCCGCCGGCCTCGACGATGGAATGGCCGGTCCATGCGGTCCGTGTCGACACCGTCGGGTACCTGCGCGCCCGCGCCAAGGTCGCGACCGTTGTGCCGCCGCCGGGGACGCCCGACCTCTCGGGCAGCATCGCGCAGATCTTCGACATCAGCGGCGTTCCCGAGTGGAGCTGCCAGCTCAGCGCCCGCATGACCGATCCAGATTCGGGCCTGGACACCTACTTCGCGGACTTCACCGGATTCGACACGCCGGGGATCTACACCGTCGCTGTGCCCGGCCTTGGAACCGACTCGACCGCGCAATCGGCGCCCTTCGAGATCTCGGAGACGGTCTTCGCCGGCGCTCTGACGACCGCGATGACCGGCCTTTACGGCCAGCGCTGCGGCACCGCGGTGACGATCACCATGGGCAGCGACACCTGGCAGCACGGCGCCTGCCACAAGAACGACGCCTACCTCGACTACCTGACCGGCGCCGACACCAATTCCGCCAGCGTCGGCGGCTGGCACGATGCCGGCGACTACGGCAAGTACGTCGGCAACGGCGCGTTCAGCGTCGGCATGCTGCTGGCCGCCTGGGAGCATTTCCAACCGACGCTGGCCGCGCTGGCGTTGCCGATTCCCGAGCACGGCCAGATCCCGGAGGGGGGCGCGGGTCCGATGCCCGATTTTCTCTGGGAGGTGAAGTGGGAGCTCGATTGGCTCCTCACCGCCCAGAAGGCCAGCGGGGGCGGGGGCGCGCCCGACAAGCTGACCGCGATCGACTTCGAGGCCTTCGGCACCATGCCCGACCACGACAATCAGAAGCGCTATTTCGCCGGCATCGGCACCGCCATGACGGCCGACTTCGTGGCGGTCATGGCGGCGGCGGCGCGCGTCTACGGGTCATTCGCCCCGGCGTCGTCCGCCGCGTATCTGGCGGCCGCCCGACTCGGCACCGCTTACCTGGCTGCGAACGCCGGACCGGCCGTCCCCGCCAACGACAGCCCGAACGACAGCGCGCTGGTCTTCAACACCGGGCATTACGTCGAGACCGACGCCGACAACCGCCTGTGGGCGGCGGCGGAGATGTGGGAGACCACCGGCGATGCGGCCGCGCTCACCGATTTCGAGACCCGCGCGCCGAGCAACCCCGTCGAGGTCGACTTCGATTGGGCGAACGTGCAGAACCTCGGCTTTTACACCTACCTGCTGTCGCGGCGCCCCGACAGGGACGCGCGCGACGCCAACCTGGTCTCGACGCTCTCGGCGGCCATCGTCGCCGCGGCCGACCAGCTGCAGGGCATCGCCGCGGCCCACGCCTTTGGGCGCGCGCTCCCGGGCGGCCGCACCAACAGCTACTATTGGGGCTCGAACGGCTCGGTCGCCCGCGCGGCGATGAACCTCTGGGTCGCCAACGTGCTGCAGCCGAGCCCGAAGTATCTGGACGCCATCCAGATGCAGCTCGACTTCTTGCTGGGGCGCAACCTCTACGATCGATCGCAGGTCACCATGGTGGGCTACCACCCACCGGCCAATCCGCACCACGGGCCCTCCTACGGCGACGGGATCGCCGATCCCTGGCCGGGCCTGCTGGTGGGCGGCGCCAACCATGATGAGGCGACGGTGAACCTTCCCGCCGCGCTCACCTGGCGTGACAGCAAGGACGACTATCAGGTCAACGAGATCGCCATCAACTGGGTCGCGCCGTTCATCTACGCGACGGCCGCCCTCACCCCGGCGCCGATGTAACGCCCGTCCAAACGGAGGTACCATGTCGTCCATGTCCACGTCCAAATCCAGGTCCAAGTCCATGTCCATGATGTCGTCGCGCTTGAATCGAATCGCTCTGGTCGCAGGTCTTTTGCTCCTGGGCTGTGGCAGCAGCGGCGGCGGGGGAAACGCCGCGCCGTTCGTCGGTATGTGGACCTACGGCAACGGGACGCTCACCCCGATGAGCTGCAGCATCCTGGGGATGACCATCCCGGCCCAGGACCTGACGGGAAATACGGTCACTATCAGCATGGGCGCCGATTCGTCTCACCTTCAGTTTTCGGCGGGGACGGCCTGCACGATCAACTTCTCGGTGAGCGGGATGGTCGCAACGGCCGCATCGGGACAGCCCTGCACGTTCACCGTGCAAGGGGTTGCGGCCCAGATCAACGTCACCTCGTGGACCATGACAATCACGGGCGACACCATCTCGACCAGCTTCTCCGGTTCCGCGCCCATCGGCGGCGCCTCCTGTACCGCATCCGGCAGCGGCACCCTCCAGCGCAACGCCTCTGACGCTTCGGCGGGTTAGCCCGTCAGTAAATCTGAATCTCGGGCTTCAGGACCGAGCTCAGGAGGGCCGCGCGGTTCTCCTGGTGCAGGGGCGTGATGTCGGCGATGAACTCGTCGATCGAGCTGGTGTCGTCCTGATCGAAGAGCACGGCGAAGCCTCGGTAGGCGACGGTTCGGACCACGCGGCCCGAGGCCTGACAGGTCTTGCCACCGGTCGCCGACAGGACCACCGAGATGCGGCGATCGAGCGAGACGTCTAGCTTCGACTTGAAGAAGCAGCCGCCGCGCGAGATGTCCTGCAGCTCCGCCTCCACCTGACCGTGCCCCAGGAACAGCAAGGTCACCGGGAGCCCCAACCCCAGCCGTGGAAATTGCCGCTGCTCCGTCGCCACCATCGCCGCGAGCATGCCACAGATGGGGCGCCGTGCTATCACTCTCCGCGTCATGCCCGCCGCCGCTGATTCCGCCGGGCGCGCGGGGTTCGTTCCGATTTCGCCGCATCTGGTCCCGCCGACGCTGTTCGCGCGCCGCAAGCACTGGGCGGAGCGATTCGGGATCGCGCCGGTGCTCCCCATGTCGCGCGCCGAGATGGACGCGCTCGGCTGGGACAGCTGCGACGTCATCCTGGTGACCGGCGACGCCTACGTCGATCACCCGAGCTTCGGGATGGCGCTGGTAGGCCGGCTGCTCGAGTCGCAGGGGTTTCGCGTGGGCATCATCGCGCAGCCGGATTGGCGCAGCGCCGAGCCGTTCCGCGTGCTCGGGCGCCCGACGGTCATGTGGGGCGTGACCGCCGGGAACATGGATTCGATGGTCAACCGCTATACGGCCGATCGGCGGCTGCGGCACGACGACGCCTACACGCCGGACGGCGCAGGCGGCCAGCGTCCGGACCGCGCGGTGATCGTCTATGCCCAGCGCTGTCGCGAGGCGTTCCCGGACGTGCCGCTGGTGGTGGGGGGGATCGAGGCCAGCCTGCGGCGCATCGCCCACTACGACTACTGGTCCGACAAGGTCCGGCGATCGATCGTGCTGGACGCCAAGGCGGATCTGCTGGTCTACGGCAACGGCGAGCGGGCGATCGTCGAGATCGCGCACCGGCTGGCGGCGGGGCAAGCGCCCGAAGAGATCGCCGATCTGCGCGGCACCGCGTTCGTCCGCGCGTCCGGGACGACGCCACCTGACTTCACCGAGATCGATTCGCGCGAGATCGACACGCCCGGCCCGTTGGCGCCGCCCATGGATCCCTATGCCGACACGACGGCTGGGGCCGGGTGCGCGCCCGAGGCGGGGCCCTCCGGGACGGTGCCGGTGCCGTCGCCGGCTTTGATCGCGCCCGCGAGCTTGCGACCCCGCAAGGGGGACCGCGCCCGCACGGTGATCCGGCTGCCGGATTTCGAGGCCGTGGTCGCCGATCCGGTGCTGTACGCCCACGCCTCGCGCCTGCTGCACGTCGAGTCGAACCCCGGCAACGCGCGCGCGCTGGTGCAGCGTCACGGCGACCGGGACGTCTGGCTGAACCCGCCCCCGCTGCCGCTGTCGACGCCCGAGCTGGATCGCCTCTACGAGCTCCCCTACACGCGCCGCCCGCACCCGCGCTACGGCGAGGCGAAGATCCCGGCCTACGACATGATCCGGTTCTCGATCACCATCATGCGGGGCTGCTTCGGCGGGTGCACCTTCTGCTCGATCACCGAGCACGAGGGGCGGGTGATCCAGAACCGTTCGGAGACCTCCGTGCTGCGCGAGATCGCGCAGGTGCGCGACACGGTGCCGGGGTTCACCGGCGTCATCTCCGACATCGGCGGCCCGACCGCCAACATGTACCGCCTGGCCTGCAAGAGCCCGGCTGTCGAAGCTGCCTGCCGCCTGCCGTCCTGCGTGTACCCGCAGATCTGTCCGAACCTCGGGACCGACCACGCGCCGCTCATCGAGCTCTACCGGCGGGCGCGGGCGGTGCCGGGGGTCAAGAAGGTGCTGGTGGCTTCGGGCGTGCGCTACGACCTGGCGGCGACCTCGCCCGCCTACGTGCGGGAGCTGGCGACCCACCACGTGGGGGGGTACCTCAAGATCGCGCCCGAGCACACGGAGAGCGGGCCGCTCTCGAAGATGCTCAAGCCCGGCATCGGCACCTTCGAGAAGTTCAAGCGTTTGTTTAACGAAGCGTCAGAAAAGGCCGGCAAGAAGCAGTATCTGATCCCGTACTTCATCGCCTCGCACCCGGGGACCACCGACCGGGACATGCTGGCGCTCGCGCAGTGGCTGAAGCGGAACCGCTACCGGGCCGACCAGGTGCAGACGTTTCTCCCCTCGCCGATGGCGACCGCGACCGCGATGTACCACACCGGCCGGAACCCGCTCCGCAAGCTGCGCCGAGACGGCGAGATCGTTCCCGTCGCCAAGGGGGCCAAGACGCGCCGGCTCCACAAGGCGTTCCTGCGCTACCACGATCCGGCGAACTGGCCGCTATTGCGGCAGGCGTTGCGGCAGATGGGACGCGCCGATCTGATCGGCAACGGCCCGGACCAACTGGTGCCGCTCCGGCAGCCGGCCGCGGGGGCGGGGAGCGACAGGGCCAAGCTGGCCGGTGCTGCTTCGAGGGGCAGCACCTTTCGGACGCAGCACGTGCGCCCGACCCGGCCGGCGACTCGCCCGCGCTAGGCGGTCAGAGACAAGCTGACCTGCCAGCGGGCGATCTCGGGCCCGATGGTCGCCGCCTCTTCGGCGTCGGTGGCGACCAGGGCCGAGATGCGCGCCAGAACCGCGCGTGCCGCTTCGGTCGCCTCGGCGGTGCGGTAGATGAGAAGGTGTCGAAGCTCGTAGCGAAGTCGGATCAGCTCACGGGTCTCGGCGTAATCCATGTTTCGTGCCCTCCGCGCATTTCACGTTAAGGGCTCGCGCAGGGGCGTCAAATTTTCGCTCGTTTCTGTTTCCAGGCGGTTTCCGCGGCGAAATCGGCCACCGCGGCGACGTCGGGGGCGAGGCGGTCGGGGTGGTAGCTGCAGCGGGCGAGGGGCAGGGCGCGGGTGCCGGTCGCCCGGTCGGCCAGGTGGGCGGTGAGCGCCATCGGAAGGGGGCCCGGATCGGCGAGGACGTCGCTCGCGGCCTCGAGCTCGATCCAGACGCGGCGCGGGCCGGCGGCGGCTTCGGCGGCGACCCACGCGGTCATGCCGGCGAGGTAGCGGCTCTTGACGTCGTCGGGCAGGTAGTCGCGCACGACCGTCTGATAGGCGAGGAGCAACGTCGCGGCCGGGTGTTCTCCCGAGCTTCGTTCGATGCGCGCCGCGACGTCGCTGGCCTCGGCGATCTGCAGGCGCGGCGGGTTCGGCGCCGACGACGCCAGCTGGAAGACGGCGATGGCCCGATCGAGGCGCTCGAGCCGGCTGGTCTCGCCGGGCCACACGCAGGCCCGCAGCCACACCACGTCGTCGTCGCGCCCGACGTCGAGCGGGTGAGCGTCGAAGCCCAGGCGGGTGACGATTCGCGCGGCCGCGGCGACGGGCAGGGCATTTCCGGCGAGATCGGTCCAGGGCGCCGGCAGGCGGTCCGCGGAGAGGTTGAGCCCGGCGCTGCAGCCGACGTCGAAGAGCGCGAGCGGTCGGTCGGTATCGGCGCATCCGGCCAGGGCCGCGGGCCAGAGCCAGGCGACGGCGCGCGAGGTCTCGTTGGTCTGCACCCTTCGGGTGGCGAGGTCGACGAACAGCCGCGCCGGCGCATCGGCGAGCGCAGCGGCCAGGGCCGGCCGGGTGGCCGCCTCGGGATCGATCGCGGCGGAGCCGATCGCGGCGAAGAGCGGGTGGCGCGGGCCGGCGCGCAGGGCCTCCGCGCGCAGGGCCGCCAGCAGGAGGAGCGGGCGATCGTAGGAGGCGGCCGACCGCCGCTCGCGCCAGGCCGCCTCGACCCGATCGCGCGCCGCCCGCTCGAGGCCGTCCTGCGGGTGCTCGAAGATCCCGACGGCGGCGGCCAGGAGACGGTCGTAAACGGGAACACGCGCGCCGACGGCGTTTCGCCAGGCGGTGGCGTCAAGGCCGAAGCCTTCCAATCCACGTCGTCCACATCGTCCACGTCGCATGGTCCGGCCGCCACTATAGCGCCGGCTTCCGGATGGGCCCCGTTTGTGGGCAGCCGCGCCCAAAAGGCGCTAGATTTCCTCGCTTCCATGATTCACGCCACCGACGACCTCCGCATCGACCGGATCCGCCCGCTCATCCCGCCCGAGATCCTGATGGAGAATCTGCCGCTGTCGGAGCGGGCCTCGACGACGGTCTCGGAGAGCCGCGAGGCGGCCACCCGGATCTTGCGCCAGCAGGACGATCGCATCGTGGTGGTGGTCGGTCCCTGCTCGATCCACGACGTGGCCGCCGCGCGCGAATATGCGCGGGGTCTGCGCGCGCTGGCCGACGAGCTGCGGGACGCGCTCTTCGTCGTGATGCGGGTCTACTTCGAAAAACCGCGTACCACCGTGGGCTGGAAGGGCCTCATCAACGACCCGAACCTGGACGGGACCTTCAAGGTGAACGAGGGCCTGGCCGTCGCGCGCGGGTTGCTGCTGGACCTGGCCGAGATGGGGATGCCGGCCGGGTGCGAGTTTCTCGACACCATCACGCCGCAGTTCATCGCCGACCTGGTGAGCTGGGGGGCGATCGGCGCGCGCACCACCGAGAGCCAGGTGCACCGCGAGCTGGCGTCGGGGCTCTCCGTCCCGGTCGGATTCAAGAACGGCACCGACGGGAACACGCAGATCGCGATCGACGCGATCCAGGCGGCCAGCCACCCGCACCATTTCCTCTCGGTCACCAAGCAGGGGCTGGCGGCGATCGTCGCGACGCGCGGCAACCCCGACTGCCACCTCATCCTGCGCGGCGCCAGCACGGCGCCCAACTACGAGGCGGAGGCCGTCGCCCGCGCCATCGCGGCCCTCGAAAAAGCGAAGCTGCCCCCGCGGCTGATGGTCGATTGCAGCCACGGCAACAGCCGCAAGGATCCGACGCGCCAGCCAGCGGTGGCGCGCGATCTGGCCGCGCAGCTGCGGGGCAACGGGCGGGCCATCGCGGGCGTGATGATCGAGAGTCACCTGGTCGCGGGAAGGCAGGATGCGGTGCCCGGCGGAACGCTCACCTACGGGCAGAGCATCACCGACGCTTGCCTCGGGTGGGTCGACACGGTGCCGGTGCTGCGCGAGCTGGCCGACGCCGTTCGCGCCCGCCGCGGCAACAAATAATCCCGGCCGTTTCGTCGTTTCGGCGTCGTTTCTGGCGCGTCGAGTTTTGAACGGCTCGCTTTTTTTGTGTCGTTTTTTTGCGTTCCTGATCAGGCGTGATTCCATGGATCGGGCCATGGACATCCGGATCATCTACCTGCCATCGGGGGGACTGGCCGAGACCCACGGGCATCGGGTTCGCCTCACGACCCCGTCCGCGGGCGCGCTGGCCGCGCACCGATCGATTCGCTACGAGATCCAGGCGGCGACGGTGGCGGAGGCCGAGGCGGCCGTCGGCCATCGCCTGGTTCCCGGCCTGTGGTGGCTCACCACCGGCGGCGCCAAGACCACCGCCGTCCCCGTCGTCGACGGGTGAACGCTTCTGGCCGCCGGTCTATCCTGAGGGGCGCATGACCTCTCCGTCCGATCAGATCGCCGACCAGACCGCCGGCTCGCCCGCGACCGCCACGCTGCTGGTGAGCTGCACCGATCGGACCGGGCTGGTCGCGGCCCTGTCCGAATTCGTGTACGAGCAGGGCGGCAACATCCTGGACGCCGACCAGCACGCGGAGGTGGAGACGGGTCTCTTCTTCATGCGCCTCTGCTGGACCCTGGCCGATTTCAAGCTCTCGCGGTCCGAGATCGCAGGCGCGATGGAGATCCTCGGCACCCGCTTCGACCTGGGCTGGGAGCTGACCTACTCCGACGTTCGTCCGCGGGTGGCGGTCTTCGCCAGCACGGCGCCGCACTGTCTGTACGATCTCTTGCTGGCACAGCAGCTGGGCGAGCTCGGGGGCGATCTGGTGCTGGTGCTCTCCAACCACGAGGTGCTCCGATCGGTGGCGGGACACTTCGGCGTTCGCTTCGAGCACGTTCCGGTCGACAAGGCCGACAAGCGCGCCGCGGAAGCGGCAGAGGAGGCGCTGCTCGCGTCGCTGGGGGTCGACCTGGTGGTGCTCGCCCGCTACATGCAGATCCTGTCGCCGGAGATGGTGGCCCGCTGGCCCGCGCGCATCATCAACATCCACCACTCGTTCTTGCCCGCCTTCGTCGGCGCCAAGCCCTACCACCAGGCCAAGGCGCGCGGCGTGAAGGTGATCGGCGCGACCGCGCACTACGTGACGCGCGAGCTCGACCAAGGTCCCATCATCGAGCAGGACGTCTGCCGGGTGAGCCACCGCGACGACGTCGCCGAGCTCATGCGCAAAGGCGGCGAGCTCGAACGCCGCGTGCTGACCAGCGCGGTGCGGCTCCACCTGGAACGCCGCGTGCTGGTCTCCGGCAACCGGACCATCGTCTTCGGGTAGCCGCGCGAACTGAGACGGTCATGGAAGTCATCGTGCTCGCCTCGCCCGACCTGGTCTGTCAGCGGGCGGCGCGGATGGTGGCGCGGCTCGTGCGCGGCAAGCCCGATGCGGTGCTCGGGTTGCCCACGGGAAACACGCCGCGCGCGACCTACGACGAGCTCGGACGGTTGCATCGCGAAGAGGGGCTCTCGTTCGCGCGGGCGGGGGCCTTCGGACTCGACGAGTACGTCGGGATCGCGCCCGATCACCCGGGCGCGTTCCGGCGGACCCTGCAGGAGACGCTCTATCGCCAGATCGATCTGCCGCTCGGGCGAATTCACTCTCCCGATGGCCAGGCCTCGGATTTGCCTGCCGCCTGCGCGCGCTACGAGGCCGAGATCGCCGAGTCGGGTGGCCTGGATATGGTGGTCCTCGGGCTCGGCACCGACGGGCATATCGCGTTCAACGAGCCGACCTCGTCCTTCGGATCGCGCACGCGCATCAAGACGCTGGCCGACGAGACGCGCGCCGCGAACCAGGCGGCCTTCGGCGCCGAGCCGGTTCCGCACCACGCGATCACCGTCGGCATCGCCACAATTCTGGAGGCGCGCCGCTGCCTGCTGCTGGCCTTCGGCTCGGCGAAAGCCGCCGCCGTGGCGCAGATGGTGGAAGGGCCGCTCACCGCGCTGGTGCCGGCCTCCGCCTTGCAGCTTCACCCGCACGCCACGATTCTCGTCGACGAAGCCGCAGCCACCGGTCTCGCTCTGCGCAGCTACTACGCCGCCGTCGCCGCCGCCAAGCCCGATTGGCAGCGCGAAGACTGAGCTCACGCTTGACACACCTCGCGCCCGGTGGTTGAAGGATCACCGTTGGGCTCTTTCGGAGCCCATGAAAACTGAAAATTGAATAAGCGCCTTCGGTGCCCAGTTGGGCATAAAAGGGAAGCCGGTTGAAAGCCGGCGCGGTCCCGCCACTGTAAGTGAAGGCCGCCCTCGCGAACCCACTCGACCATCGGTCGGGGAAGGGGAGGGTTGCCGCAAATCGCCGCCTGAGCGGTTTGCGCTTCACGAGCCAGGAGACCTACCGAAGGCCGAAGCTTTTTTCTCCGCGCGGACGGAGATCGGCTGCTGGTTCTTCCCCATCTGAGGGCCGGCACCCGTCCCCTCGTTCGCCGGAGCGAGGGTTTTTGCATGCCGCCGAAAGTGGCGACGCCCGACGCTCGGGCCGAGCCGACCCAAATAGCTCCAACCCGCAAGGTCGAGGGCGCACGCCGCCAGGGCGGGCGCGCGCGCCGCTCGGTGGTCCTTGCGCTGGTCCCGCTGGCGTCGGTGGTGGCGGTGGCGGCGGCTCTGCTGGTGGGGCCAGCGCATCTCTCCCTGGCCGACGCGGCCGGTGCGATCGGCCGGCGCCTCGGCGGTCGGCACGGCGCTCTCTCCTGGCAAGACCTGGTCGTGGTCCAGATCCGCCTGCCGCGGGCCCTGGTCGCGCTCCTGGTGGGGGGCGGACTGGCGGTCGCCGGCGCGACGTTGCAGGGGCTGTTCCGGAACCCGCTGGCCGATGCGGGCGTCCTGGGCGTCTCCTCCGGCGCGTCGCTGGGCGCGGTGCTGGCGATCTACCTGCGCCTGGCAGGCCGCGCGGTCTGGACGCTTCCCGTCTGCGCCTTTCTGGGTGCCGCGGCCGATGCCCTGCTGGTCTTCGCGATCGCGTCGCGTCGCGGGCGGGGGCGGCTGTTCTCGGGGACGCTGCTCCTGGTGGGGGTCGCCGTCGGTGCGCTCAACGTGTCGCTCACGACGTTCATTCTTTCGGTGGCGCTGTCGAGCTACGACGCCGGTCGGCAGGTGGTCTACTGGCTGCTCGGCGGCCTGGAGGCCCGGACCTGGGATCACCTGCTCCTCGGCGCGCCGGCCGTGCTGGTCGGCGTCGCGATCATCCTCGCGTCGGCGCGTGAGCTGGACGCCCTCCTGCTGGGCGAGCTGGGCGCGGCGTCGGTCGGCGTCGACGTGCCGCGCGTGCGCCTGCGGCTGGTCCTCGCGAGCGCGCTGGTGGTCGGTGCCGCGGTCGCGATCGCCGGTCCCATCGGCTTCGTCGGGTTGCTGGTCCCGCACGTGGTTCGGCTGGCCGTCGGCCCGGGTCACCGGACGCTCTTGCCGCTGTCGTTCGTGGGCGGCGGCATCTTTCTGGTGATCGCCGATCTGGTGGCGCGCACGCTGCTCGCCCCCGCCGAGATTCCGGTGGGCGTGGTGACCGCGGCGGTCGGCGCGCCGGTCTTTCTCGCGCTGCTGGTGAGAAAACGGAGCGAGGTGGCGGCGCCATGAGCGGCTTCGTCGCGTCGGCGCTCGATGGCGCGCTCTGCCAGGTGGCGGGGGTCGGCTTCGGCTACGGCGCGCGGTCCGTCTTCCGCGACGTCAGCTTCGCGGTCGGTCCCGGCGAGCTGGTCGCGCTGTGCGGACCGAACGGCGCCGGGAAATCGACGCTGCTGCGTCTCTTGCTCGGGTTGCACGTCCCGTCATCCGGTGTCGTGCGTCTCGGCGGCGTTCCCGTCGAGACGCTTTCGCGGCGGCAGATCGCGCGCCGTGCGGCGCTCTTGCCCCAGGACGCGCCCGCCGATCTCCCGCTCACGGTGCGCGAGGCCGTGGCTCTCGGCCGCTTGCCGCACCTCGAGCGGTTCCAGGTCGAGTCCGACGTCGATCTGTCGGCGGTGGCGCGCGCGCTCGCGCTCACCGATACGACGGAGCTGGCGGATCGGCCGGTCACCGAGATCTCCGGCGGCGAGCGCCAACGGGTCCACCTGGCGCGCGCGCTGGCCCAGGAGGCACCGCTGCTGTTGCTCGACGAGCCGATCGCCGGGCTCGATCTGTCCCACCAGCTGCAGGCGCTCGATCTGCTCCGCGCCACCGTCGACACCGGGCGGGCCGCCGTGGTGGCGCTGCACGATCTGTCGCTGGCCGCCCGCCGCTGTGACCGGATGCTGCTGCTCGCGGAGGGGGCCTTGCGCGCCGACGCGGCGCCGGCGGCGGTGCTCACCCCGGAAACCTTGGCGCGCCACTTCGCGGTGCGGGCCGAGGTGCGGATCGACAGCGCGGGCCTGCCCTACGTCTTGCCCTACGAGACGCTCGACGCCGGCGGCACGTCGGAGGATCGGTCGTGAGGCGCCGGGCCCTGGGGTCTCTGGTGGCTCTGATCGCGATCGGGTCCACGGCCCGCGCCGAGGAGGCGGCGGCAACAGCCGCAGCCACACCGCCGCCGACTGCACCACCCCCGCCGTTCCAGACCATCGTCACCGGGCCGGAGCCGGCGCCGACTGCGGCGCGCGAGGACCGGGCGGCTGCCGTGTCGGTCGTCCTTCCGTCGGAGAGCCCGCGCGCCTACGACAATCTCGGGACGCTGCTGCTGGAGGTCCCGGGCGTCACCGTTGCGCGGACGGGTTCACAGGAAGCGTTCAGCAGCATTACGCTGCGCGGCTCGAACCCCGATCAGGTTTCGATCTACGTCGATGGCGTGCCGCTCAACGTCGCGCAGGGCGGCGGCGTCGACATCTCCACCTTGCCGGTCGGCGACATCGAGCGGGTCGAGGTCTATCGGGGGACGACGCCGCTGGTGTTCGGCGAGACCGCGCTGGGCGGGGTCATTTCGATCACCACCCGCACACCGAGCACGACGCGCGCCAGCCTCCGCGCCGGGATCGGCTCCTTCGGGACCCGGTTCGCCGATGCGACCGGCGGTGGTCGCGTCGGCCGGCTGCGTCTCTACCTCGGCGCGCACGTCTTCTCCTCGAAGGGTGACTACCCTTTTCACTTCGACAACAACACGCCGATCAACCCCGCCGACGACCAGGAGCTGAACCGGCAGAACAACGACGCGCTGGAGGGCAACGGCGTGTTTCGCGCGAGCGTGACGCTCAATGGCCGGCGGACGCTGGGCCTCGGCATGCTGGGATTCGCGCGCGCACAGGGCCTTCCGGGACCGACGAACTTCATGGCGCTCTACGCACGCTTTCACACCATGCGCGGCCTCGGGTACCTGCGCTACGAGTCTCGCGACGATCTCGGCCCGGGCGGACGATTGTCCGCCGAGGCCTTTGTCGGTGCCGAGCGCGATCGGCTGCTCGATCCCTACGGCGAGATCGTAGAGCGTGGCGCGGTGGCGGTGCACCAGACGACGCAGCTCACCGGAGCCACCGTCCACGCGACACGCCCCCTCGGCGAATGGGTGCGGGCGGCCCTGGTGCTGGAGGCGCGGCGCGAGACGTACACGCCCGTTAACGAGCTCGATCCCACCGATTCGGGCGTTCCGGCCAGTCGGCTGGTCGGCGTCGCGGGCGCCGAGCTGGATCTCTATTGGCACCGCCTGGATCTGCACGTCATTCCGTCGGCGCGGATCGAGGTGATGAAGGATCTGGTGACCGGACAGAACGGGGCCGGCATGTTTCTCCCCGAGGGGCCGGCGATCGAACGGCGGCTGCCGACTTACCGGGTCGCGCTGGTGCGTCCGCTCGATCCGGTCGCGTCGCTCAAGGGCAACATCGGGCGGTACCAGCACGCGCCCTCGTTTCTGGAGCTCTACGGGGATGGGACCGGCCGCCTGCTCGGTAACCCCGGCTTGGTCCCCGAGCAGGGGACCAACGCCGACCTCGCGCTCTGGATTGATCGGCCGGGCGGCCGCGTCGCGATCACCAGCCGGACGACGGTGTTTGGCGCGCTGGCCAACGATCTGATCTACTGGCCGCGCGTCTCGGATGGGCCGTCGCGCGCGCAGAACCTGACCAGCGCGCGTGTCTACGGCGTCGAGCAGGAGCTGCGCCTGGGCCTCGGACGGCACGCCCGGCTGGTGGCGCAGGCGACCTATACGGTGGCCGAAGACCAGAGCGCCAGCCCGTCGATGCACGGCAAGCAGATTCCGCATCATCCGCGGGAGACGGCCTATGCGCGCCCGGAGGTGGTGCAGGTCCACCT
>JADGRB010000325.1 GCA_017881315.1 Pseudomonadota bacterium
CCGCCCCCTGCTGGACCTTGGCTTCCGACACCGCGACCTGTCCGGATGGTGGCCTGGCGTTGACCGTCTCGACCGATCCGGCCAATCCTAACGTCGATGCGGTCACCATCTCCTGCGAGGTCTGCCAGCCCGGCGACGCCGTACCGGGTTGCTAGACCGGTCGGGCCGTCAGCTCGCGGTTACGCCCTCGACCCACGCTGACGTACAGGAAACTTTCACGACACATACAAGAAACTTGGGGGTGGCCGGCGGGTGGGCAGCGGGTGCCCGACGACGACCCCGATTTCTCGGGATCTTCAGCAGTTGGAATGCCGGGCACGGGTCTTGCGTTAGTATGGCCGGTGGTTCTGCGCGCTCTCGCCCTCGTCACCCTCGTCGCTGTCTCCGCGCCCTTGGCTCGGGCGGCTGAGCTGCCGGCCGAGCCGGTCATCCCCCAGGCGCTGACCCTCGGCCAGGCGGTGGCCATCTTTCGGACGCACGGCCTCGACCTGCTGATCGCCGAGGCGGGAGCGGCAGCGGCCGAGGGGGATGCGCTGACCGCGGGCGCGATCCAGAACCCCAACGCGACCGGCGGTCTCTACCATTCGTTCTTCAAGGACGGCCTCTACGAGACGCACAACGGCTGGTTCGTCGGTCTCGGCGATTCCAACGCCATCGAGGACGCGCTCTCGGGCAAGCGGGGGCTTCGCAAGGGTGTCGCCGAGGCGGCGCTGGCGGCGGCGCGGCTCCAGCGGGCGGACGCGCAGCGGACGATCGAGCTGCAGATCAAGCAGCAATACTTCCAGGCGGTCGCGGCGGCGGCCGCGCTGGAGCTCGCCGGCGAGATCGCCGGGTCGACGGCGCGCACCTTCGATCTCAACCAGGTCCGCTATCGGAGCGGCGCCATCTCCGAGGTCGACCTCTCGCGAACCGAGACGGTGAAGCTCGAGGCCGAGCAGGCTGTCGACAGCGCCGGGCAGGCCCTCCGACAGGCGAAGGTCCAGCTCGCCTTCCTGCTCGGTCAGCGGCGCGGGTTCACCGACTTCACCATCGACGCCGGCCAGCTCCGCTTCGCGACGCCGCCGGGTCTGACCGGAATGAACGCCCAGCAACTGGTCGACCGCGCGATCGCCGCCCGACCGGATCTGCGCGCTCAGGAGAGCCAGCGCACGCGGGCCGGGCGCGCCGTCGCGCTCGCCAAGCGCCAGCGCTTTCCGGATCTCGGCATCAACCTCCAGTATCAGCAGGAGGGCTCTGCGTCGGGGAGCACGATCGCCGGTCCGAATGGCACCGCCACGCAGGTCGCCGGCGTGACGCCGCCGACCCTGCAGCTCGCGCTCACCGGGACGCTGCCGCTCTTCTATCAACAGCAGGGCGAGATCAAGAAGGCCGAAGCCGACGGAATCGTGCAGGACGCGCAGGCGGCGAAGTTGCGCGCGCAGGTGGTGGCCGACGTCGAGAACGCGTTCGCCGCTTACCAGACCACCGGCCGCCTGGTGGGGCGGATGGAAGGGCGCCTGCTCGATCGCGCGGGTCGGGCGCGCCAGCTGGTGGAGCTGCAGTACCAGAAGGGGGCGGCGTCGCTGCTCGAGTTCCTGGACGCGCAGCGGACGTATGTCGCCACCAAGCTCGAATACATCCAGGATCTGACCGCCTACTGGAACGCCGTCTTTCAGATCGAAGCCGCCACCGCCACGGAGCTCGTTCAATGAACGTCCGCTCCACCCTCGCCGTCCGGTTGCGCTGCGTCCGCCTGGCGGTCGCGGTCGCCATGGCCGTCGCGGTCGCCGCGGCGTTCGGCGTGTCCGGATGTCGGAGCACCCCCGCCGCCGGCAGCGGGCTGCCGCCGCCGCCGCAAGACGAAGTGTGGTTGACGCCGCGGCAGATGGAGGACGCCAAGGTGCGCATCGAGGTCGTCGCGATGCGCACCGTCGGCAACGAGATCGTGGCCAGCGGCAAGGTCGCCTTCGACGACCGGCGTGTCGCGCACGTCTACTCGCCGGTCGCGGGGCGGGTTCGCCGGATCTTGGCCGAGCCGGGCACGCGCGTGAAGAAAGGTGCGCCGCTCGCGACCATCGAATCCCCGGACGTCGGCAACGCGTCGGCGGACCTGGGCAAGGCCAACGCCGATCTGGTGGCCGCCGAGCACGATCTGCGCCGACAGAAGCAGCTCTTCGACGCGCACGCGGGCTCCCAGCGCGACTTCGAATCCGCGCAGGACAACCAGGGCAAGGCCAAGGCCGAGATGGAAAGATCGCGCCAGAAGGCGCGGCTCTTCGGCGGCGCCCGGGCGGGGACGGTCACTCAGGAATTCACGCTGCGCGCCCCGATCGACGGCGAGGTGATCGCGCGCAACGTGAACCCTGGCGCCGAGGTGCAGGGGCAGTACGGCGGCGGCACCGCCATCGAGCTGTTCACGATCGGCGAGCTCGACCAGGTCTGGGTCTTCGCCGAGGTCTTCGAGGCGGACCTGGCGCGTGTCCATCGCGGTGCCACCGCCAGCCTCAAAGCCATCGCCTATCCCAACCAGATCTTCAGCGGCAAGGTCGACTGGATCGCGGGCGCGCTGGATCCGATCGCGCGCACGGCGCGGGTTCGCTGCTCCATCCCCAACCCCAACCGCGAGCTCAAGCCGGAGATGTACGCGACGGTCAGCGTCGCGGTCGACGGTCCGACCGTGGCGGCTCTGCCGCGAACGGCGCTGTTGCGCATCGCCGACCAGACGGCGGTGTTCGTCGAGATCGGCGCGGCGCCCGACGGCCGCCTCAAGCTCGTCCGCCGGATCGTGACCGTCAACGACGACCAAGGAACCGACTACCTGCCCATCATCCGGGGCGTGGCGCCGGGGGATCGAATCGTGACCACCGGCGCGACGCTGCTCTCCGGCATGCTCTAGCTTAGCTCGCTAGCACCACAGAGATCCCGGGCATGCGTGCGGGCAATCAGCGATTCAACGCCATCATTTCGGGGTAATGAAAGACGTCCGATCTCGGGGGCGTGCTCAGTGACGTCGCGATCATCGCCTTCGCGATCTGCTCGACGGTGATCGATTTGTATTTCGCGGGTGTCACGAACGAGAACGCAGGAAGCACCTTCTCGAGCAGCCACGGTGTGTGTTGCGATCCGATGATCATCGCCGGGCGAAAGATGCTCACGACAGCCGGGCCACTCTCTTTCACTGCCTCCTCGGCCTCGCCTTTCACACGAGCGTAGCGCGCCATCCCCGCGGCGCCCGATCCGGTCGCCGCCGCGGTGGGATCAGCGCCGGCGGCGGACATGAACGCCAGGTGCTTCACTCGCCCCGATGCCTTCAGCCCTCGCGCAAAGGCCGCATTCAGTTGCACGTCGACGGCGCGATGCTCGTCGATCGTGAGTTTCGCGGTACCGGCCCCGATACCCAACACACTCAACCCGACGACGTCGCCTTCGAGCGAACGAATGGCCTCCGCGGTCGCAGTTTCCAGGCCGGCTGGATCCATTGTGGGAACGAGCGCCTCGCGCAGCTCGACACCCGCATCACGTGCCATCGCGACCTGATCGGGCTGCGAACGACGCACCACGGTCACGATGGGTTTGAACGATCCATTGCGGATCAGTTCCTTGATCAGCGCGTTGCCCACCGATCCCGATGCGCCAAGAACCACTGCCGTTCGCGAGCTCGTCATGAGATGCCTTTCCCGTGCGCCGGCTGCCTAGTCCTCTTGGCCACGCCGAAACGCGCGCAGCAGCCAGCGCTCGGGCGCGTAGCAGCCGATGAGCAGCGTGCTCATGAGCAGCGCGAACCAGATCACCGGCCCGAACATGAGCCCGATCATCGCGTGCATCGAGAGGGCGACGATCACCGCCGGGCGGCGCGTCCAGGGCAGCACGAACCAGAGCGGCGCGGCCACCTCGAAGGTGAGCGACAGATACTGCAGCGCCTGCCAGGCCCAACCGGGAACCGAGCGGACCAGGAACCAGGAGATCGCGGTCTGGTAGTTGTCGTGCAGGTGGCTCCACAGGACGTCGCCCGACAGCCAGTCGCCGCGCAGCTTGGCGATCCCCGCGCCCGAATACATCGCGGCCAGGAAGATCTGAAAGTAGCGGATCACCCCCCCCGGGACGTGCGTCGGCAGCGGCACCTCCGGATGCCGTCGGTGCCGGCGCCAGGCATCCAGACCGTAGCGCGCGCCGGCGGGACTGAGACAGAGCGCCAGCGCGATCATCGGGCCCAGCTTGCTGACGGTAAAAGCCTCCAGCCGATCGGCGAGCGCCAGATACGCCAGCAGGAACGCGAAGGCGCCGGCGGCGACGCGGGTGAAGAGCCCCGCCGACAGGCTGAACCCGGCCAGCGTGGTGAGGATGGCGATCAGCCAAGCCGCCTTGGGCGACACCGCCGGCAGATAGAGCGGCTGGCGCCAGTCGTGACCGCCCAGATAGGGAACGCGGAATCCGATCGGGCTGAGCCAATGGTCGGCGTGGATGAGACGCGACGACAGGAACGCCAGCAGCACCAGCGGCGCCACGATCCGGATGAGCTCGAGCCTTTCGATCGGCTGCGGCGCCTCCAGCCAGCCCCGGAGGCGATCGAGCAGCGTCACCGGCCGCTGCGGGCGCCTCATGGGCTACCCGCCTGCAAGTCGGCGCACCGCTGCTCGCGCTCGCCCTTGTCGGTCACGTACCAGTAGTGGCGCTCGACCTCCGGCGGATAGTCCGTCAGCGGCAGCCGCTGGTAGCGCGCCTCGGGCGTCCCCGGCGGCGGGATCGGGATGCGCAGGCTCAGCAGCATCACGCCGCCGATGCGCGCCTCGGGATGCACGCGGTTCTGCTCGCGCGCGATGAACTGGTCCAGCGACGCGAGCACCTTGCGCTGGTGCAGGTGGAAGAACATCGCGCGATAAAAACGGCTCTCCTTGTCGTCGGCGCGGATGGGAAAGTACGGGCGCACGTCGAGCTCTTCGAAGTGCCCGGCCTCGCAGAACCAGGCCTGGGCGCGCCATTCGATCACGTCACGCGCGGCGTGCGGAAACAGCGCGGCCTCCTGCACGAAGAAGCGCACCGGCAGCGGTAGGACCTTGTCCGCCGCGCCGTTGCCGGCGGCATCGAGCCAGACCGCCAAGACGTAGAGCCCTGCCAGCACGGCCGCGACCAGGCGCAGTCGTCGCGGCACCCACGGCTCCGCCATCACCGGTCCGCCGGGCTTGGCGCCTCCGGCTCCGCCCGGTTTCGCGGCTGCGGGCTTAGTCGCTTCAGGCTTTTCGGCCGCCATCGGAAGGGGATCTAACGCCTAGTGGCGACGTGTGCGGGCCGGCTGGGGCGCGCGGCGGCGGAGTGACGCGAGGACGAACAGGCCGAGCAAGAACGCGAGGCCACCCGCACCCGGTCCTTCGGCCGCATCGCACTTGCAGGCGGTGATGCCGCCTGGGTGTCCAGTGGCAGTGGCGCCACCCGCGCCGCCTCCGCCCGATCCTGCGTGCCCGCCGGTGCCCGTCGTCGAGCTGCCGCC
>JADGRB010000088.1 GCA_017881315.1 Pseudomonadota bacterium
GGCGGAGATGGTGATGCCTGGGGACAACGTGAATCTGGAGATCGAGCTCATCACGCCGATCGCCTGCGAAGAAGGTCTGCGCTTCGCCATCCGCGAGGGTGGCAAGACCGTCGGCGCCGGCGTCGTCACCAAGATTCTGGAGTAGCCATGACCCCCAAGATTCGCATCCGGCTCAAAGCGTACGACCACCGCCTGCTCGATCAGTCGACCGGCGAGATCGTCGATACGGCGAAGCGGACCGGGGCCAGCGTGGCCGGTCCGGTTCCGCTGCCGACCAAGATCAACAAGTTCACCGTGCTGCGCTCGCCGCACGTCGACAAGAAATCCCGCGAGCAGTTCGAGATCCGGACGCACAAGCGGCTGCTCGACATCCTGGAGCCGACGCAGCAGACGCTCGACGCGCTCATGAAGCTGGACCTTTCGGCCGGCGTCGACGTCGAGATCAAGACCTGACCTGATTCGAGGGCTTTCTCCAATGCAGATCGACATCGTCAATATCGAAGGCAAAACAGTGGGGCAAGCCAGCCTCGCCGACGCCGTCTTCGGCGCGAAGGTGAAGGAGCATCTCCTTTGGGAGATGGTCAACGCCCAGCGCGCCGCCAAGCGCGCCGGCACCCATTCGACCAAGACGCGCGCCAACGTGCGCGGCGGCGGCAAGAAGCCCTACAAGCAGAAGGGGACCGGCAACGCCCGCCAGGGCTCGAACCGCGCCCCCAACCACGCCGGCGGCGGCAAGGTGTTCGGGCCGCATCCGCGCGACTACTCCTACACGGTGCCGAAGAAGGTCAAGCGGGCTGCTCTCGTCTCGGCGCTGTCGTTGCGCGCCAAGGAGAAGAAGCTGGTGGTGATCGACGCGCTCGCGTTCGATGCGCCCAAGACCAAGCGGCTGGCCGGCATCCTCAAGGTGCTGGGCGTTCCCTCGGCGGTGCTCGTCGACGGCAAGGAGAACGCGAATCTCTCGAAGTCGGCGCGCAACCTCCCGAAGTCGAAGTACCTGGCGCCCGAGGGATTGAACGTCTACGACATCCTCAACCACCCGAGCCTCATCATCGCGGCCGGTGCGGTCAAGCTGATCGAAGCGCGCGTGCTTCCGCCCCAAGGTGGAACGTCGGGGACGCCCGGTACGCCCGCGGGCAAGGCGCCCAAGGGCAAGAAGCCCGAAGCCAAATCGCCCGCAGCAAAGGCAGCGTAAGGAGCGGCATGCGTTCACCCGAAGAAATCATCAAGCGCCCCTTGCTCACCGAGAAGGGGACCCGGCTCAAGGAGACGGGTGGCCAGGGGCAAGGGAATGGCGAGATCGATCCCGAGACGCTCAAGGCGCAGCTCTTGTTCGAGGTCGCCCGCGACGCCAACAAGGTCGAGATCCGCTACGCCGTCCAGAAGCTCTGGAACGTCGACGTGCTCTCGGTGCGCACCTCGGTGGTGCGCGGCAAAGAGAAGAAGATGGGACGCTACGTCGGAAGGCGTTCGAACTGGAAGAAGGCCGTGGTCACCATCGCCCCCGGCCAGAACATCGAGTTCTTCGAGGGAGTGTAGAGCCATGGGTCTTCGTCCACATAACGCCACCACCCCCGGAAGCCGCGGCCGCGTGGCGCCCGACTTCGCCGAGCTGTCGCAGGGCAACCGTCCCGAAAAGACGCTCACCGCCGCGATCTCCAGGACCGGCGGCCGCAACAACAATGGCCGCATCACCTCGCGTTTTCGCGGCGGCGGTCACAAGCGGCGCTTTCGCCTCATCGATTTCCGTCGCAACAAGCTGGGCGTCCCCGCCACGGTTGCCACCGTCGAGTACGATCCCAACCGCACGGCGCGCATCGCCCTTCTGCACTACGCCGACGGCGAGAAGCGCTACATTCTCTGCCCCGACGGCCTCAAGGTCGGCGACGTGATCGTCTCCTCGCGCAACGCCGACATCAAGCCGGGGAACAACCTGCCGCTGCGGTTCATGCCGCTCGGCACCACGGTCCACAACATCGAGCTCAAGATCTCGGGCGGCGCGCAGATCTGCCGCTCGGCGGGCACCGGCGCCCAGGTGATGGCCAAGGAAGGCGACTGGGGCCAGCTGCGGTTGCCGTCGGGCGAGACCCGGCGCATCCACCTCGAGTGCCGCGCCACCGTCGGGCAGGTCGGCAACATCGAGCACGGCAGCGTCCACGTCGGCAAGGCGGGGCGCACGCGCTGGAAGGGACGCCGCCCCCACAACCGCGGCGTCACCATGAACCCGGTCGATCACCCGATGGGGGGAGGCGAGGGACGATCTTCGGGCGGCCGGCACCCCTGCTCGCCCTGGGGTCAGCTCTCGAAGGGTCTCAAGACCCGCCAGAACAAGCGCACCGACGCGATGATCATCAAACACCGCGGCAAGAAAGCCTAACGGGGACTAGAGGAAGCCATGGCTCGCTCAATAAAAAAGGGTCCCTTCATCGAGGCCAGCTTGATGAAGAAGGTCGTCGACATGCAGCGCCAGAAGTCGAAGAAGGTCCTCAAGACCTGGTCGCGGCGCTCGACCATCATTCCGGAGATGCTGGGGATGACGTTCGCCGTTCACAACGGACGGAAGTTCGTCCCGGTTTTCACCACCGAGAACATGGTCGGCCACAAGCTGGGCGAGTTTTCGCCCACCCGGACATTTCACGGTCACTCGGGCGAGCGCAAGGCTTCCTCGGGCGGCGCGGGTGGTGGCGGCGGCGGAGCGGCCCCGGGCGCGGCGCCCGCGGCGGCTGCCGCAGGCGCGAAGAAGTAAGGACGAGGAGACCCCATGGCACGCGCAGTCTTGAGACGGTTCCGCGAGTCGCCCCGCAAAGTGCGGGCGGTGGCGGACATGATCCGCGGGCGATCGGTCGACGACGCGATCTCGATCCTGCGCATGCAGCAGCGCAAGGCGGCCCGCATGCTCAGCAAGGTGCTCGACTCGGCGATCGCGAACGCGACCGAGAACGAGAAGGCCGACGCGGAGAAGTTGTTCGTCACCCAGGTATTCATCGACGGTGGTCCGGTGCAGCGGCGCTGGATGGCGCGTTCGATGGGACGGGCCAACCGGCTTACCGGCCGCACGTCGCACGTGACGGTCGTCGTCGACGTTCCGGAGACCAAATGAATATAGGAACCCTCACCCAGGCCCTCTCCCACTGCGCGGGAGAGGGATTGAAGGAAAAGGTTTGATTTAATGGGACAAAAGACACATCCGGTAGGTTTCCGCCTCGGCGTCATCCGCGGCTGGAGCTCCAAGTGGTATTCGGAGAAGGACTTCTCGAAGTGGCTGCATGAAGATCTGCGCCTCAAGAAGTTCGTCAAAGAGAAGCTCAGTCACGCGGGCGTCTCGGCGGTCGAGGTCGAGCGCGCCGCCAACAAGGTCAAGATCAACATCTTCACGGCGCGGCCGGGGATCGTCATCGGCAAGCGCGGCGCGGGCGTCGAGACCCTGAAGAAGGAAGTTCAGGCGCTCACCGACAGCGAGGTCTTTCTGAACATTCAGGAGGTCCGCAAGGCCGAGACCAACGCGCAGCTGGTGGCCGAGAACGTGGCCACGCAGCTGGAGCGACGGGTGGCGTTCCGCCGCGCCATGAAGAAGTCGGTCCAGACCGCGATGAAGTTCGGCGCCAAGGGGATCCGCCTCGCCTGCGCCGGCCGCCTGGGCGGCGCCGAGATGGCGCGCTACGAGTGGTACCACGAGGGTCGCGTGCCGCTGCACACGCTGCGCGCCGACATCGAGTACGGCACCACCGAGGCCCACACCACCTACGGTGCCATCGGCGTCAAATGCTGGATCTTCAAGGGCGAGGTTCTGCCCCAGCGTAACTCCCGCCTGGCGTGATGTAGGAGACCAAGACGATGCTCGCTCCCAAAAAAGTCAAATGGCGCAAGCAGCAGAAGGGCCGCATGACCGGCCTTTCGAAGGGCGCGACCAACGTCGCGTTTGGCGAGTACGGCCTGCAGGCGCTCTCCTGTGGTTTCGTGACCTCGCGCCAGATCGAGGCGGCCCGTATCGCGATCTCCCGCCACGTCAAGCGCGGTGGCAAGCTCTACATCCGGATCTTCCCCGACAAGCCGATCTCGAAGAAGCCGGCCGAGACGCGGATGGGACACGGCAAGGGAAATCCCGAAGAGTGGGTGGCGGTCGTGCGTCCCGGACGCGTCATGTACGAGCTCGATGGCGTCGATGAGAAGCTGGCGCGCGAGGCCTTCCAGCTGGCTGAGCACAAGCTCAGCGTTCAGACCCGGTTCCTCGCGCGGGAGGGGCTGCTGTGAGCCTCGAGGCCAAGGACCTGCGCGGCAACGAACCGGACGAGCTGCGCAGCACGGTCCGGAAGCTCGAAGAGGATCTGTTCAAGCATCGGCTCAAGAAGACAACCAGCCAGCTCGAGAACACCATGCTGATCCGGCAGACGCGTCGGGATATCGCGCGGGTCTACACGGTGCTGGCCGAGCGGGTTCGAGAGATCGGGACCGGCAGCGGGAAAGCCGCCGCCAACCAGACGGCCCCGGGAGCCTCCAAAGAATCGACCAAGACCACCGCCAAGGCGGCGGTCGATGAGACCTCCAAGAAACCGGGCAAAGAACCGGGCAAAGAGACGGCCGCCAAGGCGACCAAGAAGAAGCCGGCCGCCAAAGCGGCCGCCAAGAAGGAGACCTAGCCGTGGCCACTGCGCACAAAATCCACAAGCGACGCATGATCGGCGTCGTCACCAGCGACAAGATGAACAAGACGCGCGTGGTGACGGTCGAGCGGCGCCTCGCCCACAAGAAGTACGGCAAGTACATGTCCAGCCGGACCAAGTACAAGGCCCACGACGAGAAGAACGAGTTCAAGGCGGGCGACAAGGTTCAGATCGTCGAGAGCCGCCCGCTGTCGCGCGACAAGCGCTGGCGCGTCGAGAAGCTGATCGAACGGCCGCAAGAGGCTTAAAGGCGACACACCATGGTCCAGACCACCACCACGCTCGACGTCGCCGACAACTCGGGCGCCAAGAAAATCATGTGCATCCGGGTGCTCGGCGGCACCAGGCGCAAATATGCCTCGCTGGGCGACGTGATCGTCGTGTCGGTGAAGGAGGCGATCCCCAACGCCAAGGTGAAGAAGGGCGAGGTCGCCAAGGCGGTCATCGTGCGCACCAAGAAAGAGGTGTCGCGCCAGGACGGCTCGTATATCCGGTTCGACACCAACTCGGCCGTGCTGGTCGACAAGGACAACGAGCCGGTGGGGACGCGCATCTTCGGGCCGGTGGCCCGCGAGCTGCGCGCCAAGCGGTTCATGAAGATCATTTCGCTCGCGCCGGAGGTCCTCTGAGTCATGCACGTGCGCAAAGGTGATTCCGTCGTCGTCATCGCCGGAAAAGAGAAGGGCAAGCGCGGCCGCGTGCTGCGCCTGGTTACCGAGAAAGATCGCGTCGTGATCGAGCGCATCAACATGGTCAAGCGCCACACCAAGCCCACCCAGCGCAACCCGCGCGGCGGCATCCTCGAGAAAGAGGGCTCCGTCAACGTCTCCAACGTGGCGCTCTGGTGTGGCAAGTGCATCGCGCCCCGGCGCGCGCGCCACGAGCACAACGAAGGGCAGAAGAAACGCCGCGTTTGCATCAAATGCGGCACCGTCTTCGAGACCACCTAAAGGAACCGCCGATGGCCGCAGATAAAGACGCAGAGAAAGACGACAAGGCGAAGGCTGGAAAGCCGGAGCTCACGCCCGAGCAGGAGGCCGAGGCCGCCGCCAAGAAGGCGGCGCGCGCCGAGGCCAAGGCCAAGGGCGTCAAGACCGGTCGCGCCAAGGCGGGCGCCGGGGCGGCCAAGGAGGTCGCGACCGAGCGGGTCAAACGCGAGAGCAACTCGCGCCTGCGCAAGCTCTACGACGCCGAGATTCGCGCCAAGCTGATCTCCGAGTTCGGCCTCAAGAACGCCATGGAGGCGCCGCGCCTCACCAAGATCACCATCAACATGGGCCTCGGCGAGGCGGTGTCGAACCCGAAGCTGCTCGACAGCGCCGTCGAGGAGCTGGGGTCCATCACCGGCCAGCGCCCGGTCGTCACCAAGGCCAAGAAGTCGATCGCCGTTTTTAAACTTCGCGCAGGACAGAAGATCGGCGTCATGGTGACCTTGCGACGCGATCAGATGTTCGAATTCTTCGATCGCCTGGTCTCGTTCGCGCTGCCACGCGTGCGCGACTTCAAGGGCGTCTCGCCCAAGGCGTTCGACGGCCGCGGCAACTACACGCTCGGCATCCGGGAAGAGATCATCTTCCCGGAGATCAACTACGAACGAATCGACAAGCCGAAGGGGATGAACATCACCTTCAACACCACGGCCGCGGACGACGATCAGGGGCGCGCGCTCCTCCGTCATCTCGGCATGCCCTTCAGGAACTAAACATGGCCAAGACCGTCGATCTGCCCGGAAACAAGAAGCCACCCAAGTGGCGCGTCCGTCATCGCAACCGGTGCAAACGGTGTGGGCGTGCGCGTGCGTTCCTTCGCAAATTCGACCTTTGCCGGATCTGCTTTCGGAACCTCGCGTTGCGGGGCGACATTCCGGGCGTCATCAAATCGAGCTGGTAGGTAGGTGAACGAATGTCTATGACCGATCCCATCGCGGACTTCCTGGCGCGGATTCGAAATGCCATCCTGGCGCGACACGCCGAGGTGCTGGCGCCGTCGTCGAAGCTGAAACAGCAGCTCTGCGTGCTGCTCAAAAACGAGGGCTACATCGCGGGCTACGACGTGCGCGACAAAGAGGGCGCCGTCGAGATCGTGGTGCGGCTGCGCTGGGCGGACCCGCGCACCAACGCCATCACCGGGCTCCGGCGCCGATCGCGCCCGGGCCAGAGGATGTACGTTCGCCACGGCACCATTCCCAAGGTGCGCTCGGGCCTCGGCATCGCGATCCTGTCGACGTCGAAGGGGCTCATGACCGATCGGGCCGCCCGCAAAGAGGGCCTGGGCGGCGAGCTTCTCTGCGAGGTTTGGTGAGATGTCGCGCATCGGACGAAAAATACTGCCCATGCCGAAGGGCGTGACGCTGTCGCAGAAGCCCGGCTCGGTCAGCGTCAAGGGGCCGAAGGGCGAGCTTTCGAAGAGCGTCCCCGCGGGCATCACGATCAAGACCGAGGCGGACAAGATCCAGGTGCTGCGCGCCGACGATTCGCGCGAGAACCGGTCCAAGCACGGTCTGGTTCGCGCGCACCTCGCCAACATGGTCAAGGGCGTCACGGACGGATGGACCCGGGAGCTCGAGATCAACGGCGTCGGTTACCGCGCCGAGGTCACCGGCGACGCCATGACCATGGCGCTCGGCTATTCGCACCCGATCGTGTTCAAGCTGCCCAAGGGCGTCTCGGCCAAGGTCGAGAAGAACCGCATCATGCTCACCAGCGCCGATCGCGACCTGGTCGGGCAGACGGCGGCCAAGGTCCGCGAGCTGCGCCCCCCCGAGCCGTACAAGGGCAAGGGCGTCAAGTACATGGAAGAGGTCATCAAGCGCAAGGTCGGCAAGGCCGGCGCGACCAGCAGCAGCGGCTAGGGCCGCGACAGAACCGTTCAAAGACAAAGGTCCATCATGCTCACCGACACCAATCGCAAGAAACAGAGCCGCAAGAAGCGGCATCGCTCGCTCCGCAAGCGGGTCGAGGGGACGGCCGAGCGTCCGCGCTTGGCGGTCTTCCGCAGCACCCGCCACATCTACGCGCAGGTCATCGACGATCTCCTGCAGAAGACGCTGGCGGGAACGTCGGACCTCGCGCTCGACGGGGCCCAAAAGGGCAAGAAGGGTCAAAAAGGCCAACACGGGCAAGAAGGCGAGAAGGCGGCGAAGGCCCCGGCCGGCGAGAAGGACAACGAGAAGGACAAGAAGGTCGTTGCCAAGAAGGTCGGCGCCGCGATCGCCAAGAAGTGTCTCGAAAAGGGGATCGACAAGGTCGTCTTCGACCGGGCCGGCTTCAAGTACCACGGACGGATCTCGGCGCTCGCAGACGGGGCGCGCGAGGCCGGCCTCAAGTTCTGAGCGAAAAAGGAACACGATGGCCATCAATTACGAAGAGGTCGGCGAGCTGGTCGACAGCGTTGTTTTCATCAACCGCGTCGCCAAGGTCGTCAAAGGCGGGCGTCGTTTCTCATTCTCGGCGCTGGTCGTCGTGGGCGATCAACGCGGCTACGTGGGCGCCGGTCTCGGCAAGGCCAACGAGGTGCCGGAGGCGATCCGCAAGGGCACCGAGCAGGCCAAGAAGAACCTGTTCCTGATTCCGCTGATCGGCGGCACCATCCCGCACGAGGTGCATGGGCACTTCGGCGCCGGGTCGGTGCTGCTCCGTCCGGCCAGCGCCGGAACCGGCGTCATCGCCGGCGGCGCGGTGCGGCCGGTCCTGGAAGTGGCGGGCGTTCAGGACATTCTGACCAAGTGCATCGGCACCTCGAACCCCCACAACGTCATTCACGCCACCATCGACGCCCTCCAGCAGCTGCGCAGCGCCGACGCCTCCGCCGGGTTGCGGGGCAAGCGCCTCGACGAGATTCGGGACTAAGCCATGGCCAAAGAACTACGCGTGACGTTGGTCCGGAGCGGGATCAACCGTCCGGAGAAACAGAAGCAGACCATCCGCGGCCTCGGCCTGCGGAAGATGGGCGCCACCATAACGTTGCCTGACAACCTGGCCGTGCGTGGCATGATTCGGGCCGTCTCGCACCTGGTCCGGGTGGAAAAAGCAGGATAAGGAAGACCCCATGGGAACGACGCTACATACGCTAAAGGGCCCGAAGGGCGCCACCCGCAACCGCAAGCGCATCGGCCGCGGCCCCGGCTCCGGCACGGGCGAGCAGTCCGGCAAGGGCGTCAAGGGGCAGAAGGCCCGCACCGGACACCACGGCGCGCGCTTCGGCTTCGAGGGCGGTCAGATGCCGATGCAGCGCCGCTTTCCCAAGAAGGGGTTCAAGAACCCGTTCCGGGAAGAGGTGTTCGCGGTCAACGTGGGCGCGCTCGAGGACCGGTTTCCCGCCGGCTCGGTCGATCTGGCCGCGCTGCAGGCGGCCGGCATGGTTCCGCGCAGCTCCAAGACCGTCAAGATCCTGGGTGAGGGCGAGCTGACCAAGAAGCTCAACGTCAAGGCGACCGCCTTTTCGGCCGCCGCCAAGGAGAAGATTGAAAAGGCGGGCGGCAAGGCCGAGGTCGTAGGCGGCAAGGCCGAAGCGGCGGCGGGTTAATCCCCGGCACTCCCGAACATCCACCATGGCTTCCGGATTTCAGAATATCGGCAAGATCCCGGAGCTGCGCCGGCGTATCCTTTTTACGCTCTCGCTGCTGGCGGTCTATCGCATCGGCGCGTTCGTCACGACGCCGGGCGTGAACCGCGCCATCATGTCCAAGATCGTGAACCAGGCGTCTGGGACGTTCCTGGGGCTCTTCAACATGTTCTCGGGCGGGGCGCTCGAGCAGATGTCGATCTTTGCGCTCGGCATCATGCCGTACATCAGCGCGTCGATCATCCTGCAGCTGCTGACGGTCGTCGTCCCCAAGCTGGAGCAAGTCCAAAAAGAGGGCGAGATGGGCCGCCGCCGGCTCAACCAGTACACGCGCTACGGGTGCGTCGTGCTGTCGCTGGTCCAGTCGTTCTTCATCGCCCGCTGGCTGGAGTCGAACAACCGGGCCTACGCGCAGTTCGGCCAGGTCGTCACCAACCCCGGTTGGAGCTTCCGCCTGTTGACCATGGTGTCGCTGACCACCGGCACGGCCTTCATCATGTGGCTAGGCGAGCAGATCACGGAGCGCGGCATCGGCAACGGGATCTCGCTGGTGATCTTTGCGGGCATCGTGACCGGGATTCCGGACGCGGCGGTGCGCATGTTCTCGAAGGCCAAGATGGGCGATATCAGCGCCTTCGATCTGGCCATCATCGGCATCGTGATCGTGACGGTCGTGGGGGCCATCATCTTCTTCGAACGGGGGCAGAGACGCATCCCCGTCCAATATGCCAAACGGATCGTGGGCCAGAAGGTCTACGGCGGGCAGTCGACCCACCTGCCGCTCAAGGTGAACACGGCCGGCGTCATCCCCCCGATCTTCGCCTCGTCGATCCTGATGTTCCCGCAGCAGATGGCCTCGTTCATTCAGACCCCCTGGATGCAGCGGGTCTCCGAGGCGCTGCACCCGGGGGACTGGCGCTACAACACCATCTACATCTCGCTGATCGTCTTCTTCTGCTACTTCTACACGGCGGTCACCTTCAACCCGGTCGATGTCGCCGACAACATGAAGAAGTACGGCGGGTTCATCCCAGGTATTCGTCCGGGCAAGGCCACCGCGGCCTACATCGACAAGGTGCTCACCCGTATCACCTTCGGCGGGGCGATTTACATCTCGGCCATCTGCGTGCTCCCCACGCTGCTGCACGAAAAGATGAACGTGCCGTTCTACTTCGGTGGCACCGGGCTCATGATCGTGGTGGGCGTGGCGCTCGATACGGTCCAGCAGATCGAATCGCACCTCATCACGCGCAACTACGAAGGGTTCACCGGGCCGAAGGGCCCACGGATTCGTGGTCGCGGGGGGAACCGGCCGAGTGGCATAGGCGCCGCTTCGAGCTAGCCCGGAAGCAAAAGTCAGGTCACCGGAAATCAGGCGTTGAGTGAGAACCTTCTGTTGTTCGGGCCCCCCGGCGTGGGGAAAGGGACTCAGGCGCAGCGGCTCTCCAGCGTCTTCCAGATCCAGCACATCGCGACCGGCGACATGTTGCGCGCCGCGATCCAGTCGTACACGCCTCTCGGCCAGCGCGCCAAGTCCTTCATCGACAAGGGCCAGCTGGTCCCCGACGACCTGGTCCTCGATCTCCTGGGCGAGCGCCTGCAGCAGCCGGACACCCGCCGCGGCTTTCTGCTGGATGGGTTTCCGCGCACGGTGCCCCAGGCCGCGGAGCTCGATCGCATGCTGGCCTCCTATGGCAAGACGCTCGACCGTGTCATCGTGCTCGACGCGCCCGAAGAGGAGCTGGTCAAGCGGATCTCCGGGCGGCGCACCTGCGAGAGCTGCCAGGCGAGCTACCACGTCGTCGCGCGTCCGCCGCGCGTCCCCGGCTTCTGCGACCGCTGCGGCGGCGTCCTCAGCCAGCGCAGCGACGATTCGGAGGAGATCATCCGCAATCGGCTGCGCGAGTTCACCGCCAAGACCCGCCCGGTCATCGACTACTTCGTCACCCACGATTGGCCCGTCCGCATGATCGACGCAGCGGGGAACATGGACCAGATCTTCGGTCGGATCTACGCCGCCATCCTGCTCTCGTGACGACGAAGATGGCCATCCAGCTCAAGAGCCCTGCCGAGATCGCCAAGCTGCGGGCGGTCAACCTGATCGTGGCCGACGTCCTCGATGCGCTGGAGGCGGCCGCGCGCCCGGGCCTCAGCACCTGGGACCTCAACGAGATCGCGGCGCAGCGGCTCAAGCACCACAAGGCCGACTCGGCCTTTCTCGGCTACCACGGCTATCCGGCCGTCCTCTGCACCTCCGTCAACGAGGTGGTCGTGCACGGCATCCCGCGCAAGGACGTGGTCCTCAAAGAGGGCGACATCCTGTCGATTGATTTTGGGGCCTTCAAGGACGGCTGGTGCGGCGACTCGGCGCGCACCATTCCGATCGGCACGGTCAAACCGGAGGCCACGGCGCTCATGAACGCCACCCGGGAGGCGCTCGAGCGGGGGATCGCGGCCTGCGTGCCGGGCAACCGCCTGGGCGACATCGGGCACGCCGTCCAGAGCTACGCCGAATCGAATGGCTACTCGGTGGTGAGGCAGTTCGTGGGGCACGGGATCGGCCGGGCCATGCACGAGGAGCCCCACGTCCCGAACTACGGGGATGCCGGCAAGGGGCGCCGGCTCTCGGCCGGCCTGGTGGTCGCGATCGAGCCGATGGTCAACGCCGGGGGACCGGACGTGGTGGTCAAAGAAGATGGGTGGACGGCCATCACCAGAGATGGTAGCCTCTCCGCCCATTTTGAGCATTCGGTCGCCATCACGGATGCCGGCCCAGTGGTGCTCTCCAGGATCTAGGGCGGGGGTCATAGCGGTTGATGGGGTATTTCCAAGCAATTCGTGCTATCGGGAGCGTCCGATGAAGGTCAGAGCTTCGGTAAAAAAGGTATGTGTAAAATGCAAGGTCATCCGCCGGCGCGGTGTCGTGCGGGTGATCTGCGAGAACTCACGTCACAAGCAGAGGCAGGGCTAAAGCATGGCGCGTCTGGCTGGCGTCGATCTTCCGCGCAACAAGCGGATGGAAATCGCGCTCACGTACATCTACGGAATCGGTAAGGCGCTCTCGCGCGAGATCTTGAAGGCCGCCGAGGTGCCGCTCAGCAAGCGCACCGACGAGCTGGACGACAACGAGACCCGCCGCATCCGCGAGGTGATCGAGACGCGCCAGCTGAAGGTCGAGGGCGATCTGCGCCGCGACGTTTCGATGAACATCAAGCGCCTCATGGACCTCGGCTGCTTCCGCGGCCTGCGCCATCGCAAGAGCCTTCCCGTGCGCGGTCAGCGCACGCATACGAACGCGCGCACGCGCAAGGGCCCCCGCAAGGGTCAGCAGATCAAACGCAAGACCGAAGGGACGGGCGCGTAGACCATGGCCACCGTGGAAGGCAACAAGCCCAAGCCGAAGACCAAGGCCAAGAAGGTCAAGAAGAACATCCAGAGCGGCATCGCGCACATCACCGCTTCCTTCAACAACACGATCGTCACGATCACCGACGTGTCCGGCAACGTGCTGGCCTGGTCGTCCTCGGGCGTGAAGGGTTTCAAGGGCTCGCGCAAGTCGACCCCCTTCGCGGCCCAGCTGGCCGCCGAGGACGCCGCGCACAAGGCCATGGAGCACGGCCTGCGGACGCTGAGCGTCTACGTCAAGGGGCCCGGCTCGGGACGGGAGTCGGCGCTGCGCGCGCTGGCCTCGACCGGTTTCAAGATCACGCTCATCCGCGACCTCACCCCCATCCCCCACAACGGCTGCCGGCCTCCCAAGCGGCGGCGAGTCTGATGAGGAATCCTCACCCCAACCCCTCTCCGCAAGCGGAGAGGGGCACCACGCGAGACATGAGAGACATATAGATGGCGAATTACTCCGGACCTGTTTGCCGGCTTTGTCGGCGCGAAGACATGAAGCTGTTCCTCAAGGGGGACCGCTGCTACACCGACAAATGCGGCTACGAGCGTCGCGCCTACGCGCCCGGCCAGCACGGCCAGGCGAGGCGGCGCAAGCTGTCGAACTACGGGTCGCAGCTGCGCGAGAAGCAGAAGGTCAAGCG
Source organism: Pseudomonadota bacterium (assembly GCA_017881315.1). Taxonomy (GTDB): domain Bacteria; phylum Myxococcota_A; class Polyangia; order Fen-1088; family Fen-1088; genus JADGRB01. The sequence continues at coordinate 13,265 of JADGRB010000088.1, forward strand.
ACTCTATGGGCTGGCCGAGCGCCAGTTCCGCGGCTACTACCACAAGGCGATCCGGATGAAGGGCGTGGCGGGCGAGAACCTGCTGCAGCTCCTCGAGCGCCGGCTCGACAACGTGATCTACCGTCTGGGGTTCGCCTCCGACCACGCCGAGGCGCGCCAGCTGGTGCGCCACGGCCACTTCCTGATCAACGGGCACCGGGTCGACATCCCGTCGTTCCTCTGCCGCTCGGGCGATCAGATCGAGGTCAAGGACGGCTCCAAGAAGATCACCCGGGTCCTCGAGAGCCTGGGCGCCGTCGACCGGCGCGGGGTCCCGAAGTGGCTGGAGCTCGACAAAGACAATTTCAAGGGGAGGCTGACCGCGCTTCCCGCCCGTGAAGATTTGACCTTGCCGATCCGCGAGCAGCTCATCGTCGAGCTCTACTCGCGCTGATTCGGAATAGATTTCGACCAAGTTCGACAGCGAGCACGACAGAGATATCGGAGGAGACGTAAATGGCGACCGCACTGGCACAAAGTTCATCGGGGCAGAGCACCTTCATCGCGCGCAACTGGCGCGATCTCATCCGTCCGCGCAATCTGGAGGTTGATCCGGAGACGCTGACGCCGAGCTACGGCAAGTTCACCTGCGAGCCGCTCGAGCGCGGCTTCGGGACGACGCTGGGCAACAGCTTGCGCCGCATCCTGCTGTCGTCGCTGCAGGGCGCGGCCATCAGCGCGGTGAAGATCGAGGGCGCGCTCCACGAGTTCACCACCATCCCCGACGTCGTCGAGGACGTGACCGACATCGTGCTCAACCTCAAGGAGGTGCTGCTCAAGTCGGTCGACTCCAAGCCGCGCGTGCTGCGCCTCGAGAAGGACGGCGAGGGCCGCGTCACGGCGGGCGACATCCAGCTCACCGACGGCATCGAGGTGCTCAACCCCGACCACAAGATCCTGACCTGCTCGAAGGGCGCCAAGCTGCGCCTCGAGCTGTACGTCGGGACCGGCCGCGGCTATGTCCCCTCGGACCGCAACAAGTCGGCGACCACCCCGGTGGGCGTCATCCCGATCGACTCGCTGTTCTCGCCGATCCGCAAGGTGAACTTCCAGGTCACCAACGCCCGCGTCGGTCAGCAGACCGACTACGATCGCCTGGCGATCGAGGTGTGGACCAACGGCGCGGTCAAGCCGGACGACGCGGTGGCCTTCGCCGCCAAGATCCTCAAGGACCAGCTCTCCATCTTCATCAACTTCGAAGAGGGGAGCGAGCCGGCCCACGACACGATGGTCTCGGAGGAGCAGGCCAAGCTCAACGAGAACCTCTGGAAGTCGGTCGACGAGCTGGAGCTGTCGGTCCGTTCGGCGAACTGCCTGCAGAACGCGAACATCCGCTACATCGGCGAGCTGGTTCAGCGGACCGAGTCGGAGATGCTGAAGACCAAGAACTTCGGCCGCAAGTCCCTCAAGGAGATCAAGGAGATCCTCTCCGAGATGGGCCTTTCGCTGGGCATGAAACTCGAAGGCTGGCCCGGCGACGGTCCGCCCAAAAAAGCCTAAGCGCGCGAGAGCTAGAACATGCGACATCAAAGAGCTGGGGTTCACCTTTCTAGGACGTCCGCGCACCGGAAGGCGTTGTTTTCCAACCTGGTGGCGGCGCTCTTCACCAACGAGCGCATCCGCACCACGGACGCCAAGGCCAAGGAGACGCGCCGGCTGGCCGAGCGCACCATCACCTGGGCCCGGCGGGTCGGCGACGTCCTCGGCAAGAAGCCGGAGCGGCGGACCACCGAGGAGTCGGCCCGCGTGGTCCACGCGGTCCGGATGGCCCGCCGGATCGTCCGGGATCGTGGCGCGGTTTTGAAGCTTTTCGACGAGCTGGCGCCCCGGTACTCGGACCGGCACGGCGGCTACACGCGGATCGTCAAGCTGGTGCAGCGCCCCGGAGACGCGGCGTCGATGTCTCTGCTCGAGCTGATGCCGGAAGACGGCGCGGCGGCCCCCAAGACGGGTGGCGGCGGCAAGGACAAGGGCACGGCGGAAGGCAAGACGGCGGCCAAGGGAGCTGCCAAGGCGTCGGGGTCGTCCAAGGCGGCGGCGGGCTCAAAAGTTTCGAAACCGTCGGCCGAGGCGAGCAAGAAATCGCGTTCGTCCAAGACCAAAGACGAAAAGTAGCCTCAGCCTCTAAACTTGGGCTCGAAAAGCGGCCTGTAAGTCGTTACAGTTTTCCGTCGCTCCTGTCGAACGAAATTGGGCGAGGCCTGGTTGGGCCTTGCCAACGCGAGGACAGGAGCCAATTTCAATGACTACCGGCACGGGGGCCAAAGTGGCGCAGAATCCGCAGCAGCATGTTCGAGCCTCGGAGCGATTCGATCTCGAGGTCAAGGTTGACCTCGAGAGCGATCACAATTTCTACACCGGGCTCACGCAGAACATCAGCGCCGGTGGCCTCTTCATCGCGACCAACGTCCTTCGTCGCATCGGCGATCGGATCACGCTGCAGTTCTCCCTGCCGGGTTCGACGCAGCCGATCGCGATCGAGACGGAAGTGCGCTGGATTCGCGAGAACAGCGCGCTGCACAAGGTGGACGGTTCCACCGGCATGGGCGTCCGCTTCATCAACCTCAGCGCCGAAGCCTCGGCCGCCATCTCGACCTTCCTGAAGAACCGCGACTCGCTCTACTACGACGACGAGTGATGTGAGGGCAGGGGGGCAGACCCCCAGTTGAGTTGACAGGTAGCCCACCGAACGGCGTATAACGCCCCGGATGGATGCCGGGGGGCAATTGCCCGGGTTGGGGTGGTCGTCGGTGGCGCTGTCGTTCGCGTCTCTGGGCGTCGTCTGTCTGGTGGCCTGGGGCGCCTTGCGCTTGCTAGCGGGGCGGGGTGTCGGCAAGGCGTCGGGCGCGGTCCGGGTCGTCGCGCGCTGCCCGCTCGAGCCGAGGCGTTCGGTGTACGTGGTCGAGGCGGCTGGGCGTTGCTTCCTGATCGGCGTCGGCGACGGGCCGATGTCGGTGCTCGCGGAGCTCGACGCCGGGCGCCTGAAGGCCGACGTGGAGGCCGGCGTTCCCTCGGCGAGCTTTGCCGACGTGCTGGCCCGCGCGCTCGGGCGGCGCACCAAGGCTGAGCCGACGGCAGGAGTGACCGGCGCGCCCGTGAAGCACGGCGCGCCCGCGGAGCCAGTCTGATGGGTCGCCCGGCGTCGGTACGTACCATCGCCCGCCCGGCACTCGCCCTTGCGCTCGCCGTCACCGCCACCCTGGCCTCCACCGCCGCCCACGCGGCCTCCGCCC
>JADGRB010000089.1 GCA_017881315.1 Pseudomonadota bacterium
ATTCTGTTCCTGGGCTGCGCCTTCCTGCTGACCATGGTCCTCTCGCGTAGCTTCGTCATCCAGTCGGACGAGGGCTACACGCTGAACGCGGCATGGCAACTCTGGAATGGCATGAAGATGTACGACGACTTCCGCCTGTTCGTCGGACCCGGCTCTGGAGGCGCCATCTTTCTGCTCTGGAAGGTCATCGGCAGCCCGAGCTACCTCGCCGCCCGGTGGCTCTCTCTGGTTCTATCGTTTTCTTCCACGACGGCGTTCTATTTGGTGCTGCGGCGTCTCGGCGTCAGGGGCGTGAGTCTCGCGACAGCCGTCATCGTCTGGCTGTCCGTGAGCTCTCTCTATGTCCTACTGAACCACAACTCCTTCAGCTCCTTCGCGGCGATCTGGTTCTTGCTGGCATTCTTGAGAGTCGCGCGCAGGGGACCCGGCGAACCGGATCGAACTCGGGACCACGTCCTTTTGGGGGCCGCCGCCGGCCTGGTTTTTCTGTTTCTCCCGATCAAGGGATCGCTGTTGGCGTTCAGTGCGGCTGCGTTTCTGTTCGCGATCGGGTTCCGAGGACGCGTCTTTCGACCGGTGCTCGAGCTCAGCGCTGGATTCGTCGCCGTCGTCGCACCGCTGTTTGCGATCTGGCGCCCGGCGACGCTCATTCGCCAGTGGCTGATCATCCCGATCACCGGCAACTATCTCGGTCACACCTACGCCTCGAGCGGGTACGTCGTGGCCGCGATCGCGGTGGTGGTCGGAATGAGCTGGGTGGCGATCCGGCTTCGCGATCGGGCGTTGAAGGCGCTGACAGTGGTTCAAGCTGCGTTGTTCGTCGGGATGAGTCACAACATGGAGTTGAGCCACGTCGCCATCAACTTGTTCCCGCTCGTCGTCGCCACCTTTTTCGTCATCTACGAGCGGATCGCTCGGCCGCGCGGAAGAAGAGAGATATCGCCTGCGCTCGTCACCGCGATGTTCGTGGGGATACTCCTGCTATGGACCGCCACCACGGCCGGGGGTGCCCGTTGGGCGGAGGTGAGCGTGTGGCACGCCGACATCCTGGGACGCCGACCGAAGATGGTGGTGAGACCGCGGATCGCCGAGGCGCATGCGATCTATGCCGGGCCGTTCCTTCCCGGCCTTTACTACCTGCTCAGGAAGAAAACCCCGTTCTTCGTGTCGGAGACCGTCGTCTGCGACGACGCGTGTCAGCGGCGCCTGGTCGTTCAGCTCTCTGAGGTGAACCCGGAGTTGGCATTCCTGGATTACGACATGATTGCGCGCCTCAACTACCCGCAGACCGGCCCGGTGGACGTCTACCTACGCGACCACTACACGGCATGTCCCAGTCGTGGCGGCATCCCCGTCCGCGCCATCGCGCCCGAGTGGTGCCCCTGACTCAAGGGACATCGATTAAGACAGCCCGGCCAGGGCCGCCTTGAGGTCGACGTTGCTGGCGTCGATCTCTAGGCCGCGCTCGAACATATTCTTGGCCTTGGGGAGCTCGTTGGCGAGGACGTGCATGCGACCCAGCATCAGGTAGACCTCGGCCTTGGAGACGCCGGCGGTCGCGTCGTCGAAGTTCTGCAGCAAGAGCGAGCGGTAGAATTTTCGGGCCGCGTCGAAGTCGCTGCGCCGGTAGGCGAGACGCCCCAGCGCGGCGATGGTCGCGGGGTAACTCGGATCCAGCTTGTAGGCGGCGTTGAAGCTGGCGCTCGCCGCTTCGATGTCGCCCCGTGCTTCGGCGATCGCCCCCAAGCGGGTGTACCAGCGCGCCGTTTCCTTGCCGCGTTTGGCCTTGGTGAGCTCGGTGATGAGCTCACCGATCACGCGGGCGGCCTCATCGACCCGCCCGCCGGCCGACAGCGCCAGCGCCAGCTGCTCGCGGCCGGCGATCTCCTTGGGGTCCAGCGCCACCAGTCGTTCGAGGTACGGGAGCGCGGCGGACGGTTGGGCCAGCGGCCCGCTGTAGAGCGCTGCGATCTCGCGCAGGCGTCGCTTGCGCTCCTCGTCGTCGACGGCGGTTTCCAGGCCCAGGGCCAGCAGGTGCGCCAGCCGCTCTTCGTCGTTGGCGTCGCGCGCGATGGTCTCCAGCGCCTCCAGAGTGGGCCGGTGGCCGGGATCGGCATCCAGCGCCCGCAAGAGCGCCGTCTCGATCTCTGCGGGATCGGCCCCCTTGGTGCGCAGGATGGCGGCGTTGCGAAATTGAATCTCCGCGATCTCGGCCGGAGCGCTGGCGTTGGCGGCCGCGCGTTCCAGCGCGGCCCCGGCGTCGTCCCAGCGCTCGGCCTTCTCGTGCAGCCGGGACAGCGACAGCAGGGCCGCGACGTTGGTCGGCGCCACCTCGAGGACCCGCTCCAGCGCCTCGGCCGCGCTGTCCGGCGAATCCAGCTCCTGCTCCCACACGTTCGCGATCGCGACCCGCAGCGCCAGCTCGGTCGGCTTCCGCCCGGCCGCCCCTTCCATCTCGGCGTGCTGGCCGAGGACGTCCACCAGATCGTACCAGCGGTCGTTGGCGCGCAGGATTCGCTCGAGCTCGAGGTACCCGAATCCGTTGGTCGGGTCGACGTCGAGGAGCTGGCGCAGGAACCCGACCGCCTGGTCGACGTCGGACAGCTTTTGCTCCGCGTTGCGCGCCAGCTTCAACAAGACCGCGACCTGATCGGGACCGGCCACCGCGCTCAGGCGTCGCAACAAGACCTCTTGCAGCGTGGACCAATCCTGCCGGCGATCTTCGATCGCCTCCAGGGCCGACAGGGCGAGCGCGTCGTCCGGCACGCCGTCTAGCGCTTCGCGGTAGGCGTCGGCGGCGCCGTCCAGATCGTTCAAGAGGCCGAGCCGCAGCTCCCCGACCCGAGACCACAGCGCCGCCCGCTGCCGGGGATCTTCGGTCAGCCGCGCGCGCTCCGCCAGCACGACGCCGAGCTCGGGCGCCTGGCCCATGGCTTCGTGCAGGCGGCCGAGCTCGGTGAGGGCCTCCAGATCTTCCTCGTCGGCCGCGCGCAGCCGCTGCAGCGCCGCCACGGCGGCCGGCAGCGCGCCCTGCGCTTCGTGGAGCCGCGCCGCTTCGATGAGCCAGCCCCGGCGCACCTGCGGATCCAGCTCGGCGTCCGCGCGCCGCTCGAGCACCGCCGCCAGACGCGCCGGATCCTGGGCGTTCCGGTAGAGCCCTTCCAGGGCCAGCAGGGCGTCGGCATTCTCGGGATCGCTCTCGAGGACCCGCGCGTAGAGCCGCTCGGACGCGGCTCGGTCGCCGGCCTCGGCGTAGAGGCGCGCCGCGCGTAGCGCCAGCTCGCGCGCAGCGTCGGGATCGGCGTCGGCGAGCGCGGCTTCGATCCGGGTGGCGCCGGCGGCCGGAATCTTGGCGGCACCGGCGATCCGCTCCAGGTCGTCGAGCGCGCCTCCGGGCATCGGCTCTTCCTTGAGGGCGCGGCCGAGCGCCTCCAGCGCGCGTTCGGGGCTGGCCAGCTGATCGGCGGACACCTCGGCGATCTTGCGCAGCCAGTGGGCGCGTTCCGCGCGGTCGTCGCGCAGCTCGAGCCGCCGCTCGTAGAGGGCCACCAGCTGCGGGTAGTCGCCGCGCGCCTCGGCGAGGGGCTCGAGGACATCCAGGGCGCCCTCGCGAGTCTCGGCGCGGTCGAGCAGCGCGGCCAGCGCGGCGTGGGCCTGCGGCTGGGTGGGGTTGCGCTCGATGGCGTCGCGGTAGGCGGTGAGAGCCCCCTCGGCATCCTCGAGCCCGGTCAGGCGGACCTCGCCGAGCGCCGCCAGGAAGTCCGCCTGCTCGGCCGGATCGCTGGCCACCTCCGCCTCGCGCGCCAGGATCTCGGCCAGCTCGCCGCTGTCGCCCAGCTTGCGCACCACCTTCTCGAGCGCCGCCAGCACGGGCCCCTCGTCGCCCGGCAGCGACTGCGCCTTGCGCAGGAAATCGGCCGCCCGGCTCAGATCGCCCAGCTCGTTCTCGTAGAGCGTCGCCAGCCGCAACGCGAGAGAGCGCTGCAGGGAGGCATCGAACGTGGCGTCCATCCGCTCGATGTAGACCTCGGCCAGGCGGGTCCAATTGCCGGTCGTCGCGGCCAGCCGCTCGAGGGCCTGCCGGGGGGCGGCCTCGGTCGCCTCCTCGGTGAGCGCGCGGGCCCAGGCCCCGAACGCCTTCTCGATGTCGCGCCGTTCGATCTCCTCGATGCGGGCGATCTCGGCCAGCAGCGCGAGCCGTCGATCGACGGCGTCCTCGACGGAGAGCCTCAGCTCGGTGAGCTCGACGACGTCGTCCCATGCCTTGGCGGCGCGCCGGATCGGCTCCAGCACCGTGACCGCCGACAGGCGATAGTCGTCGCCGCGCGCGATCGCGAACAGCGCCTGTCGCGCGCCCTCGTGGGTAGGCGCCCCGTCCAGGATCCGCTGGTAGCGCGCGATCGCGCCCTCCACGTCGGAGAGCTCCGTCTCGACGAGGCGGGCCGCCCGGAAGGCGAGCTCGTCGCGTCCCGCCCCGGTCTGCTCGCGGGCCGCGCGCGCGTCGAGCACATCGACCAGGTCGGCCTGCCGGCCTTCGTGGGTGAAGATCCGATCCAGGTCGGCCAGGGCCTCGCCGTCGCCGGGCGTCTCCGCGAGCAGCGACCGGAGCTGCTCGATGGCCGCGTCTGGCTCGTTCAGGTTGTCCTCGTAGATGCGGGCGCTCTGCATGAACAGCATGCGCCGCTCGTCGGCCCGCTCCGTGAGCTCGATCTTCCGCGCGTAGACCTCCGCCAGCTCCCGGAACGCGCCGCCCGCCAGGTGCAGCTGCGCCAGCGACTCGAGCGCTTCGGTCTCGTTCGGATCGATCTCGAGGACGGTCTCCCAGGCGCGCACCGCCTGCTCGCGCAGCTTGAGCGCGTCTTCGTAGAGAACGGCGATCCGCTTGGCGATCGCCATCCGCTCGTCCAGGTCACCCGCCACCTCCAGGTGACGCTCCAGGATCTCGACGAGCTCGCTCGGACGATCCGCCCCCGACAGCAACCGCTCGAGAGCGAAGAACGCGTCCAGACCTTCCGGCATCTTCTCGAGCGCGGCCCGCCAGGCCTCGATGGCCTCGGCGTGTCGGCCGAGGGGCGTCTCCAGGAGCTCGGCCGAGCTGGCCCACAGCCGTCCCTGCAGATCGGGATCGACCGCCTCGAGGGCCCCCTTCTGCAACGCGGCCACCAGCGGACCGTGGAGCCCGGAGGCACGGCCCAGCGACTCCATCGCCGCCAGGGTCTCGGGAGAATCGACGTCGGTGAGCCAGGCGCGGCTGCGCGCCTCGAAGGCCAGATCGGGCCGCGAGAGGCGCTGGTGGATCTCGGCCATCTCGCCGAGCACGCGGACCCGCTCGGCGCGATCGTCGGCCGCCTCGAGCTGCGCCCCGAGGGCGCCGACCAGCTTGTCGAGATCGCCGGCGCGCCGATAGACGGGCTCGAGAATCGCGGCCACGCGGTAGCGCTGATCGGCGTCGCGGGCCAGCGCCTCGAGCGCGCCCACGGCGGCGCTCGCGTCGCGGGGGGCGGCCGCCCGGGCCAAGATCTCGGCGTAGCGATCGACCGCGCCGCCAGCGTCACCGATCTTGTCGGCCAGGATTCCCGCCAGGCGCAAGGTGGCGGCGTCCCGTTCGGGGCCTTCGGCGGTCCGGTCGAGGTTGGAGGTCAGCAGATCGGCGAGGTCGTGCCACTGTCCCGCCGCCGCCAGCAAGCGTTCGAGCTCCGCGGTCGTCGCCCGGTCCGTGGGGTCGGCCTCGAGGGCCTCACGCAGGGTGCCGATGGCGCGGTTGCGATCGTCGAGACGCTCTTCGTCGAGCTTGGCGCTGCGACGCAGGAGCGCGATTCGCGCGGCGGGCTCGACGGCGCGTCCGGCCTGCTCGTCGACGAGCTCCCGCAGATCGGCCCAGGCGTCCCAGCGTTCGAGAGCGGCCTCGAAGAGCTGGGTCACGCCCCGGTCGTCGGGGCGCGCGTCGTAAAGACGCCGGTAATACTTCTGCGCCTCGGCGCGCCGGCCCAGGCGCAGGTCGAAGATCTCGGCGGTGCGCCGGACGATGTCGAGCACCGCGGGCTCTTCGCCGATCTCGCCGTCCAGGTAGTTGGACAGCAGGCTGGCCGCGTCCTGCCAGCGGTCGAGCGTGTCGGCCAGGCGCAGCAGCGGCTCGGTGCTGTGACGCTCTGTCGGCGCCTCTTGGAAGACCTTGCCGTACCAGCGCAGGGCGCTGTCGAAGTCTTCCAGCTGCTCTTCGTAGAGGCGCGCGATCCGCTTGGTCCAGGCGAGCCGTTCGGTCGGCTCCTCCACCTGCAGCAGGCGAATCTCGCCGATCTTGATCAGCGACGGCCAATCCTGACGGCCCGCATAGACCGGCTCGAGGAGCGCGGCGGCGGCGCCCTGAACGCCGATGTCGTCCAGCATCCCCTCGAGCATCGCGATCGCGCCCGGATGGTCGGGATCGCCGCGCAAGACCAGGCGCAGATGCTCGAGCGCGACCTCGCGATCGCCCCGGCGATCGTGCTCGATCTGCGCGAGCCGGAAGCGGAGATCCACCAGCTCCCGCTCGGGCAACACCCCACGCTGGAGCAGGTCCTGAAGCAGGACGGTCAGATCGCTCCAGCGCTCCGCCTTGGTGTAGAGGCGATCGAGCGCCTGCGCCGCCTCGCGGTCGGCCGGCGCGATCTCGAGGACGCGCTCGAAGGCGGCGATGGCGTCGTCGAGTCGGCCCAGCGCCGTTTCGGCCAGCCCACCCAGCTGGAGGCGCAGCGAACGTTCGGTGCCGAGGTCCTGGGCCAGCTCGGCCCGTCGGGTGAGGATCTCGTAGAGCGACTGGTGGTCGCCGGCGTCGGCGTAGATCTTCTCGAGGGCGGCCAGGGCCGCGTCGTCGTCGGGGACGCGATCGAGGATGCGCCGCTGGTACTCCGCCGCCAGGGCGGTGTCCCCCTGCCCGGCCGCCGCCGTCGCGATGGTGCGATCGAGGCGGAGCTTGAGCGTCTCGTCGAGGACGTCGGGGCCGATATCCCGGTAGAGGGTGGTCACCTCGGCGAGGCGGCTGGGGCCGGCCAGACGTTCGTAGGCGTCGAGCAGCGTCGGCAGCTCCGGCTCGGTGAGCGCGTCGCGAATGGCCAGGCCGGTGGTGGCGAGCGCCGCCTCCGTGTCGCCGAGGCGGGTCTCTTCGATGGCCGCCAAGCGCACCAGCTCCGCCAGACGCGCCCGCGAATCGGTCTCGGCCTCCACGTAGATCCGGATGATCCCGGCCAGCTCGGCGAAGCGGCCGGCGCGCTCGTAGATCGGCTCCAGCGCCTGCGCGGCCGCCAGGCGCAGACCGCCGGCGTTGCTGGGGGCGGCAAATCGTTCGAGGGCCCGAGCGGCCGCGGGATCGGCGGGCGCGTGCGCCAGAACCTCCCGCCACCGATCGAGCGCGCCGCCGGGATCGCCGAGCGGCCCCTCATAGAGCGCCGCGATCTCGCGCAGCAGCGCCACGCGCTCGGGCGCGCGCGGACCGAGCAGAGCCAGGCGGCGATCGAGGATCTCGAGCCGATCGCGGTGGCGGCCCTGCTGCTCGTAGAGGCGGGCGAGAGTCTCGAGCGCCTGATCGTCCTCGGGGTTCTCGTCGAGGATGCTGACGCAGGCCGCGATCGCCTGGTCGACGTCGCCCACGTCGTGCTCGAGGAGGCCAGCCACCCGGCGCCACAGCTCCTGCCTGGAGGCCGCGTCGCCCGCCATGTCGATCCGCTTGCGCAGGATCTCGACCCGCTGACGGTGGTTGGCGCCCGCCTCGAAGATCCGATCGAGCGCATCGATGGCGGTGCGCTCCTGCGGATCGATCTCCAGGATCGCGCGCAGGGTGGCCACCGCAGCCTCCGTGTCACCGAGCGACTTTTCCTCCAGGCCGGCGATGCGAAACAGGATCTGCTTGCGCGCCGCCGAATCGTCGGTCCAGGTGGTTTGAAGCTGCAGGATCTTGACCAGGTTGGCCGTGTCGTCGGTCTCGGCGTACAGCGATTCGAGCGCGGACGCGGCGGGCGCGGCGGTCGGCAGGTTGTTCTGGTCGAGGTTCAAGACCAGCTTCCAGGCGTCGATGGCGGCGCGCCGGTTGTTGAGACGGCCCGCGTAGAGCTTGGCCGCCCGGGACAGCAGATCCGCCCGGCCGCCGATGTCCGCGGCGTCGCGCCGGAACGCCAGCTCCTGATAGACGTCAACCAGCTCGGAGAAACGTTCGAGGGTGGTGCCGAGTCGTTCGATCTCGGTGAGGGCGTCGGGGTGACCCGGATCGACGCTGAGCACCTGACGCCAGGTCGCGAGCGCCGAGGCCCGCGCCTGCAGACGGTTCTCCTGGAGGTCCGCGACCCGCGCCAGCAGCGCCGCCGCCTCCGCCCCTTGCAGCGCCTCGCGCTCGACCTCCAGGATCGCGGCGAGGCGAGCCCAGGCGCCGCTCGACTCGTAGATGGGCTCGAGGATCTTGGCGACGCGCTGGCGCTGCGCGGGGATCGCCAGCAGCTTTTCGAGCAGGCGACGCGCCCCCTCGTGGCTGGGCGCCGTCTGCACGATCCCTTCCAGAAGATCGAGCGCGCCGTCGACGTTCTCGAGGTGACCGGCGCGCAGATCGGCGCGCCGGAACGCCAGCTCCGGCACCTCGGACTCCGATGCGAATCCCACGCGCGTGCCGAGGAGCGTCTCGAGATCGCTCCAGCGCTCGCGCGCGGCGTAGTGCCGGTCGAGCGCCCGGTGGGCGCGCAGGTCCGCCGGATCGAGCTCCAGCATCTTCTCGTAGGCGGCAAGCGCGTGGTCGGAGTCGGCCAAGACCGACTCGTCGAGCTCGGCGATCTGGGCCAGCAGATCGAGGCGCTCGCGCACATCGAGCGCGGCGAGCTGTCGCATGTCGTAGAGCGCGCGCAGCTCCGGCCAGTGCTGCCCGTCGCGGTACAGCCGCGCCAGCGCCCGGAAGGCCCCCTCGTGCAGCGGCTCGGCCTTCAAGATCTGCGCGTAGACCTTCTCCGCTTCGGGCGCGCGCCCGAGCCGTTTTTCTTCCAGCTCCGCGACCACCACCAGCAGATCGCGGCGCAGGTGCTTGTCGGAGGTCGCCTCGGAGGCCGCGCGAAGCTTGTCGCACAGCTCGCCGGTCTTGTCGGCCTTCTCGGCGAACCCGATCAGCGCGGCGCGGTTGGCGACGTCGCTGGCGTCGACGTCGAAGAGCGCCAGGCTCGCGCGGTAGGCGCCGGCCGGATCGCCCAGCGGTCCACCGTACAGGGATCGCAGCTTCTCGAGCCGTTCGACCTGCTCGCCCCGGGTGTCGGCCGCCGCCAGCAGGATCTCGTTCGCCGCCGCCAGCTTGGCGGCGTTTTCGGTCCGCTCGTAGAACGGCAGCGTCAGCCGGGCGACGGCCGCCGCGTCCGGATGGCCGCCCGCCACCAGGCGTTCGAGCCCCGCCACCGCCGGGGCGGAGTGCGGATTGGCCTGCACCACCTCCCGGTACGAGGCGAACGTCCCGTCGCGGTCATTGAGCCGGGTCTCCTGGAGGTTCCCGATCCGCAGCAAGATCTCTTCGCGGGCCTTGGTGTCATCCGGGGCGACAATCGCGAGATCCCGGCGCAGCGCTTCGATGACGCCCGGCCAATCCTGGCGGGCCTCGGAGACGCGCACCAGCGCCCGCCGCGCGCGCTCGTTGCCGGGCTCGGCGTCGACGATGGCGGTCCAGGTGGCCGCCGCCGCCGCCAGATCCGCCACCCGCTCCTCCTCGAGCTGCGCGATTCGCAAGAGCAGCTTGACCCGTTCCGCGATGTCGGGCGCGCGGTTCGCGCGCGCGTGCAGCAGCTTGGCCAGGTCGGGCCAGGCCTTGGCCTGGGTGAGGACCTGCTCGAGCGCGCCGTCGGCTTCCTCGTCATAGCCGACCTCCGCCAGGATCAGCTCGGCGATGCGCCGGGTGTCCTGCGGGCGGAACAGGCGGGTCGCGGATATTCGCAGCACCCGACGCAAGAGCCAGAGCCGCTCCTCGGTGTCGGTCGAGACGGCGAAGCGGGCTTCGTAGAGCGCCGCCAGCGCGCCCCACTCGTCGGCCTCGCCGGCCAGGCGCTCGAGGTCGGTGCGGACCTCCGCGTTCTTGGGCGCCGCCTCGAACGCGCGCGCACACCACTGAAAAGCCAGCGCCTTGGAGCCGAGGCGCTGCTCGCAGATCCGCCGCGCCTCGGCGTGGAGCTCCAGGCGCTCGGCCAGTCCGACGCCCTCGCCGGTCGCCGCCGGGCCGAGGAGCACTTCGTAGGTCGCGAGCAGGCGGGGCCACTTCTGTGCCGTTCGGTAGAGCGGCACCAGCGCCAGCGCCGCCTGGCGATTGCGCGGGTCAGTAGCGAGGATCCGCTCGTAAGCCTTGAGCGCCCGCTCCGGTTGATTGAGCTTCTCCTGCGCCAGCACGGCCACCCGTTCGAGCAGACGGGTCCGCGCCGCCATATCGGCCGTTCGATCGGCCAGCGACGTCAGCTGGTCACACAGATCGCCGTAGGCGCCCTGCTCCGCGTAGAGCGATTCGAGCGCGGTGTAATCGCCCGCCTGCGCGTAGATCTCGCGCAGGGCGCGGGTGGCGCGCGCGTTCTTGGGGTCGAGCGTCTGGATGCGGCGGAAGACGTCGATCGCCGAGGTGGTGGCCCCGAGCCGCTCGTAGAGCAGCGTGCCGCGGCGCTCGAGAAACGCCAGCTCCACGGCCACGTTGCCCTCGGCGTTGAGGCGCTGTCGGTCGAGGATCTCGACCAGCGCCGGCCAGCGCCGCTCGCGCTCGTAGAGCGTGGCCAGGCCGGCCAGCGCATCGGGGTCGCGCTCTTCGATCGCGAGCACCTGGTTGTAGAGCGCGATGGCCTCGCGCGTGTCGTTCAACCGCTCGCCGGCGATCCGCGCCATCTCGACCAGGCGCGCCCGCCGGCTCGCCGCATCGAGGTGCGGGAGCTGCTTGCGGATGACCTCGATGAGCGGCCGCCAGGCGCGGCTCTTGGCGTAGAGATCTTTGAGGCGGGTGGCCGTCTCGGAGTCGGTCGGATCGGCCTCGAAGATCTTTTCGAAGTTGGCGACCGCGTTCTGGTGCTTGCCCAGCTTGTCGGCCCACAGCGCGGCGATCCGCCGGTGCAGCGCCACCCGGGCGGCTCCATCGGTCGCCACTTCGGCCTGGCGGGTCAGGATCTGCACCAGATCGGCGTAGCGCCCCTGCGTCTCGTACCGATTGGCCAGGGCCGACAGCGCGGCCGCGTGATCGGGCTTGAGCGCCAGGATGTTGAGGTAGGTGTTCACCACCATCACGTCCAGGTTCAAGCGGTCTCGATAGATGGCGACGATCTCGAGCTGGCGATTGATCTTTTCGTCGACATCGCTCGCTGGAACGGCCTCGATGTCGTCCTTGAGGAGCTCGAGCAGCGCGTTCCATTTCTCGGTCGCGGCGTAGAGCCGGCGGAGCGACGCGACGGCCTCCGGGAGGTGGGGCCGCAGGCGCAGGATCCCCTTCCAGATCTCGATCGCCTTCTCGGCGTGCTGGGGCCGCTGCTCGGCGGCACGCGCCATCTCGATCCCCATCGCCAGGCGCCGCTCGGTATCGGTTTCGGTCTTCTGGGCCTGGGCCAGGATCGCGAGCAGCTGCGGCTGCTCGTTCCGCGCGCCGTGGTACTCCCGATAGAACTCGACCATGGTGCGATTCGACGGATCGAGCTTGCGCACCCGGCGGAAGAACGACTCGGCCATGTCCGGCTGTCCGAGCCGCTTCCAGATCAGCGTCGCCAGGTCGGCCAGCAGCGGGACATCCTGCTCGCCCCGCTTGGTGCGCGCGGCCGCCTCCAGCACCTTGCCGAGCTCGGCCCACGCCTCGGCCTCGGTGAGCGCGGCGCGGACCGCGTGGAGCGCCCGCGGCTCGATCGGGTTGGCGTCGAGCGCCTTGCGGAAGTGTGCGAAGGCGTCCGCCGGGCGCTTGAGCCGCGCGCACAGCTCGCCGGCCGCCACCCACGCCGCCGTGCGCTCCTCGCGGTTCTGGACGCGCTCCGCCCGCTGGGTGTAGAGCGCCAGCAACTCGTCGTCGCGCCCGGCCTCGCGCAGCAGCCGCTCGAGATGCGAGCTCGAACGGCGGTTGGTCGGATCCAGCTCGAGGCTCTTGCGGAGATTGGCCTCGCCCTCGGGTCCGTCGGGCCGGTACTTGAGGTAGAACTCGGCCACCGACCCATAGAGGCTCGACGCCAGCGCCGCGTCCTTCGCCCCCTCGGCCTGCTGCAGGTAGCGGCGCGAGATCGGTTCCCAGTTCGCGCGCACCAGCGTCATCTGCGCCAGCGACTCGGTCGAAGGCTTGTGGTCAGCCACCGCCTCCAGGGCCTGGCGCACGGCCGCCTGTGCGGCTTCGTCGCGCAGGAGCTCGTCCGAGAGCAGCCGTCCCTTTTCGTGCAGCAGGTCGGCGCGGCGCCCGGGCGGGGTGGTCCATCCCAGCTCCAGATCGATGAGCTGCAGACATAGCTCGAAGTCCGAGCGCTCGCGGTGCCAGCGGCGCGCGTCGGACAGCGCGGTCGAGAGCGCCTCGGCCTCTATGCCGGCGCCATTTCCAGGCTTGATCCCCTGCAGCGTCTTCAGCGCCTGGGGATCATCGGGGCGAAGCTGCAGGTTGGCGAGCGCGGTTGAAACGGTGGTGGTCATCGGGATCTTGGGCCAAGGCGTGGGCGGCGCAGACTGTCGACTATAGATCCGGCTTCCGAAGCGGTTCAATCGCGAAGATTTGGTCCGAATCGTGAATACTTAGCGCTTGCCACGGGCGCAGGATTCGTTGTCGATTCGCGAGCGCCTGCGACCCGAGCTGGGCGGAATCGTGCTGGGGGCCGCCTGCCTGGCCGCCACCAACGCCCTGGCGCTGTGGATCCCGTGGCTCATCAAGGGCGCCATCGATGCGATTCGCGCCGCGGCCGTCGGACAGGCCGGTGCCGTGCACGCGCTGGTGGTTCGCAACGCGATCTTGATCGCCGCCTCGGCCGTGGTGCAGGCGCTGATCCGGACCTGGTCGCGAATCCTGATCTTCAACGCGGGCCGCAACATCGAATACCAGCTGCGCGGCGACGTCTTTCGCCATCTGCTGCGCCAGGACGCCGGATTCTTCCGGGCGCACCCGACCGGCGACGTGATGTCGCGCCTCACCAACGATCTGGGCGCGGTGCGGATGCTGTTCGGGCCGGGGCTGCTCAATCTGTTCAACACGGCGCTGGTCTATCTGACGACGCTCTGGCTGCTGCTGCACCTTTCGCCGCGGTTGACGCTCTGGGCGCTCCTCCCCTACCCGGCCCTGCTGGCCGGTGCGCGGCTGTTTTCGCGCAAGATGTACAAGGCGAGCCGCGCCATCGCCGAGCAGCTCGGCACCATGTCGAGCTCGATCCAGGAGGACCTGGCCGGCATCGCCGTCATCAAGCACTACACGCTGGAGCCGGAGCGCGAGGCTCAGTTCCGCGGGCTCAACGACGAGTACCTGACCCGATCGCTGGCGCTGGTGCGGGCCCGCGGGACGCTGATGCCCCTCTTCGCGGTGCTGGGGGGCGCCGGCACCCTGATCGTTCTGTGGGCCGGTGGGCGCGAGGTGATCGCCGGGCATCTGACCGTCGGCGGGCTGGTCGCCTTCAACGCCTACCTGGTGCTGCTGTCGTGGCCGACCATCGCGCTCGGCTGGATCATCGGGATCTGGCAGCGGGGGCTGGCCGCCTGGGTGCGGGTGCGGGAGCTGCTCTCCACGGCGCCGCGGATCGCCGACCCACCGGACGCGGCCGGCGCCGGCGCCGGCGCTCACGCGATCGGATCGCCATCGATCGACGTTCGCGATCTCTCGGTCGTCGTCGATGGGCGGCGGCTCCTGGATGGCGTCTCGTTTTCGTTGCCGGCCGGCGCGACGCTGGCGGTGGTCGGTCCGACCGGCGCGGGGAAGACCACGCTGGTCGACGCGATCGTGCGCATGCAGGAGATCGCGACGGGCACCATCGTGGTGGGCGGGCGCGACGTGACGCAGGTCCCGCTCGAGGCGCTGCGCAGCCAGATCGGCTACGCGCCGCAGGACGCGTTTCTATTCTCCGCCACCGTCGCCGAGAACATCGGCTTTGGAATCCGAGAGGCGGCGCCCGACGCCGACGCGCGCATCCGACGCGCGGCGGAGGCGGCGGGCCTCTCGCCGGACATCGCGATCTTGCCCGACGGCTACGACACGCTGGTCGGCGAGCGGGGCATCACCCTTTCGGGCGGGCAACGGCAGCGGGTGGCGCTGGCCCGGGCGCTCTGCGCGGCGCCGCAGATCCTGATCCTCGACGACTCGCTCTCCTCGGTCGACGCCCAGACCGAACGCGAGATCCTGACCCGCCTCAAGCCGATCCTGGCCGGCCGCACCTCGATCCTGATCTCGCACCGGGTCGCCGCCGTCAAGAACGCCGATCAGATCCTGGTGCTCGACGGGGGGCGCGTCGCCGAGATCGGAACGCATTCCACGCTGCTGGCCGGCGGTGGGGTCTACGCGTCGCTCTACCGCGAGCAGCTCGCCGCCGAGGCGCTGGAAATCGAACGGGTGGCATGAGCGGGCCGGTCGCCACCGCCCGCCGAGCGCCCGCCGAGGATCTCCTGGGCAGGGCGCTCGATCGCACGCTGCTCAAGCGGATCTTCAGCTACGTCTGGCCCTACTGGAAGCAGCTGGCCGTCGCGGTGGCGCTCTTGCCCGTGATCTCGTTCTGCGAGATCGCGCAGCCGTATCTGCTCAAGCGCGCCATCGACGAGCACATCGCCGTCAAGCGTCTGGCCGGCCTCGATCACATCGGGCTCCTCTATCTCGCCGCGCTGATCGGACAGTACGGCGCGGCGTTCGGGCAGATCTACCTGACGCAGGTGATCGGTCAGCGCGGGATGAACGATCTGCGGGTCCGCGTGCACCGGCACGTGCTTTCGCTCTCCGCCGCGTTCTTCGACCGGACGCCGGTGGGACGCCTCATGACCCGTCTGACCAGCGACGTCGAAGCGCTGAACGAGATGTTCGCCTCCGGGATCGTGAGCCTGCTGGGCGACTTCATTCGTCTCGGCTTCATCCTGGTCGCCATCATCGGGATCGACTGGCGCCTGGCCCTGTTCTCGATGGGCTCGGCGCCGGTGCTGTTTGCGATCGCCGCCTATTTTCGCCGCTGGGTGCGGGACGCCTTCCGCGAGATTCGCCTCAAGCTGGCCCGCATGAACGCCTTCCTGCAGGAGCATCTGTCGGGCATCAAGGTGGTGCAGGTGTTCGCCCGCGAGGAGCACGTCTATGGCGAGTTCGACGTCATCAACGTCGACTACCGGCGCGCCAACGCCCGCGCCATCACGGCCGACGCGGCCCTGTATTCGATCGTCGAGGCGGTGGGGGCGATCGCGGTCGCCGGCCTGCTCTGGCACGGCGGCAGCCGGATCGCGGGCGGGACGCTCACCATCGGCATCCTGGTCGCGTTCATCGAGTACCTGGGCAAGTTCTTCGCGCCCATCCGGGATCTGTCGACCAAGTACACCGTGATGCAGCAGGCGATGGCCGCCGCCGAGCGGGTCTTCATGCTCCTCGACACAGATGAGCCGGATGCCAAGGTGGTCGGCGCGCCGGGTGCCCCTGGCGCAGGGGCCGCACCGGGTGGCACGGCGATCGACGTAGCCCCGCTCATCGAGCTCGACCACGTCACCTTCGGGTATCGCCCCGACCGGCCGGTGCTGAGCGACGTTTCACTCTCGATCGCCGCGGGCGAAACGCTCGCGGTGGTCGGCGCCACCGGCGCCGGCAAATCGACCCTCATCAAGCTCTTGCCGCGGCTTTACGACGTGCAGTCGGGGGCCATTCGCGTCGGCGGCGCCGACGTGCGAACGATCGACCCGCGGGCCCTGCGGCGCCGGATCGTGGTGGTGAGCCAAGACGTCTTCATGTTCTCCGGAACGCTGCGTTCGAACATCGCGCTCGGCGACCCGGCGCTGACGGACGAGCAGATCTGGACCGCGGCCCGGCGGGTGGGCGCCGATCGGGTCATCGCCTCGCGGCCCGGGGGGCTCGACGCCCGGGTCATCGAGCGCGGCGCGAACTTTTCGGCCGGCGAGCGGCAGCTCTGCGCTTTCGCCCGGGCGCTGGCCCACGATCCGGAGATCCTGATCCTCGACGAGGCCACCGCCAGCGTCGATCCGGAGACCGAGCGGGTGATCGAGCGGGGGATCGGCGAGCTGCAGCGCGGACGGACGTCGATCGTGATCGCCCACCGTCTCACCACGGTGCAGCGGGCCTCGCGCATCGTCGTCATCCACCACGGGCAGATCGCCGAGGAAGGGGCGCACGCGGCGCTCCTGGCCCAGGGCGGCATCTATGCCCGGCTCTACCGCCTGCAGATGGTGGGTCAGCGGGCCGCGGCGCCCGTCGTTCCGGGCCTCCACGCGGCCGAATAGGCACGATCGGGGTTTTCCCCGTATCATTCGCGGTTCTCGCCGCATGCCCTCCAATTTTCGTGAAGACCGCGCCGCCCGCCTCGCCGACGAGGTGGGGACGATTTACAAGCAGGCCGGCCTCGGCTTCGCTCTCTGCTACCCGAGCCCGTACGC
>JADGRB010000090.1 GCA_017881315.1 Pseudomonadota bacterium
TTCGTCGATGGAGACCAGTACCCAGCGATACCGTCCATGGCACGGGAGTTGTAAGGGGTGATAGCCGAAGGACCACGAATGTTGGAGCTGATCATAGGACAGCCGAAACGAAGGGTTCCGCCAGCGCCTGGCGCAACCTCCCGCGACGAGGTTCGCGTCGCCGAGGCGATGACGCGGCTAAACCCAATCGTGCCGGGGCACATCTCGATGGCTGCCGCCCGCAAGATCGCCGCGCTCAAGGCGACCGACACTCTGATCGTGGAAGACAAAGGGAACCTTATCGGCATCCTGGACCCGGAGACCCTACTGAGCGCCGGCGACGAGCAGCGCGTGTCGGACTGTCTCAAGTCGATCCGCATCTGTCTGACTCCGACCACCACCTTGACGCGAGCGCGCGCTCTCATGATTGAACATGGGCTGGCATCCTTTCCTGTGGCGGCCGGTCCTTTTCTGGTGGGAAGCATTTCGCGGTCCGACGTCGAGCGAACGCTCGCGTCGACGCGGCCCCCCGTCATCGCTGCGCGAGTGGCGGCCTAGCTCTCGTTTCCCGATCGAAACGAGAACTGAGTCTCAGGCCTCTTGTGGACGCCTCAGCCGTAGTTACCTTTTCGACGAACGGGACGGAAAAAGCCGTCGCGGTCATTCATGCCCCGCGCGACAGCGGCGCATGAAGAATCTCACGAACTCGTTCTGGGAGGAACCCATGTTTCTATTGCTGGCAATCATTCTGGGCCTGGCTTGGATCGCCGGATTTGGGCTGTTCCACGTCGCTTCCGCCGCCATTCACATTCTCATCGTCCTGGCGATCATCAGCGTCCTGTTGCACGTCGTTCGCGGCAAGAAGTCGAGTTGACGTGGTCGATTTGACGTGAGCGAGCCCGCCAGACCGGGCACCGTGAGACCACGACGGATCGCGGTCACGGACCGCGGGATCCTGTTTGCGCTCTTGTTGGTGGCCGCCGTCTGGATAGCGGCGTTGCTCGGACCGGTCATCCTTTCCGCCGTCGGCGCGCTGATCCTGGTTGGAACACTGAACCCGCTGGTCGGGTTTCTCGAGGGTCGGGGTCTGGCCAGGACGCGCAGCGTCGTCCTGGTATTCCTGGCCATGATCGGCTTCCTGGTGCTGATCGGGCTTCTGACCGTGCCCGCGCTGTTTGCGCAGGTGCGAGAGCTCATCGACGGCGCGCCCCTCATGCAGCAGCGATTGGCGGAGCGGCTCGGCCGGTCCCATCTGACCTGGCCGTTGGCACGCGCGGTCGAGGCGGCCAACCTGCAGGACCTGGTTCCCTCGGGGAAAATAGCCTTCGAGTACTCCTCGCAGATCATCACCACGTTCGGGTGGGGACTGACCACGCTGGCGCTGGCCTTCTACATTCTGGCCGACCCGTCGACGACCCAGGCGGCCCTCTATCTGCTCGTGCCCCGGCGGTTTCACATCCGCCTGGCGCGGATCACGTTGAACCTCGAGACCATCGTGGGCGGCTACATGCGTGGCCAGATCATCACCTCGGCCTTGATGGGACTCTTCACCTACGTCCTCTTGAGATTTTGTGCGGTCAAAAATCCGCTGCCCCTGGCGGTCTTCGCCGGCATCACGGACATTCTGCCGCTCATCGGCGGCATCCTGGGCGCCATTCCCCTGGTGGTGGCGACATTGCCGCGGGGAACGGTCATGGTCGTCACCGTGGTCGTGAGTGTGGTGATCTACCAAGAGCTCGAGAATCGAATCATCATCCCCCGGGTCTACGGGCACGTGCTGCGGCTTCCGGCCTGGGCCCTGACGCTCGCCCTGCTGATCGGGGCCAAGCTGATGGGCGTCATGGGCGCGCTGCTCTCATTGCCGGTGGCGGCCGGCATACGCATGGTGATCGAGGAGCTCCGGGTCGAGTTGCCCGGGGATGGCGCCATCGATCCGCATCTGCGCGAGCGCGACGATCGGGTCGAGAGCCTCTATGCCGAGCTGGCCGCGGGCGCGGGTGCGAGGACGTCGGCCGGGATCGCGCTCGACATCGCCGACAGCGTTCGCCGATCCGACGCCGAGGATCCCGCCGACGCCGCCACCGTTCCCTTCGAGGGGAGCAAGCCCGGTCCGAGCTAGGTGTCCGAGGTCGGGCCAGCCTCACCATCGGATGGCCCGGATCGTCCGGATCGTCCGATTTCCCAAGTTGCGTTGATCTCACCGCCCATGAGGAAGATGAAACCTGAAATGTAGAACCAGGTCATGAGGACGATGACGCCGCCGATCGAGCCATAAGTGACGTTGTAGTTGCCAAGGTGGGCGGCATATTCGGCGAAGCCGATGGTGGCGAGCAGCCAGACCGTCGTACCGACCACCACGCCCGGCGTGAAGAATTGGAACCTGTGCTCGACGTTGGGCAGAAAATGATAGGCGAGCGCGGAGCAGCTGACGATCGCGGAGATGGTGACCGGCCAGCGAAGCCGGCCCCAGACCAGGATGTACGCGGTCGTGAGGCCGAGCTCTCGCGCCAGCCAGAGGCCGCCCTTGCCCCCCAGGATGAGGACGGTGACTCCGATCAGGACCAGCAGCGCCCCTCCGAGGGTCATTCCGAAAGCGATCAGCTCCGTTCGCCAAAACGGACGCGATTCCTTGACCTTGTAGGCGAGGTTCAGGGCCTTGCGGACCCCGTCCACGCCGCGCGACGCCGAGTAGATCGTCACCAGCAGCCCGAGGGTGAGCAGGCGCGGCCGGGTCTGCGTGACCAGACCACCGACGTGCTTGTCGATGAGCGCCATGGCTTGCGGCGGCAGGATGTCTTGCGCCCGGGCCAGGAGCGCACCGACCGAGCTCTGGACGTACGGGATGTAGGCGGTCAGGGTGGCCAGAAAGAACAGGAACGGGAACAGCGAGAACACGAAGTAGTAACTGATGGCGGCCGCGTTGTCGGCCACGCGGTCGTGATCGTAGGCGACATAGAGGCGCTGGATGAAGGTCGCCGTCTTCGGAAATTTGTCGCGGAACCGGCCCATCGCGCCGGCAAACTAGCTACGATGATTCCGGAAGGAAGCGATAGCCGCTGCCCCGCACCGTCAGCAGGTGCTGGGGCCGATCGGGATCCTCCTCCAGCTTCGCGCGCAGCTGCGCCATGAAGTTGTCGACGGTGCGGGCCTGACCGGCGTGCCGCACCCCCCAGACCTCGTGCAGCAGCTCCTCCCGCGAATACACGCGCCGGGCGTGATGGCAAAAGAAGGCGAGCAGCTCGAACTCGAGGTGCGTCAGCCTGACCGCCTGGCCGGAGCGGGTCACCGTGCGCGTCCCGAGATCGACGACCACGGCGCCAAACCGCAAGACCGCGTCGGGCTGGGCACTCGGCGACGGCAGCCGCGGCTCGGTGGGCGCGTTGCGGAGCTGTGCCCGCCGCAGAACGGCGTTGACCCGCGCCAGGAGCTCGGCCAGCGCGAAGGGCTTGGTGACGTAGTCGTCCGCGCCCAGTCGCAGCGCCGCCACCTTGTCGAACTCGTTCTGGCGCGCCGAAAGGACGATCACCGGCACCTGATTGCCCTCCTCGCGCAGCCGCTCGAGAACCCAGATTCCGCTCTGCTTCGGGAGCGTGATGTCGAGCAGCACCAGATCCGGCCGGTCGTCCTTGATGATCTGGTACGCGGTTTCCCCGTCGCCCACCACCGTCGACCGGTAGCCTTGCAGATTCAGATTGAGCGCCAGCCCTTCGGCGATCGCGGCGTCGTCCTCGACGACCGCCACCAGCGGATCCGGCTTCGCCTCCGCCTCGGTCACGGCGCCTCCGACGAGCGGGGCAGGACGATGCGCATGCGCGCCCCCCGATCGGATTCCGATCGGACGTCCACCTTCCCGTGGTGTGCCTTGACCACGGCCCGCACCAGGGCGAGACCCAGGCCGCTCCCTGGGCTGCCGCCGTCGAGCCCCGCCGAGCCGCGCTGGAACTTCTCGAAGATCACCGCCTGCTCAGCGCGGGGAATGCCGACGCCGTTGTCGGTGATCGTGATGTAGACGTGCTTGGCGTCCGCGGTGGCGCCGACCTCGATCTTCTTGTCGTCAGGGCGGGTGTACTTCCAGGCGTTGCCGAGGAGATTTCCCAGCGCTTGGGCCAGCGCTGCGCGGTCGCCGACCACCACGAGCCCTGGGTCGACCTTGACCTGCAGCTCGACGTTGCCACTGAACTTGATGGCCTCGAACGACGCCAGCGCATCCTCGACGATGTCGGAAACCAGCAGCGGACGGCGGTCGAACGCCGCATGGCTCGACTCGATCTTGGAGAGCTCGATGAGCTTCCCCACCAGTCCGTCCAGGCGGGTCAGCTCCTGGTTGATCACCGTCAGACAGCGCTGCCGTTCGGCGGGATCCTGGACCCGCCCTTCCCGGAGGGTGTCGATGAACATCCGGATCGAGGTGAGCGGCGTGCGCAGCTCGTGTGACACCGAGGAGAGGAACTCGTTCTGTACCGCCGCCAGGCTGGCGCCGCGGGTGACGAAGATGGTTCCCATGACGTATCCGGTGAGCGCCGTCGCACAGAACGCCAGCACCAGGATTCCGGCTACCACCCCGACAAACTTTGCGCCGCCGGTGGCGACCAGGATGATTCCGATGGCCGTCATCAGCACCGTCGGAATCAGCGCCGCCAGCATGAAGATGAGGCGCGCCCGGTACAGAAAGGTCGTGGTCGGGGATCGGATCACACCTCTATTGTGCCACCACCTCGGGCGGGGGGACGCGCAGGTCCCAGACCAGGCCGAAAACCTCCATGAGGCGCAGCAGATAGTAGGTCACGTCGATCTGCCACCAGCGGAAGCCCTGGTTGGCCGAGCTCTGGTAGTGGTGGTGGTTGTTGTGCCAGCCCTCGCCGTTGGTCAGGATCGCGAGCCACCAGTTGTTCCGCGAGTCGTCGGCCGTCGCGTAGCGCCGCCGCCCGACGAGGTGGGCGATCGAGTTGACCGAGAACGATCCGTGCCAGAGCAGGACCGTCGAGACGAAGAAGCCCCAGACCAGGGCATGAACCCCCCCGATGAAGAGAAAGCCGAGGGCCAAGGCCACCGTCGGCAAGATCGAGATGCTGGCGCGGTCGAGGAAGCGCAGCTCCGGAAACTTCGAGAGATCGGAGACCATCGCCGGATCGGTCTCGGTCCAGTCCTCGCGGGCGATCCAGCCGATGTGCGAATACCAGAACCCGCGCAGCTTGGCCGAGTGCACGTCCTTCGGCGTATCGGAGTACTTGTGGTGCCAGCGGTGGTGGCTGGCCCACCAGAGCACCCCCTTCTGGGCGGCACTCTGGGCGCCGAGCGCGAGGATGAACTGAAACAGCCTCGAGGTCTTGAAGGCCCGGTGCGCGAAGTATCGGTGGTACGCCGCCGTGACCACGAACATGCGCACGAAGTACGAGCCGCCGGCCAGGGCCAGGCCGCGCCAGGACCAGCCGCAGTAAAGAATCCCGATCAGGGCGGCCAGGTGGACCGACCAGAACAACACCGTGGTGACCCGGACGTACCGGGTCCACGATTGCGGCGCAGCGACGGCAACACCAGCGAGAGTATCCACCCATTATTTATGGGTCGGGCCCTGTCAGCAACGGATAACGCCTCAGTCACAACGGAGTCAGGTACGGGTCCCGCCGCCGTGAACGGCGCCTGCGACATGTGTGCGGCCGGACCCGAGGTGCGACACGGCGGTCGGACTCCTCAGAGGCGGGCGAGGTTGACGACCATCTTGCCGCTTCGGTCGTCGAGCATCGAGGATGCCGCGCCTCGAAATCGAGCAAACTTACCGACGATCATCGGTCGGATTTTCGCATTGCCGACCTGGATCGCAGTGAGTAAATCCTCGGCATGGACCTCAATTCGATGAACCGGAAAGAATTCTTCGTCTTGACCCTCTCGCTGGTCGGTGGGGCGGTCGCCGGCGTCGCCTGTAGCAGCTCGACGCCCAATCCGACGGACGGCGGCGGCGGAGCGGGTGGGGGCGGTGCGCCGGGCGCCTGCGCGGATCCGCTTCCCGAAATGATGGTTGCCGACGCCAACATGCACACCCATACCGTGACCGTGGCGGCGGCGAAGCTCAATGCGACGACCGATCAAACCTTCACGACCTCGCCGGCCACGGCCGACAACCACATGCACATGATCACCCTGGCTGTGGCGGACCTGGCGACGATCAAAGCCGGCGGCTCGGTGACGGTGACGTCAACGACCGTCGACCAGCACCAGCACATGTTCACCGTCAGCTGTCACGCAGCTTGAGAAACACCGTTGCCGCGGGACCGTCGGCGGTGCCGGAACCTGAGACGCGACGACGAAGGGGCTACGGCCCGCCCGAGTATGGCCAGCCGTTGGCATCCCAGGCGAGCTCGGAGATGCGCAGGGTCGCGGCGCCGCCCGAGCTGCCCTTGAGCGCGTGATAGATGTTGTAGGTCTTGTTGTTGTAGGTGATCACGGCGTTGTGGCCGGGCGCGACCCAGCTCGCGTTCCCGGTCACCAGCAAGGTGCCGCCTCCGGACATGAGCGACTTGCCCGCCATGTCGACGTAGGGGCCGGTCACCGTCGTCGAACGCCCGACGCGGATGTTGTAGTCGTAGGCGCCGCTGCAGCACGAGCCCCAGGATGAGAACAGGTAGTAGTACCCGCAGCGCTTGTAGATCCAGCCGCCCTCCAGGCTTCCCCCGCCGTTTGGTCCGTTCGCGAGCGCGTAGAGCGTCGTGTCGGCCCGGGCGCCCGTCGAGTTCAGCTTGACCATCTTGAGCCCGCTCCAGAAGCTGCCGAACTCGAGCCAGGGCGTACCCGCGTCGTCGACGACGACGTTCGGATCGATGGCGTTCCAGTTGTCGGTCTCCCCCATGTTCGAGCAGAGCACCATCCCCTGATCCGCCCAGCTCCCGCTGTCGAGCGCCGCGCGGGTCGCCTGGCCGATGCACGACTTGTTGCTGCCGAACGTCGACGCCGCGTAATAGAGATGGTACACGCCGCCGAAGTACGAGATGTCCGGTGCCCAAAGGCCGGTCGCGGAGGTGGCGGTCTTGGCCCAGGGCGGCAGCAGCAGCGGGGCCGCGGTCGCGTTCCAGGTGGTGAGGTTGGTCGAGGTCTTGCCGATGAGCCCGGTCGCTGCGAGATAGATCGTGCTTCCCGAGACGTACGCCGCCGGATCGTGCGCGTCCAGGCTCCCCGAGAGCGTCAGCGTCGTCGGAGGCGAGGCCGCGTCGTAGGTCGAGCCCGGGCATGCGTTCTGGCCACCCGCGCCTGCCTGTCCCGTCGAGCCAGCACCGCCGGCTGTCCCGGCGGGACCACCACCGCTGGTTCCGCTGGTTCCCGCCCTACCGTCAGTCCCCGCACGTCCACCCGTTCCGCCGCGCCCGCCAATGCCGCCGCTGGTCCCCGCGGTGCCGCCGCTGGTCCCCGCGGTGCCGCCGCTGGTCCCCGCGGTGCCGCCGCTGGTCCCCGCGGTGCCGCCGCTGGTCCCCGCGATCTCCCCGCCGCCCTGGCCGGTCGTGCCCGCTCCGCCTTGGGCTCCTCCGGTCTGGTTCCCGCCGGTACCGGCGCCGCCGGTGCCCGCCGTATCGTTATTGGCGCAGCCCGCTATCGAGCAGGCCGCGCATAGCGCGAAGCCGATCGCCGCAAAGCGGGTCAGGGGATAGGCGGGCTTCGGCGTGGCGCTCATCTTGTTCCCATTCTCCCGATGGTATCGATGTCGCAATTCGGGAAATCCTTCGTCCGAATCGCCTCGGGGTTGGCGCATGTGGTCACCATTTTGATGTCGAACCCCCGGGAAGCCTTCAAGTTCTTCCGAAAGATGCACCAGTCGTGGCAGGTATGCCCCTTGAGTAGTGGGTCTTGGGCACCTCGCGGAGAAGTATTTCGAGGAGAATGCACCTCAACCCCCCGGACAAATACCCTATGAACCGACAGAAGCTGGTCTTCAGGTGCGTCCTGTCGTTGACTTGCTCGGTGCTCGTCGCCTGCGCGAATTCCGACACGGGAGATACCGGCTCGGCGGGTACCTCCGGCGGTCAGGCGGGACATGGGGGTGGAACGGGATCGGCCGGGACCACCGGGACCGCGGGGTCGACAGGCGCCGGCGGGTCAGTGGGCGGCGCGGGGCAAACGGGCAGCGCGGGGACCAATGGGAACGCCGGAACCAACGGGAACGCCGGAACCAACGGAGGCGCTGGCGCGGGCGGTCGCGGCGGCACCACAGGTGGAACCGCCGGCGCAGGTGGGCGTGGTGGCACCACGGGTGGAACCGCCGGTGCGGGTGGGCGTGGCGGGGCGGCTGGCGCCGCGGCGGGCACCAGCGGGAACGCCGGGCGGGGCGGCGCGGGCACCGGAGGCGGCAACACGGGCCAGGCGGGTACCAACGGAATGGCCGGCGCCGGCGGGAACGCAAGCTGCACCGTCGCCGCGGGAGCGCAGGTTGGCGTTCTGACCGATCCGGTCACGACCATGAACATCTCGCCGCCAGATCCACCGGGCATCGGGTTCAAGGACACGGACGGCAACCTGGTCAACGCGCACGGGGGCGGCATCATCAAGGTCTGCGACACGTTTTATATGCACGGCGAGTATTTCCTCAGCACCACCACCGACAACAACTTCAATGGCTTCTCCATGTATTCGTCGAAGAACATGGCGACCTGGAAGAACGAGGGGATCATCCTTCCGCAACAGGCGAGCGGCCAGCTCGGACCCAACCGCAAGGGCGAGCGGCCGCACATCATCAAGTGCCCCAGCACGGGGGAGTTCGTCCTTTACGCCCACTCCGCCGACACCACCTACCAGGTCGACAAGGAGGTCGTCTATGCGACCTCGGCGACCGTCAACGGCCAGTATTCGTTCAAGGGATCCTTGACCAACGCGGGCGGAACGATCGCCGCCCACAGCGACATGAGCGCGCTCACCGACAATGGCGTCGGCTACGTCATCACCGAGAGCGGCGTGATCTACACCTTGGCGGCCGACTGTCACAGCTGGACGTCGACCAAGTCGGTCGGATCGATCGTCAATGGAACCACCGGCGGCATCGAGGGGCCGACCGTGTTCAGGGCCGGCAACACGCTCTACTGGATCGGTTCTGACAAGACGGGGTGGCGCGCCAACGACGACTTCTATTCGACGGCGACCTCCATGACCGGCACCTGGACCTACCAGGGATATCTCGCGCCGGTGGGCAAGCTGACCTGGATGACCCAGAGCACCTGGGTCATGCCCGTCGTGGGCAGCGCCGGTTCGACCTACGTCTACTGGGGGGATCACTGGTACGGCAACCAGGACACCAGTCACCCAGGGCAGCACAACAACCTGGCGACCTACGTCTTTCAACCTTTGGTCTTCAGCTCGGCCTCGACACCCCTCATCTCCCTGCCGACGTACGAGGTCAGCTGGAAGCTCGACGTGGGCGCTGGTACTTGGTCGGCCAACTAGGAGCAACCATGAACACAATTAGACGATTGACGATCGGCAGCGCCAGCGCCCTGGTGGTTCTCCTCTGCTCGCTCTCCGCAAGGGCGGCGAACACCTATTACGTGGCGCCGACCGGCAGCGATTCGAATGCCGGCACCATGGCGGCACCCTTCGCCACCCTGCAGAAGGCGAACGACACCGCCACGGGGGGGGACACCATCTTGCTGCGAGCGGGAACCTACAACTGCACGACTCAAATCACGCTTTCGAAGAGCGGAACCTCGGACACCAATCGCACCAAGATCTGGGCGTATACGGGCGAGGTGCCTATTCTCGATTTCTCGAACTTCTCGTTGGCCAGCCAGACTTCGGACCATCCAGCCATCACCGTGACCGGGAGCTGGATGCATCTGCGGGGACTCGAGATCGCCAACGGTAAGGTCGGAACCAGCGGCTCCCATTCCTACTCCCTGTTGCGCACCAAGAGCGCGAGCAACAACACGTTCGAGCTGCTCAACATCCACCACGGCTTCGGGCCGGGGCTATTCGTGGACACCGGCACCGGCGGCAACCTGATTCTGAATTGCGATTCGCACGACAATTACGACGTCAACGGCAGCCAAGGGGATGGCCAGAACGGCGACGGGTTCGGCGTTCACTATCAAACCACCGGCCCCAGCACCGTCATCAGGGGATGCCGTGCCTGGAACGACTCGGACGACGGGTACGACCTCATCTCGCAAGAGGTTCCCGTGACCGTCGAGAACAGCTGGGCCTTCAAAAATGGCCACGGCTCTTCCGGCAACGGCAACGGGTTCAAGATGGGGAGCAGCCAGACCGGCATCCGGCACCTGGTCCAACAGAATGTAGCCTGGAGTAACTTGGCGGCGGGCTTCTACGCCAACCACTCTACCGGCGGCAACACTTGGTACAACAACACGTCGTACAACAACGGGACCCAGTACAACATGCTGGCGAGCAGCTTTGATTCCTCGGGCAACGTGACCGGGACAATCACTTTGAGTGGCTCGCTTGCCCACATCATGAAAAACAACATCGGCTACCCCGACAAGAATTCCAACATGGGCGGGGTCATGACCTCTTTCAATACCTGGGACTTGGGCATTACCCCAGCGGCCAGCGATTTTGCCAGCATCTCTGACACCGGCTGCACCGGCCCCCGCGCGGCCGACGGCAGCATGCCGACAGCCTGCGCTTTCATGCATCTGACTGCCGGCAGCCGAATGATCGACAAGGGGACGAACGTGAGTCTCCCCTACGTCGGCTCGGCTCCCGACCTGGGCGCGTACGAATACGGGGCGACGGGGGGAACCAGCGGCGCGGCGGGAACAAATGGCGCGGCGGGAACGAACGGCGCGGCGGGAACGAGCGGCGCCGCGGGAACCAACGGAGCAGCGGGAGCCGCGGGTAGGGCTGGAGCTTCGGGGGCCGGCGGTCGCGGCGGCGCGGTCGGGACCGGAACGGCCGGCGCGGTCGGGACCGGAACGGCCGGCGCCGTCGGAACCGGAACGGCTGGCACCATAGGTACCGGAACGGCCGGTGTCAGCGGAACCGGAACCGGGGGCGCCGCCGGTGGTATCGGGACTGGTACCGGAGGTGCCACCTCGGTGGGCACGGGTGGACGCAATGGCAGCGGGACCGGCGGCTCCGCGAGCACCGGCGCTGGTGGGGCCTCTTCCACCGGCAGCGGCGGATCGAATTCCACCGGAGCTGGCGGCGGGACCGCCACCGGCACAGGCGGATCGACCACCGGCGGCAGTGGCTGCTCATGCGAGACCGGTGGCGCGGGCGGCAGCGGCAACCTCGCGATGATCGGGATGCTGTCGCTGCTGGGTCTGACGGTCGTGCGCCGCCGCGAGCGTCGGGGCTAGTCTCGATCGGGAGGCCGCGGCGGGTGGACGCCGGACGCCGCTTGGCGTCCGGCTTTACGAGACCCGCCAGCCAGGGCGTCGACTCGCGAAGGCGGGAGGCATCTGCGGCCCGGGAGCTCGAGTCTTGCCCCGTTGCCGCCGTTTGAGATCGCGGGCGATGGTCTTCTCCAGCTGACGACGCGCGCCGTGCAGGCGCGAATAGACAGTGCCGATGGGCACGTTCATCAGCTCAGCGATCTCCGGGCAGGAGAGCGACTCGATCTCGAACATCACGAAGGTGGCGCGCTTGGCAACGTCCAGGTGGTCGAGCGCTCGCTCCGCGATCTCCCGCTCTTCCCGGCGGACCAGAACGTCGTCGGCCGCGACCAGCAGGGCGGGCCGATCGTCGTCCGCCCAGCCGGAGAGCAGCTCGCGCGTCCAACGCCGTCGCCGCCGGTAGTTGGCGGCCACCCGCATGCAGATCCCGAAGAGCCAGGTGGTGACCCGCGCGCGTCGATCGAAGGTGTCCAGCCGCCGCTGAACGATGACGAACACGTCCTGCGCGATGTCGTCCAGATCGGAGAGGTGAACGCCGAGGCGCTGCAGGCTGAGCCACACGAAGCGCGCGTGCAGCCGATAAATCGCCCGCACATCCGACGCATCGTCGGAAGCTTCGTCGGAGGCTTCGTCGGCTACGTCCCGGCCCTTCATCTTCGATCGCCTCCACCGCAAGTGTCCATGTCCGCCCGCTGTCCTTCAATGAAAAACGCTCGCGAGGGACGGCTACGCGACAGCGAGAGCGCGGGGCGCCGGTTTGACGACTTGCGGCTTGCGCGCCGAGACCCGGACTTCGCTGTAAAGTGTGCCGCACATGCAGCGTCCCACACTCTCCCTGGTCATCCCGGTGTTCAACGAGGAGGCGATCATCCCGGAGCTCGATCGGCGGCTGCGGACCTTCCTGGGCGAGCTCAAGGAGGTCGGGCGGGAATGGGAAGTCGTCTTCGTGAACGACGGCTCGAAGGATGGTTCCCTGACGATGCTCAAGGAGCTGGCGTCCTCCGAGCCCCGCTACAAGATCGTTTCCTTCTCGCGCAACTTCGGCCATCAGCTCGCGATCACCGCCGGCCTCGACCGCGCCGAGGGGGAGGCGGTGGTGGTGATGGACGCCGACCTTCAGGACCCGCCCGAGGTGGTGAGCGCGATGGTCGCGCGCTGGCGCGAAGGGTTCGACGTGGTCTACGGCGTGCGCGCCAAGCGCCACGGCGAGACCTGGTTCAAGCGCGCCACCGCGGCGATCTTCTATCGAGTGCTGCGCGCGATGCTGGGTGGGATCTCGATCCCCGCCGACGCGGGCGACTTCCGCCTCATGAGCCGGCCGGTCGTGCTCACGCTGCGGGCGCTGCGCGAGCAGCACCGATTCGTGCGCGGGATGGTGGCCTGGGTCGGCTTCAAGCAGGCGGCCGTGACCTACGAACGCCCGGCCCGCTTCGCCGGCGAGACCAAGTACCCCTTCAGCAAGATGCTGCGTTTCGCCATGGACGGCATCACCTCCTTTTCGATCGTCCCGCTGCGGATCGCCACCTGGCTGGGTGTGATGGCTGGCCTGATCGCCGTCGGCACCGCGGTCTGGGCCATCGTCCAGGCGGCCCGGGACCAGGTCGTCCCCGGCTGGACGACCATCATGATCGCCGTCTCCTTCGGGACCTGCGCGCAGCTGCTGATGACCGGCATCCTGGGCGAGTACATCGGGCGCATCTACGGGGAGGTCAAGCGCCGGCCGCTCTACGTGATCGGTGAGGAGGTGAACGTCGCCCCGGCGACGTCGACGGCGCCGAAACTGCCGCCGCCAGGGCCGGGCCTGCCCAGCCCACCGTGATCGGCCCTGGCGTGCTTGCGTCGGGTTCGGCTCCAAGCTAACGTCCGCTCCGCCATGGCGCTCCACGCTTTATTGATGGCACCAGAGCGTTTCGGCCAGTGAGCGAACCCGAGGAACTGCCGGGGCCCCCGACGCCGCCACGCGACACCGCGCCAGGTTCCGGGCCGGCGCGTGAAGTAGAGCCGGCGCGCGCGGTGGGGTTGTCGCGCGAAGCCGAGCCGCCGCAGCGGGTTGCACCCCCGCGTGAACCCATCCGGCCCGTCGCAGGTGACCAGCCGCCGGCCGCCACCTGGATGGCCGCCGGCGATCTACCGCCATTGACTCTGGCGGTGCGAGGCCTCGGGCTCCTCTTCGCCGAAGGCGTTTCGCTGGGATTCTGCGTCTGGACGGAGCGCGCGGGGTCTCGGCTGATTCAGTATGCCGCGGCGAACGACATGGGCCCGCGCGGTCGCACCTTCATACTCGGTGACATGTTCGGCACCGGCCTGGCCGCCTGTGCCGTCGCCCTGATCTACCTGTTCCTTCGGCGCCGCGCGTTCGCCGCCGCCGCCCGCCGCGTATCCGACGTTGGGTGGCGGTTGGCGCCCCTGGCCATGATCGGGTTCTTGCCCCTCCTGCTGTCCTGGCGGGTGTGGGTCGGTCGGGATCTCACGCTGCTGATGATGGCGGCGATTTTCGGGCTGGGCGTACAAGGCCTGTCTCGGGCGGCTTTCCTGGCGCCCCCGCTGGGGATCTTCGGGAGCTGGTCGCATCGGCCGCGCGCCGCCCTCGGTCGTTTCCTGGCGAATCATCCACGCCTGGTGGCGCGCGCGCCGCTGGCGCTCGTGATCGCCGGCGCGGCAGCGTATGCGATGTTCTTCGGCTGGGTCACGATTGTCAGCCACCACAACCTGCGAACCTATTCCCTCGACCTGGGCCTCGAGGAGAACCTGGTCTGGAATGCGCTGCACTGGTCTCGGCCCTTCTTCAAATCGTCTCCTCTTGGCGGTCCCACCGCCGTCCATTTCGGTTCCCACGCCACCTTCATCTCTTACCCGCTGGCGCTGATCTACGCGATCGCGCCTCGGGCCGAGACGATGCTGGTCATCCAGGCGGTGATGGTCGGCGCGGCGGCGATTCCGCTCTTCTTGTACGCGCGGCGGCACCTCAGCCCCTGGATCGCCTGCCTGCTGGCCTTCGTCTACCTGCTCTACCCGCCGGTCCACGGGGCGAACCTGTACGACTTCCACTACCTCCCGGTGGGCGTCTTCTTCCTGTGGCTGACTCTGTACGCGCTCGATGCGCGACGCCCGGTCCTGTCGGTGGTGGCCGTCGTGTTGACCCTTGCGATTCGTGAAGACGTGGCCGCCGGTCTGGCCATCATCGGGGCGTACTTGCTGCTCACCGGTCAGCGTCCGCGCGCCGGCCTGGTGGTGGCGGCGGTGGGAGCCGTCTTTTTCGTGCTGCTCAAGCTGGTGATCATGCCGCGGGTGAACCATGGCGAATCCGCGTTCCTGTCCCTCTACCGAGATCTCATTCCGAGCGGTGAAAACACCTTCGGCGGGGTGCTCAAGACGGCGATCGCCAATCCGCCCTTCACGCTCAACACGCTCCTCGAGCGGGACAAGCTGATCTACCTGCTGGAGATCTTCACCCCCATCGCATTTTTTGCCCTGCGACGCCCGATCGGGCTCCTCTGTTGTTTGCCGGGGACGTTCTTCTCGATGCTCTCCACCGGCTACGCGCCGCTCATCCAGACGTCGTTTCAGTACACCGCCAACTGGACCACCTATCTGTTCATGGCGATGGTGGGGAATCTGGTCTGGGTGGCACGGCCGCGCGCGCCCGGCGACACGCAGGGTCCGGCGCGGCAGCGCGCCTGGCTGGTGGCGCTCACGGCCGCCACGCTGGTGTGCAGCTACCAGTTCGGCGCCGTCTTTCAGCAAAACACGGTCCGCGGTGGTTTCGGCCTCTACACCTTCGGCACCAGCGCGCAAGATCTCGCCAACCGGCGGGCGCTACGCGGGCTGCTGGCGCAGGTGCCGCCCCGCGCGAAGATCGTCGCCACCGAGAATCTCGTTCCCCAGGTGTCGAACCGCCCCGACGCGTATACGCTGCGCTTCAGCGTCTACGACGCCGAGTACCTGCTGTTCCAGCTGCCGATCGGAGGCGACGAGCAACGCAACGCGCTCCCGGTCGTGCAGAACGGGACCTTTGGCGTGATCGACGTGCGCGAACCGTTCGTGCTGGCGCGCCGGGGCGCGCCCACCGCTCGCAACGCGCAGATTCTGCAGCGGATGCGGTAGGGAACCCCGACCACGATCGATGTACCTGCCCTACACCGATAGGTTTCCCGAGGCCGTCGCCGTCGCCGCCCAATCCGTCGCCGCCACACTCACGGCGGTGATCTGGTCCCGCCCGCTCCGCACACGGTCGGCCACGATTCTCCTGGGTATCGCGATCTGGATGGCCGCGCTCACCCCGCTCGCCCCCGAGATGGCCAGCGTCCTCCATCTGGAGCCGGGTCCAAGATATTTCTCGATCCTGCAGATATCGGCGACGCTGGCGATCATCGCCGCGCTGCTCGACGGGTCGCGCCCTCTTGGCGTGCTCGCCGCGGCTGGACAGTGCGCGCTCTACGCGCTGGCGCACTACCTGCGCGACTCCGACGCCGAGATTTCGTTCGCCTATCTTTTCTTTTATGGCGTTCTGATTGGTGTCCACGCGCTTCGTGGCGCGCCGCCCAACCGGGCGACTCCGGCCGCCTCGGCGGAACGTTCATTCGCGCGGCAGGACCTGGCGATATTCTTCGCCACGACCTGCCTCGCGGCCCTGGTGACGAACCTGGCGTTCGGACGCCTGGTGTTCAACGGAGACGAGGTAGCGAACTCGTTCCAGGCGGACGTCTACGGCCACCTGCGCGCGTCTGCGCCCATCCCGCCTTGTCCGTCGATGTTCGAAAACTACTGGGTCTTTCGCCACCACGGACACGCGTTCTCCCAATACACGCCGGGCTGGCCGCTCTTCATGGCTCCCTTCCAGCGACTCGGCATCATTTGGTTGGCGGGACCGGTCATGGGAGGCCTCCTCGCGGTTGGCGTCGCGCGCTTGTCGCGCCGGATCGCCTCGGGGCTGGGCACCACGCGCGATGAATCCGAACGCATCGGGGCCATTGCCGGTTGGCTGGGGCCGTTCTTCGCGATGCTGGGTCCGTACTCGCTGCTCAACGCCGCCTCGCGCTTCTCGCACACGATGGTCTGCGCGTGCTTCGTCTGGGCGATGGAGAGCCTGTGCGTCGTGTCGTCCAGCTCCTCTGGCCAGCCCACGCCATCGCTGCCGAACCGGCGCGACTGGGGCCATGGGTTCCTGCTGGGCGCCGCGACGTCGCTCG
>JADGRB010000326.1 GCA_017881315.1 Pseudomonadota bacterium
GAGATCGACCACCGGGGCGACCTGCAGGGTGGCGCGGTAGCGGCGCCGATAGGTCATCGCGCTGTCGGCGGCGTCGAGCAGCGCCTCCAGCATCGGCAGCTCGTCGGCGCCCATGCCGGCCATCGTGCGCTCGATGACCAGCGCCGTGTTGAGCGCCCGCTCGAGCCGGCGCCCCATGTCCAGGAACCGCCAGGGGGCCTCGCGCGTCATGCTCTCGGAGGTCAGACCGGAGAGGCCCGCCAGGATCATCACCACCCGATCGAGTCGCGCCGCCAGCACGATCGGCCGCTCGCCGGTGCCCGCCCGCTCCATCTCGCCCAGCTCCTGCGCCAGCGTCGAGACCACCGTCCAGGTATCCATGGACAGTCGATCGCGGATCGAGCGGGCCACCCGATCGATCGAGCGGGCGGTCGCGCAGAGCGTGCCCGGGTGCGAGGCGTCGAAGAGCGCATCGTGGACCAGCCGCTCGGGCGTCTCGGTCGCCGGCGATACGGCCAGCGGCAGCTCGGAGCCCGAGGCCACCATCGTCTGGGCCTGCAGCGCGCCCAGCAGCGGCGCCAGGACGCCCGCGCTCGACCCGGGTCCCGGGGGCTCCGCCAGCCGCAGACAGATGATGCGGCCCAGGCGGGCGATCCCCTCGGCGCGCTCGGCGTAGCGGCCGAGCCAGAAGAAATTGTCGGCCACGCGGCTCGGCAGATCGCCGCCGCCGCGGGTCAGCTCGATAGGTTGCACCTGCGGGGGGAGCAGCGAAAACTCGCTCACGGCGCCGTCGCTGATGACCCAGGTGTCCTTGCTGCGCGCGCCGCGCGCGATCGAGATGTCGGCTTCGTTCGCGCCGCCCACCAGCGCCAGCGCGCCCGGCATCGCCTGATAGCCGCCGTCGCCGTCGGCCACCACGA
This sequence comes from Pseudomonadota bacterium, assembly GCA_017881315.1. Classification (GTDB taxonomy): domain Bacteria; phylum Myxococcota_A; class Polyangia; order Fen-1088; family Fen-1088; genus JADGRB01. Next base: position 900 of record JADGRB010000326.1, read on the forward strand.
AGCTGCGCAGCACCAGCGGCCGCAGCTTGAGCTCGTCCCCCTCGATCACCGGGACGGTCGAGGGCGCGGCGTGTCGCTGCGCCACGAATCGGCTGGGCGCCGCGCGGATCGTCGCCGCCAGCGTCTCCGCCGCCGCGCGATCGAGCCGCGCGCCAAATATTGGATCGGTGGGTCCGAGCGGGTAGGTCGGCTTGACGACCATCTCGGCAAGGTGCTCGAGCACGTACTCGAGGATGGTCGGCTCGCCGCACCACCAGGTCTCGACCGAGGTCAGCTTCAGCTCCTCGCCCAAGAGGGCGCGGCAGATGCCGGGCAGAAACGGGATCAGCGCCGGCGTCTGCAGCACGCCGGTGCCGATCGCGTTGGCGATCGCGATGGTGCCGTCGCGGGCCGCCTGCAAGAGGCCCGGCACCCCCAGCAGCGAGTCGGCGCGCAGCTCCAGCGGGTCGCAGTAGTCGTCGCGCAGCCGCCGCAGGATCACGTCGACCGGATGCAGACCGCCCAGCGTCTTCAGGTAAACGCGCCCGTCGCGGACGGTCAGATCGCCGCCCTCGACCAGCGGGTATCCGAGGTACTGCGCCAGGAACGCCTGCTCGAAATAGGTCGCGTTGTGCGGCCCGGCGGTGAGCAGGACGATGCGCGGGTTCGGGACCCCATGCGGCGCCAGCGCCGCCAGCGTCTCGCGCAGGCGGCGAAAGAACATGGCCAGGCGCTGCGTGTTCGAGTCGCGAAAGGCCTCGGGGAGCACCCGTCCGAGGACGATCCGATTTTCCAGCGCGTAGCCGGCCCCGGCGGGCGCCTGCGTGCGATCGGCGAGGACCCGCAAGGTCCCGTCGGGCGTGCGGGCCAGATCGGCGGCGTAAAAATGCAGAAAACGTCCTCCCGGCGGGGTCAACCCCGCGCAGGCGCGCAGGAGATTGGGATGCGCCAGCACCACCTCGGGCGGCAGGAGCCCCTCGGACAGAGTCCGCCGCGGCCCATATAGATCCCCCAGCAAACGATCAAGAAGGGTGGCCCGCTGGGCCAGCCCAGCCGCCAGCGTCGCGAATTCGCCGGGCGCCAGCACCACCGGCACCGGATCGAGTGGCCAGGGCCGCTCGAGCCCGCGCGGGTCGCCGTAGACGTTGAAGGTGACGCCGTGCTGGCGAATGAGCTGCCGCGCCTGCTCCCAGCGTCGCCACATCTCACCGGGGCCGAAGGCGTGCAGGGCCTGATCCAGCACCCGCCAGTGCTCGCGCACGGCGCCGTCCGCGCCGCGCATCTCGTCCCAGGGCGTGACGGCCGGCGGCGGCGCCGCCGGCCCGGTCGCGTCACCCGAGCCCGGCGTGTCGTGCGGCGATCCGTGAATGGAGGTCACGATAGGGTGTCCAAGGTTAATGAAAGGTTTCCAGTCGGATCAAATACCGTAAACGGACGACGCTGGGATAGATTGCAAGTCGGTGGTTTTCTAGGATTGCAATGGTGCTCATCGAACAAGAGGCGACCCGGCTGTCCGCGTCCACCATCCTGGACGGCTACCGAGCCCTGGACGGAACCTACGACGAATTGGTCGAGGCCGCGGGGGGAACCCGCAAGCACGCGCTGATGGTCGCGAATCTGCTCGCGAACATGAACGCGGACACCTTCGCTCGCTGTCAGGCTTTGGCCGAGCTGGCCCTCGCGCAGCGCGGGGTCACCTTCTCGGTCTACTCGGACGATCGCGGCACCGAGAAGGTCATGCCGGTCTGCCTGGTCCCCCGGGTGATCGGCGCGGCCGAATGGACCCGCCTCGAACGCGGCCTGGTCCAGCGCCTCACGGCCTTGCAGCTGTTTCTCGACGACCTTTACGGCGAGCAGCGCGTCGTGCGCGAGCACCTGATCCCGCCCGCGCTGATCTTCGGGTCGAAGAACTACCTGCCGCAGCTGCGGGGCATGAAGCCACCGGGCGGCGTGCGGATCCACATCGCGGGGATCGATCTCATCCGCAGCCCCGACGGCGTGCTGCGCGTGCTGGAGGACAACCTGCGGACGCCCTCGGGCGTCTCCTACGTGATCGAGAACCGGCTGGTCACCAAGCGGGTCTTCCCGGCGGCCATGGATCGGATCGGCGTCCGCCGCGTCGACGACTACCCGACCCAGCTGGTCGAGACGTTGCGCTCGGTGTCGCCCGAGGATCCGGCCCACACGACCATCGTCGTGCTGACGCCCGGGCCGTTCAATTCGGCGTACTTCGAGCACAGCTTCCTGGCGCGCTCGATGGGGATCGAGCTGGTCGAGGCCTCCGACCTGTTCGTGAGCGGCGACGAGGTGTTCGTCAAGACCACCCTGGGGCCTCGGCGCGTCCACGTCATCTACCGCCGCACCGACGACGCCTACATCGATCCCGAGTTCTTCCGCCCCGACAGCATGCTGGGCGTGCCGGGGTTGATGCGCGCCTGGGCCGCCGGGAAGGTGACGCTGGCCAACGCGCCCGGCAACGGCGTGGCCGACGACAAGGCGATCTACCCGTACGTCCCTGACCTGATCCGCTTCTTTCTCGGCGAGGAGCCGATCATCGAGCAGGTGCCGACTTATATCTGCGCGCGCCCGGCCGACTGCAGCTACGTGCTCGCGCATCTCGCCGAGCTGGTGGTCAAGGCGGTCGACGAAGCGGGCGGCTACGGCATGCTGATGGGCCCCGAGGCCAGCGCGGCGGAGCTGGACATGTTCCGCGAGCGCATCATCAGCGAGCCGCGCCGCTACATCGCCCAGCACCGGATCGAGCTGTCCACCTCCCCGACCTGGGTCGCCGAGGAGCGCCGCATCGAGCCGCGGCGAATCGATCTGCGTCCCTTCATCCTGACCGGCAAGAGCCGGAGCTGGGTGTTGCCCGGCGGCCTGACGCGCGTCGCGCTGCGCGCCGGTTCCTACGTGGTCAACTCCAGTCAGGGGGGCGGGTCCAAGGACACCTGGGTGCAGGCGGACGCCTCGTCGTGATCTCGCGCGTCGCCGACCACTGCTTCTGGCTCGGCCGCTACATCGAACGGGCCGAGAGCAGCGCGCGCCTTTTACAAGTCACGCGCACGCTGGCCTTCGACGCGGAGCTGCCGCCGCTTTACTGCTGGCGCCCGCTGGTGATCGTCTCGGGGCAGTACCCGGAGCTCGCCCACCATCTGGGCGCCGACGCGGCCGGGAACGGCGACGCGGTCCAGCGCTACATGACCTGGGCGCCCGACAATCCGGTCTCGATCCGCAATTCGATCCGAGCGGCGCGCGAAGGGGCGCGATCGATCCGCGAGGTCATCGGCCACGACATCTGGGAAGCGACCAACGAGCTGTACCTGTGGTTCATGGGCGAGGCGGCCGCGGCGCAGTACCTGCACGATCGCGACGAGGTCTATCGCCACATTCGCCGGTCGACGCAGCTGTGTCTGGGCCTGGTGCGCAGCACCATGATGCACGACGAGCCGATGGATTTTCTCTGGCTGGGCGTGATGCTCGAGCGGGTCGGGCAGACCGCGCGAACGCTCGACATGCACTACCACATCCAGGGTGCGGCCGAGGGGCAGCAGCCGCTCTTGCAGACGGCGCTCTGGCTGTCACTCCTGCGCGCCTGCTCGGGATTCGAGGCCTACATGCGGCGCGAACAGGGACGCGTGAGCCGCGAGAGCGTGGTTTCGTTCCTGCTCTTCGAGGCGCGTTTCCCGCGCTCGCTGCGCTATTGCCTCCGGACCGCGCTGGCCCTCTTCCGGCGTCTCGCGCTGACCCGCAGCGGCGGCACGACCGCTGCCCGCGCGCGGCTCGAAGCGCTCGATCGCTGGCTCGACCAGCAAGAGAAAGACGGCCTGCCCCTCTCCGAGCACGCGCTCCTCACCCATGTCGTCGACGAGATCGGCGCCAGCTGCGGCGAGCTGCAAGGCGGGTTCGAAGGGACCGACGAAAACCCGGTCGTGGGCCAGCCGGAAGCTGCCCAGTAGCGCCGGCGCGCGCCCAAGGGCGTCCGCGCTCGGCGCGGCCGCGTCATCGGCGCGCGTGGGGAAGGATCGCCTGCGCCAGCTTCTGGCACCGGCCGTCGCACTCGGGGAACAGAACCAGATACTCGGCCTGGTGCACGCAGTGGTCATGGAGCGCGCCCTCGGCCGCCGCGGGCGTGGTGCAAGCGGTCTCGGTGTCGCCCAGCGCGCGCTCGTAGATCTGAGCTCGCTCTGCCGGCGGAAGGGCCCGAATGCTCCCGACCGTCTGCACCCAGTTGTGCGCCACGATCGCAACGATCAAGAGCATCCACCCCGCCACGAGAGCCACGCCCCATCCGCCACCCTTCCGCTCCTCCACGACCGCGACGTGGGCTCGCACTCCGGCCGGCGACGCCCGGCGGTACGACGAGATTGGAATGACTTCGAGACCGTGATCCATGACCGTCTCTCTCTGGCGAACCTGCTGCCAGGGAACTGCAGAATTCGCGCCACGAATTGAGCCCACAGGCGCGGGGTCGATTCCCCGCACCCCATGCAGAATGCCAAATGCCTCGCCGCAGGACCGTGCGAACTGCCTACAATCGGACGTAGAA
>JADGRB010000327.1 GCA_017881315.1 Pseudomonadota bacterium
CCCCGAGTTGACGGAAGACCCGAAATAGGCGAATGCTCCCTGCGGCAAGAAAGAGCCTGAATCTCGGGCTCCGGACACTCATCACGACAATTCGTGATCGCCAGCATGCGCCGTCGGCATTACCTGCCGTCGGTCGAGGCGGGAGTCGAGATCGCTCTGGAGGAGGACTGAAGATGAACCGAGCCATACTAGTTCGCGGGGCCTGCGCCGTTTTTCTCGCCACCGTCGGTTGTTCGCAGCAGGGACCGACGATCGTCAGCGGGACTGGCGGAACGCAGGGTGCCGGCGGGACGGGCCCGGGCACCGGCGGTTCCTCGAGCACGGGCGGGGAGGTCGGCTCGGGCGGCACGACCGGAACGGGTTCGGCGGGCACCAACGGCACCGCCGGGACCGACGGGACGGGCACGGGCGGCTCGACGGTTACGGGCGCGGGGGGCATCAACGGCGGCACCGCCGGTAACGTCGGCACGGCGGGCACCAGCGGCACGGCGGGTGCCGGCGGCAGAGTGGGCACGGCGGGCACCAGCGGCACGGCGGGTGCCGGCGGCAGAGTGGGCACGGCGGGCACCAACGGCACTGCGGGGACCAACGGCACCGCGGGCACCAATGGCACCGCGGGTACCACAGGCAAGGCTGGCACCACGGGCACCGCCGGCGCGGGCGGCGGGCCCACCGCTTCGTCCATCGTTCCCACCGTCAACGGCTATCTGTGGGTTGGGACTTGCGCCTCCGGCGCCGGTGCCAAGCTGGACTGCCCCATTGTCGGCGACAACAACACGACCTGCCCCGCGACTTACGACATGACGACGCCCTATGCTTCAAGAGGCGTGTTCCAGACCCACACGCACACCGTGGGGGGGACGGCGGGACAGCAGTACACCGTCAATCTCGAGCTCAGGGGAATCTTGGGCGGCCGCTGCTACAACGGAGGAACGATCGCTTCTCCGACGGTCATTGCGGACTTCGAGGGATCAACCGGCAACAACGGCTGGTATTCGGGGGGGACGCCCACGGACAGCAAGTGGAACACCTATGAGATCCACGTGACCCCCCCGGTGCCGGGCGTGACGGCCTTTCCGTCGGCCACGGATCACACGGAAAACGTCTACTTCTTGAACGCGTTTCCGGCGACCTCCGCGTACTGCGAGCGACACGAGACCTTCGTGATGAAGTACACGACCAGCCTTCCCGTGCTGGGCGGGGGCACCATCAAGATGGTGATGCACGACGCGAATTGCCAGGCGCAGCAGAACTGCGGAGGGATCGACAATCAGTCCACCTGCGCCACTCCGCGCACCGTCGACCTGACGGGCCTGTCGCCACAGCCGACGAATCCCCCCTCCACTCAGCCGTACACCGAAAACACCTTCACCCCGCAGTGGATATTCTTCAACGTGCGATCGGTGAGCACCCCGTAGCGTCGTTCCCCCGAGCCCCCAGGAGAGCTCCTTGACATCACCACGATCGCGTACGGGGACGACCTGCGTCCTCTGGGTGTCCTTTCTCTGCGCGTTTGGTTTTTCGAAAATCGCCGCGGCCGAGAAGGTTCTGGCCAAGGAAGGTGACTGGACCGTCTACACCGACGGTCGCGCCGGGGCGTGCGTGAGCGGCTACTACGGAGACGCGTTGCCCCGGAATACCGTCGATGCCATGGGGAATCTGCTGCACGACATCCAGGGCGGGGGATTGGACGGGCCGGCGGTGCGGCAGCCCGTCGTCGGTGGACCCGTAGGTGCGCTGACCCAGGGCACGCTGGAAGGCATGCGGATTCGGAGCGGGTTCATCGACAACACCTTGGGAATCGGCGTTCGGGAAGCGCTCAACGACACGACGATGGTGACCGCCTACGTGCAATTCTGGGCGTACATCGAGAGCGAAAATCAAATCAAGAACAACGTGAACCCGGTCGACGTGCGGCAGGGATACCTGAAGGTCGAAGGGCGATTCGGAAGTCTCCTGGTCGGCCGGGCGAGATCCCTGTTTTCACGCGGCAACCTGGACATCGACATTCTCTATGGGCACCGCTGGGCGCTCGGGTTCCCGGGGAACGTGAACTCCTACGGTCCCACCTCCGGCATGATCGGATTCGGCGTTCTCGGCAGCGGTTTCGCCGGCGGAGTCGTCTACGGGACGCCCGTGCTGGGCGGGCTGCAGCTCACGGTGGGGGCCTACGATCCCATCGAGCTCCAGGGTGCCTGGCCACGAACCAAGTGGGTGCGTCCAGAAGCCGAGCTGACCTTCGAGCGGCCGCTGGGGAGCCTGGGGAAATTCGTTCTCTTCGGCAATGCCGTGTATCAAAAGCTCTACAAGCTCGATATCGATCAGAGCACGGCCGCCCAGGGCGTCGGTTACGGTGGACGGCTGGAGCTCGGTAAGCTCCGACTGGGCTTCGCCGGCTTTTACGGCGAGGCTCTGGGCTTGAACTACGCGCTGGAAAACAGCGGCGCCTCGCTCGATGCCCTGAGCAACCCGCGTAAGCTCGACGGCTACTACCTGCAATCCCAGCTGGTTTTCACCAAGTGGGATATCGGGGCGGGGTGGGGGATGACCAGAGTCTTCCTCAACGACGTGGACAACCTGCCCGATCCCAACACCGGACAAATTCCCCACAGCATCCTCAAATACCAGATGGGTATTTCAGGCGTCTTCGTCTACCACGTCAGGCCTTGGCTTCACGTCGACGTCGACGTCTTTCGCGCCGAGGACGTCTGGTTCCTGGGCGAAAAGCAGGTCGTCTACATCGCCAACTCCGGAATGACCTTCAACTGGTGAGCAGATGAAGCGCCGCCGGCGTTCCGAGCGCTCAGCGCGCCATCCAGCCGCCGTCGACCAGCAGCACGTGGCCCGTGACGTAGCGGGCGGCGTCCGAGCACAAGAAAACCGCCGCGCCAGCGATGTCGTCGGGCTCGCCCCAGCGGCCGGCGGGGATGCGCTCGAGGATCTGGCGGCTGCGCGTCGGATCGGCGCGGAGCGCGGCCGTGTTGTTGGTGGCGATGTAGCCCGGGGCGATCGCGTTCACGTTGACGCCCTTCGAAGCCCACTCGTTGGCGAGCGCCTTGGTGAATTGCGCTACGCCCCCCTTCGACGCCGCGTAGGCGGGAACCAGGATGCCGCCCTGGAATGAAAGCAGCGAGGCGATGTTGACGATGCGGCCGCCGCCCTCCGCGAGCATCAGCTTGCCGACCCGGCGCGCCAGCCGGAAGGGCGCCGAGAGGTTCACCTCGAGCACCAGGTCCCAGTCCTCGTCGGTGGCGTCGACCGCGGGCGCGCGCCGGATCATCCCCGCATTGTTGACCAGGATGTCGATGCGCCCCAGCGTGCCGACGGCCTCGCCGACGAGGGCGTCCTGGGCCGCGCGGTCGGACAGATCGGCGGAGAGCGCGATCGACCGGCGACCGAGCGCCCGGATCTCCGCGCTGGTCTCGGCGGCCCCGTCCCCCCGGGCGTGGCAGGCGACGTCCGCGCCGGCCCGGCCGAGGGCCTTGGCGATCGCCGCGCCGATGCCGGTACCGGCGCCCGTCACCAGCGCCACCTTGCCGTCGAGGCTGAACCAATCTAGCGCCACGGCGCGCCTCTCACTTGCGGCTGGCTTCGAGCCCCGAGCCCGATTGGTCGAAGCCCGGCTGCACGTTGACCACGCCGAACAGTCGATCTTCGACCTCCCGGTGGGCCGCCATCATCCAGATGAAGTTGATGCTGTGGCCGGGCGCCGCGACGTTCGGGTGGTAGCCGGCCGGCATGAGCACGGCGTCTCCGTCGTGCACCAGGCTCACCAGCTCGGGCTTGTCGGGCTGCGTGTAGACCAGCTGGATCCCGAAGGCGGGCTCGGGCATGTCGAAGTAGACGTAGACCTCCTCGAGGATCTTGGTGTGCTCGTGGGGTGGCCAGCTGGTCCAGTTGCCCGCCATCGATCGGGTGAAGCCCGCCAGGATGCGGCCGGCCCGCACGTTGTCGCCGATGATGATGTTGAGATCGCGGGTGGTCGCCGCGCCGCCCGCGGTGAACTTGAGCGCCGGATCCTTCTTGACGTCGGCGTAACGCACGATCTGCAGCGGATAGTCGCCTTTGACGTCGGCGGCGCACTCCACCAGGTCCACCTCGCCGGTGGTCGTCACTTCGACCGCCGAGCCTCGGGGGATGTAGATGGCGTCGTAGGTTTCGAGATCGGTCACGGTGGCCCCGACGGTGACGCGGCAGGCGCCCTTCATGCACAGGAGCGCCGTCTCGCGATTGTCGGTGTCGAAGCTCTCGCGGGGCAACGTGGCGTCGAGGCGGATGCGGCCGTAGCACAGATGCGCGAGACCGCTGTTCTGCGGCGTGACCGCGATGGCCCGACCCCGGTGGGCGGCGGTGCCCGAGAAGATCAGTTTTTTGGAGTCGAGAGTCACATTGGCCATTGGCGGGGTCCTCGGATTCGTTGCGCGAGGCTCGGGATTGTAGCTCAAAGTCGTGATAGTCGAAGCTCCGGAAATAAGCCATGAAGACCTTCCCTTCGTTGCTGCTGCTCTGCGGGCTCGTGCTCTCCGGCGCCGTCACGGCTCTGTGCGGCTCGAGGTCGCGGGCGGCAGAGCCCGCCGTCAATCCGATCGCCACGCCGATCGGCGTGCCGATCGGTGTGCCGATCGCCGCGACGATCGGCGTGACGCTGGTGAATCCGTTGCCGGCGCCGCGCGCGAGCGAGACCATCGTGCTCACCCTCGCCGAGCTCGGCAAGATCGCGCCCGGGTTCGACCTCGGCAAGGCGCTGGTGGTGGACGCGCGTGGCGCCGCGGTGCTCTCCCAGCTGGTCGACACCGACGGCGACGAGGCGCCCGACGAGATCGTATTTCAGACCGACCTCGGCCCGCGCGAGACCAAGCGGTTCGAGCTGCGGGTCGGGCAGCGTCATCCGGCCTCGCTGGCGGAGTTCAAGGTCTACGGCCGCTTTGTGCGCGAGCGGCACGACGACTTTGCCTGGGAGAACGACCGGGTCGCCCACCGCGTCTACGGGCCCGGCCTCGAGACCTGGAAGAAAGATCCCCTCACCTCGAGCGGCGTCGACACCTGGGTCAAGCGGGTGCCGAGGCTGCTCGTCAACGACTGGTACCTGACCGACGACTACCACCAGGACCACGGCGAGGGCGCGGACTTCTACGCGGTCGGCAAGTCGCGCGGCTGCGGGGGACTCGGGATCTGGGCCGCGGGCAAGCTGCAGGTCTCCCGGAATTTCACCGGCTCGCGCGTGCTCGCCAGCGGACCCATCCGCCTGGAGTTCGAGCTCACCTACGCGCCCTGGGACGCCGGCGGCGCGCGCGTCGCCGAGACCCGGCGGGTGATCCTGGACGCCGGCACCAATTTCAACCGCTTCGAGAGCACGTTGTCGAACGGCGCCCGGGGCAAGAGCAAGGGCGTCCTCTCGGTCGTGATCGGCATCGCCAA